>JBGPDI010000020.1:0-51706 GCA_041482215.1 Candidatus Acidiferrum sp. | reverse complement strand
CACAGATTCTTTGGCACGCTCACAAACCCCGCATGGCTGCCATTGGAAACTACCCGGTCGCCCGGTCTAAATTGAATAACTCCTGCCCCCACCTCGATTACCGTACCCACGTTGCAGTAGCCCAACGCCAGCGGCTGGTCAAGTTTGCTGCGCACCGCATCTATCGCGGCTATTAGGCCGTCGGTGCGCACTTTGTCAAAAATCATCTTGACCTTGTCCGGTTGTTGCCGCAGCTTGTCGATCATTGAAGCACGACCGAAATCGACCAGCATGCGCTCGGTCCCCGCGGAAATCAGCGTGCACTTCGTTAGGATCAGCACCTGGCCCTTGTGAAGCACGGGGACTGGAACCTCAATCAACGATGTTTTTCCAGTAGCTGTATTCAGAAGAACTTGTTGCATTGAACCTCAAACGGGAACGCGGTGTTGACTTGCATCAAACTACAGCTTGACGTGCGCGGGGCACTAAGGCGTCTTTCTCCGACCGGCTGGGGTAATTGATCAGAACTGCTCGAAAGCTCCCCTTGAATACAAACAGACTCCCTGCGGCGGCCCCAATCGTTCCAAATAATTCAATCAGAACCGCAATGTCCTTTAGCGATCCAGCGCCCCCCAGTACCGTGATGGGAAGATTGGTGGCATCGCGCACTATTCTGGCAAGTGGAAGATCATATCCTTTCATTTGCCCGTCGCAGTCGATCGAATTGATGACCAGCTCGCCGGCGCCCAGATCCTCTGCCCTCTTGGCAAATTCGACAGGGTTAAGGCCAGTGCCACTTGTCCCGTTATGAATAAAGATCTCATAGGGATCGCGGACGTCCACCTTCTTTACGTCCATGACTACAACAATGCTCTGGCTTCCGACGACCTCAGCCGCCTTGGCGATCAATTCGGGGTTGCCAATCGCAGCCGAACTAATCGCAACTTTCTCGACACCTAAGCTGATGATTTCCTCCACTTGCTCGACTGTCTTGACCCCCCCGCCATAACACAGAGGCATCCGGCATTCTGCGGCCAGATTCTTGATGAGCGCATAGTCTGGCTTCTTCTCCTGAACGGAAGCATCAATATCCACTACCATAATTTCATCAACTTCCTTCTCGTTAAAAATCCTTACGGCATTGATCGGATCGCCTACATACTTCGGATTGCCGAAGTTGATGGTCTTAACCAGGCCGCCATTCTTGACCAAAAGACATGGTGTAATTCGCGGGCGCAACATGCTCACATCACCGCAAAATTCTTCAAGAGCTGGATGCCCCATTGATGGCTCTTTTCGGGGTGAAACTGAACGCCATAAATATTTCCGGCACGCACGCACGACGCAAAGTCGCCACCGTAGTCCGTAACTCCTAAAATCACTTTCGTGTCTTTCGGCGCGAAATAATACGAATGCAGGAAGTAAAACCTGCTAGTCGCTTCGATATCCCTGAACAAGCACTCCCGGAATCGGGGTTCGACGTCGTTCCATCCCATATGCGGCAGGTGTGCGCGCTGCGATGGCGCCGCGTGGTCGAATTTCTTGACTTCGCCGTCAATCCACCCGAGTCCATCCAGCGCGCCCTCATCGCTTCGTTTGGCCAGCATCTGCATGCCCACGCAAATCCCCAAGACCGGCTTTCCTTTCGACAGCACCACGTCGTCCAGCACGCCACGCATCCCGGACTTATTCAGTCGAGCCATCGCCCAGTCAAACGCTCCGACCCCCGGAAGAATCAGTCTTTCTGCTCCAGCCAGTTCCTCCGCCGAGCGGGCGATCCGCACCGGAATATTCAGTCGCTTATAGATATTGGCAATCGCTAATATATTGCCAACGCCGTAATCGACTATCGAAATCACCTTTTCACTGCTCTTTCTTCCAGCCCCATCATCTGCATCACGCGAGCTCCCAGCAGAAACAGATACAGCTGATTCTTATAGTCCTTGTAAGACTTGCGCGGCGCCTCCATGTACCCCTGCAGCTCAGCTACGGTTATTCCAAGCTTCGTCGAGATATATTCAAAATCCTGACCAATCGTTTCTTCGTCGTAAGGCGGCTGTAAAAGCTCCGCCAGGGCTTCCTCCCGCTTCATTTGGCCGGTCAGGATCAAGCTCGAATACTGCACCCTTCTCGTATCGAAACCGAATTTAACCGGCAGCCAGTAACCCTCGTAGAACTTCGTAAATCGCGACTCAAAGTGTTTCCGCGCATAAATCTGCCATCCGAACTTTTCGCTGAGCAATTGCATCGCATCCTTTTTTACATACGGCAGATAGTCCAACGGCTTCACTACCTCGATTCCCTTGAAATACCTTAAATAAACCTTGTGCCTCAGAATTCCCGAAAGTGGAAAAGTGACCAGTGGCACTTGCCCGAATTTCCCGTGAATATCCCGGATCTGCCACATGTCCGTCCCGTAGTAGAAATAGTCCAAAGGATTCCTCACGCATTCCGTGGAAATATTCCCGCCCGTGAGGATGTACTTGACTCCATGCTCTTCCGCGAATTTATACATCGTCGCGAAAAAAGCGTGATCTTGCGGCAAATCAATGTGCGGTACGCCCGACTTGAAAAACGCCAATTGCAGGTCGCGCATCTCCTTCCAATCAATCACTTCCGTGAATAATTCCAAGCCCAGGTTGTCAATCAACTTTTCAATATTATTCACAGCGATCTGCGAGTTCCACCCGCCATCCACGTGGAATACCAGCGGCCGCAGCCCGAACTGCTCCTTCGCGACATACGTCAAGTACGAGCTGTCCGCTCCTCCACTGATCCCGATAATGCAATCGAAATCCTTTCCTGCTCCAGCCTTCTTGATTTCATCTATCTTCTTCTGGAGTACTTTCCTTCCCGCTTCGTTCGGCTGCCACTTCGGCAGCACGCTCTTATAAAAATTCGTGCAGTGATCGCACATCCCTTTCCCGTCAAACGTGATCTTCGGATCGGACGTGTCCATCACGCAATTTGCGCAGATTTGATAGGCTTTCATCGCGTTAAACGAAAACTCGGCGGTTCAATTGAATATCCTCACGTGTTGCCGATAAATCTTTTGCGCGGCCCGCGCGGCTTCCCAGGCTTTCCTGCTGGTAATTGTGGCCATGGCCCCATGGCAGTGATGCATCACTTTAATGGCCGGCTCGTAGTAAACGCTCAAACCTTTGTCGCTCAACTGTTTGCTCAGAAAGTATTCCTCGTGCATCAGGAAGGACGGCGCCCACAATTCTTCGAAATGTCGGAAGAACTCCGGGCCCAGCAAGTAACAGGCCCCATATCCTTGGTAAATCTTCTGCGCCACATCGTGATGCGTCTCGTCCGGCCTGTCGGTGAAACCCCGGCTCACCCTCGCCACTTTCCGTATGGCAAGCGCTAGATAATAGTTTGCGTAATACAGATCGTAAATGAACTCGCGAAACTTGCCGATTTTGCTGATGACATGAGGATTTTGATGTACGCCATCCAGCGTTACGATGTCCGGCGAAACAACCGCATACTTCTCCAGCGTGGACATGTTCCTGCCAATGGCCTCCGCAAAATCGGCCGGGAACACCAAGTCATTGTTCCCCACAACCATGATTTTGATATCCGGTTGACTGGCTCTCAGGTGTCGGATGCCGATATTCAGGCCTTTGAAATAGCCCACGTTCTCTTTATTCAGAATCAATTCAACTTGCTGGAATTCACTGGCGATGTTTTTCAGCGCCTCGACGTTTTTACTGTCCGAATTGTTATCCACCGCGACAATTCGATACTCATCCCCGCCATCTTTCAGCAGCGAGCACACCGCTTCCCGCGTATACGCCGAGTTGTTGTAGTTTGTGCATACATAACCAATCTTCATGCCCCGCGCATCCTATAAGGCCCTTCTCTGCGCAGCGCGTAGTCCCACATGCCCCGTGCGATCGCTTGATAACTGGCCAGCGGCCTGGGGTCCAGAAAGCCGATTAGCAGCAGCAAGAGCATTTGTGCGAGCCCCAGCTTGCCGATGAATCCCGGAAATTTGAAAAAATGCCGTTCTGCCATGTACATATAGTTCCGGTACATGTAGTAGCGCCGCACCGGCGAATGCCTGGCGTAGTACTTCTGGACGGCTTTGGGCAGATCAACCGAGTCTCCCAATTGATGTTGCATCAATGCATTCGGCACGCGATGTATCGCATAGCCCGCCCGCCGGAGCCGTAGGCAGAAATCAAAATCGATGCAGTCTATGAAGAACCCCTCGTCATATAATCCGATTTGATCGAACAGGCTGACGCGCACCAGATTGCCCGATGTAATCGCGTAACTAATCTCCCCGCCTGCCGCATCCTTCCTTCGGCTTCTGGTGGTGATCCTCGGCGTCAAACATACCAATTCAGGCGCCGCCTCAAGTGCCGCCTGGTATGCCGCGATGAAGGACCGATCCACGACGCTGTCCTGATCCATCGTCAGCAGCCAGGTACAGCCCATCTGCCGCGCGCGCTGCACGCCGCGATTCAAAGCGTACCCGACGCCCCGGTTTTCTCCCAAACGCTCGACCGTAATACCGCGCTCCCGCTCCAGCGATTCAAGCACAACGAGCGACTCTTCATCATCAGAACCGTTGTCCACGATATGAACGTGCCCGACCTGCCTTTGTAGCGCGTCCACGGTCTCCAGAGTCTTCTGCAACCCGTTGTAACTGACCACGACCGCCAGCACGTCCTGGGAGTTCACGAAGCCTGGCGGTCGGACGGGAACGGGCTCTTACGAAGCACTTCGCGCAACGTATCCTCGTCGAACGGGCTGGCCGCAGCCCCTGCGAGAGGCTTTCGCGCGAGCACGACGATGTGGTATGGCTCCAACCCCTCAGCAGCCACCAGTTCAAACCCGGCATGGCACACAACATCCACTACCAGACGCGTGTCGAAAACATGGTGGTGCAGGCTCCTGAACTCGGTATTTCGCTCTGCCCGCTCGCGGAACATGCCCGCATCGCTTGCCCCCGGATCTCTCGAAAGATCGTGTAGCTGCAGAACCTCCGCGAGGTGTGTGAGGTCGTCCTCACTCACGTTCTTCTCAAAGTCCTCAATAAGGTGCGCCAGTGTTGTTATTGGACGCCGGTGATCGAATGCGCCGTCCCGCGCGGGCACAACCAAAACGAGTGCCCCACCCGGCCTGAGCACGCGTCTCCACTCAATGAGGGCGCGCAACGGGTTTGCGGTGTGCTCCAGCATGTGCGATGACAAAACGAAATCGTACTTCTCACTGGAGATTGTGCAGAGATCGGCGCCTTCGCCGATGAATCGTTGCCCCGGCATCTTCCTCGAATAGAAATTGAATGTGTCGCCTTCTCTTGTCGCATCTTCCCAGATCGTTTTGCTCGCGAAGTTGACGTTGTCAATCCGTCTGGCGTGGGGGTACACCGGGATAAGGCCTCCCCACGCAAAGATGGAGCTGGGGCCCCCTATTTCGATGCCAACTCCGTCCCTCACCAGTTCTCGGCATTTGGCAAAGGATCGTGCGTGAGGCGTACGGATTCTGCGCGCAGCCGCGCTCAGCACACCGGCTACACCGCCTGCCTTGAAAACGCTCACTACTCGCTTCACGAGCAATGCGCCGCTCTAGCTCTCAATTTAGGCCACCGCGTCGACGGGTGGTTCCAGCATCGCCAATCCGCGACGCCCCCTCTTCGCAATCATCTTGTTGATCTGCAGGACAATCCATAACAGAACAAAGGGCACAGCCCATAGCGGATTTGAACACTGCAACGGTTAAAGACTGGTTTCATGTGGGACAGGACAAGCCTTGAGACGGGGCTGGGACAGATTCTATCCGCGCAGACCCGACGAACGAAGCGGCTGGCAATGAATTAAGATAAATCACGAAGGCCGGCATCAATAGGAGTGAACGAGAATAAGTGAGCACTGAGAATCCGACTTCGGCCGCAAGGATAACGAAGAACAGCCTGTAGCAATCCCACCTATCACGGAGATTGCGCCGAAGGAACAGAAAGAACCCACCGTACATCAGAAACACAAGAACAAACGAACCGCGAAGGAAGTACCCAAGTGGACCAGAATCAGTTTGGCCGCCGCCTTCGAACAAATTAGATGAGTGCATTAAGCCAATGGGTCGCAATGGATTATTGTAAACATAAGAAAACACATTTCCCAAAGTCCCCGTTGAAAGATAGCGTGAACGAATGCCGCCTCCTTCGCGGAACCAGATGTTCGACAAAAAAGCATCCCAAATGAATTCTTTTGCTGATATAGGAACTAAAACGTAGGCCGCAATGGCAGACAACAGCGCTGTTTTTCGGAAGTACCATGCAAGTTCCATGATGGCCAAGGCTGCAAAAACAATCGACGTTATTGACGTCAGCGCGATGCACATGGCGACGTGAAGAACGGACAAAACAAGGTGTAGTCCTTTCCCTGTTTTCTGGTAAGTGCGGAAATTCAGCCAAAAGAATAGGTAGGCAAACGTGCCGGCCAGTGAGTGCGTAGCGAAGGTCAGGACCGGTTTATAGTCCGCGATCATACCGGTCACTAACCCCTCGGTAAAAGCATCGTAGTTAGCCGCCATAAAATCACCGACGGGCTCGACGGTGAGCATGGAAATTGCGATGCTCAAATTAAGGATGCTCACGAGGGCTAGAAGTCGGGTAAGGCCGCCGCATCGCAGCTTGCCAGCTTGAATCAAGAGCAGGAATGCGAAGGGAAAGTAAAGGGTAACCGGTGAAAGCGTAAGCTCATGAAGGCGGAACAACGATGGCAGCGTGCACAAACCCAACCAGACCACGATTGGACCACTAAACCAAAGGAAAATGAACTCATCAACGCCCACGCGCAACGCAACAATTGCAAGAAGGATTAGCGATACAGCAAAAGATGCGCGAGTCAGTGACGCGGACCATCCTTCACCGGAGGAACTAGGAAAATACAGGCCCGCAAATAGCATGAGGGCGAATAGCGTGCGGTTAGAGAAATACCGCATCGCAACGTCAGCTTGTTGGACGGTCTTCAAGCAGCCGCTCCTACTACTTTCGTGTCTCAGTACTAAGTGAAGTTCCGATCATTATTTCCTGCCTTAGGAAGGCTAAAGAAGCAACTTAGATCAGCAAATCTTTAGCCACACTGCCAATGCCATTGGAGTATCGCCAGTAACGGTAAGTGGCGATTTCTCGGATGAGAAGAGGAAGGCGCAGAAGCTTGGAGCTTGGCAATCTGCCCCGTGCCTCCCGGTGCCTGATTTTTTGCCGTAACAGACGGAGTGCATTGGTATGAGGACGAAACGACTCGCTACGATCGCACAGGCGCTCGCAGATTTCGCTGAACCGTTCAGCCTCGCCAAAGTATTCGTCGCGGCCCGCATCCCTTGCGAGACGTATCCTTTGCCAAAGTGAGTCTGCACCTGGACCAATCTGCTGAGCCTGATGTCTCCGGTATCGCATCAGGGAACTCCTAATTGGAGCAAGTTGTGAGACGGATGCGATTAGGAGAACTATCCAATGGTCGTGAACCTGGCTTGACGGGATGGGAAGTATCAAGTTGCGGAACTTGCTGCGGAATGCCATGGTCGCCCCGGTGATCGTAGCGTGCTTAAGGAGCACTTTTAACCCTTGCCTATGCTCGAACTTCTTCTGTTCGCTCGAACTGAAAACAAAAGAACCCCACAGAGTCCCGGCTAGCGGCCGGGAATCCTCGTCGATCAACTGAGCGTCACTAAAAACAGCGCCGATGCGATCGTCATGCTCGAGAACGCCAGCTACGCAAGTCAGCTTCTGGGGGCACCAGACATCGTCCTGATCCGCCAGTGCGATGATTTCTCCCTTGCAAAGCCCGATGGCCTTCTCAAAATTCTTGGTTGAACCCAGGTTTTCTGCATTCACTTCAAGTCGGACGGGAAAGGCCGCATGACCTGCAAAATTCCTTACGATTTCGACACTTTCGTCGGTGGATCGGTCGTCGCAAACGACCAACTCGCTGGGAAGCCTTGTCTGAGCCGCTATGCTCTCCAACTGCTCTGGCAAGAAGCGCGCACCGTTGTACGTGCACATCGCCACCGATAAAGGCCGTTCATTCATTAGCTGAATCTTTCCTAAAGCCAATCGAAAGCCAGAGTACGCTCCTCTGGCGAAAGAATGAAAAACCAGCCCACAAATCCAAAACCGAGAATCGCCACTATAATGAACAGCGCTCTCGCCAAAAAACTGTGGGGAATCGCCGCCGCCGCTAAGCTGAATAACGCGGCCACAGACATCAGCGTCACGCGGCCTGTCACCAAAGCGGAACCCGAAAAAGACCGCTTTGCTATAACAAACAGAAAGAGTGCATCCACACCCACACGGAATGTCCATGCAATCGCCGCGCCTTCTACGCCGTACGAGGAAATCAACCACCACAACGCCAGTAGATAGAAGGGCAGCTCAACTAGGTGCAGCCTTGCCGTAAGGTCTGGACGGCCTGTGCCTTGCACCAGCGCGAAAGGCACTTGCGCCACGCTATTGAACAAGACACCCACCGCCAGCCATTGCAACACGCGGAAACTGTGCTGTGCGAAGTCCGCGCCCAGCCAAAGCTTGAGACCGAACTGCGCCAGGCCGACGGTCACAAGGACCACAGGGAACAGCACCAGGAAAACGCATTTGACGCACCGGCTATACAGGACCGCTGTCCGGCTGCGGTCGTGCTCGAAACTTGCGGAGAACGCGGGAAACATCACTCCCACCAGTGCGCCTGGGATGATTAGGAGCTTCGTCACAACTTCGTACGACGTGGCGTAATATGCGATAGCAGTCATCGAACTCAAAGCACCAATCAAGAAACGGTCGAGAGTAACCATCAGCGGACTCACGATGTTGCTGACCGTCATCCACCCCCCAAAGCGCAGCAAGGGGCGGGCAGAACTGCCATGCCAGGCGATCCTGTCGGACAGCTCTGGTACGACCCGCAGGCAAAGCCACAAGTGAGCTGCCCAGCCGATCAACCGCCCGCAAACAAGCACGGCAACCACGGGGAACAAGCTCTTGGAGAACGGCAGCACCAGCAACGGGCCAGCAAACGAATAAACACCCATCGGAATCCGCAATGCATTGATCAAACCAAATCGCTGGTGCGCTTCCAGCAACCCCCGGAGGCCAGCCGTACTGATGACCACGGGAATCGAGAGTCCAAGCAGGTAGAACGAACGAAGCGTCTCGGGTTGGAGCGACACGGGCACGTTGAGCGCCCGATGGACCATCCACGGCGAAACCAACACTGCAACCAAAGCGCCCGCCAGCCCCAAACCTAGCATCAGAATCAGGGAAGTCCACACCAGCGTGGGAACCTCGCTATCCTCCCCGGCTCCCAGTTTTTTTGCCACTAGTTGTGTCAGCGCCCGGCCCAGGCCCAGGTCGAACAGGCTGGCATAGCCAATCACCGCCCAGGCCAGGGCCAATACGCCGAAACGGTCCCTGCCCAACCCATGGATGAGAATCGGAATGGAGAACACCGCCACGAGCATCGGCGCGCCGTTGCCGAGCAAGTTCCAAACGGTATTTCGCGCCAGCAGGCGGCCGCTGGTCAGGTGTCCATTTTGCCCGTTCTTTTTGTCTGCCGTTTCCGTCATCTCAACTGTTCGCCTTAACTGCCCTCGGCTTCTCGAGGACCGCCACGAGCAGGACACGGATCCCGGAGAGGAATTCAAAATGGTTGACCACCCGTTCCCATGCCACGCCGAAATAATAGCTGGGTACCGAAAATCGGAGATACTCGGGCCGGCCTTCGATACGTTCTAGTTCTCTCAATTCGAACCCGCACTTCTTCGCCAGCCTTGCGATTGCGTTTCTGGAATTAGCCCGATAATGAGTCTTGAACGTATGCACTTCATTTCTCCCGCGGAGACGGTTAAAAAACTCATGAAAAGAAGTCGGAGTGAGCTGGGCAATCAGCGTTACGTAGTGAAACCGATTCGGTGTTTTGGCTAAAAACGAACCACCCGGCTTAAGCACGCGCAGGACTTCCCTGAAGACTGCTTCCGGGTCTGATAGGTGCTCGAGAACATTATCGGCAAAAACGACGTCGAATGTCTGTTCGGGCCACGGGATCGCCTCACCGGAACCAACCTTTGCTTCGTCGAGGTGCGGATTGCTCAGAACGGACGGGCCCGGATCAAGGCCACAGACTTTTTCAGCGGTGCCACGGAAATTCATTTGTTCGACATACCCTGAGCCGGCCCCCAAATCGAGCACGAAAGAGTCCTTGCGGATATGTCTAAGAATGACCTCGCGAAAAATTCGGTTATCCCACTGGTCGGCGTACTGAGGATAGAATCGCGAGTCTAGGGCCTGGACGCTATTCACCATGGGCGCGCTCTATCCGTACCCCGTCGCTCGTTTATGTTACTCATTCCAGACCACTTAAAAAGTGTATTGACTAGTACCATACCTATGTGTTAATATCAGTCGTGTTCGCTAGCCATAACCGCCACCAAACTCCGCCATCTCTTGCTGCCTTTCTGCTCCGTTCCCCTAAACCCAATCGAATCACATCTTTTGCAGACCCCCCTCACCTAAACTCTGGCGTATCATATCTTTACAAAATCATGGGGGGAGGGGGGGTGCATTCTCTAACCTTACCCGGCTGCCGGTCGAACATCGGCGGCATCCACATCCACCTCCACCGAACGCTGGATCAATCCCAGCGAAACCACTACTCGCAGATTCGTCTTCTTCCGCTTCAATATCCCTTCCAGCCCCGCGAACGGGCCTCCGGTTATCCGCACACGCCGCCCAACGGTAAAGAACGGATGCGGCTCCGCGCGCAGACTCTGGCCAAGCCCTGTCCGCAGGATTTCCATTTCCGAATCCGGCAGCGCCGTTGGCAATCCCCCAAATCCAACCAGCCGCACCACGCTTGGAATCTGCACCACCCGCAGCCGGTCACACAGTGCAAGTCGAACGAACACATATCCGGGAAACAACGGAAATTCCAATTGCACCCGCCGGTCTTTCCACCGCCGCACGGAACTGTACAGCGGAAGAAAGTGCTCGACCTCGCGCATCCCCAGTTCCGCCGCCACCCGCTTTTCATGCTGTGCGCACGTGTACGCGGCGTACCAGTGCTGTTCCGCCAGGGCCGCTGGCAGCACGGCCGCTGCGGAGTAGGTTGCCGGCGCGCTATCTGCCATCGTTATTGTCGAAGATGCCATTTCCAGCTCCATCTGCAGCTTCGCCCCGTCGGCCACAGGGCCAATATGCTCTAACCGTTTTTCTGTCAACAACTTACAGAAACTTCTACGAACTCTGGTCGTGCTTCCCGGACCCATTCCGCCGTGCGACCCGCGTCCACACGCGATGCGCCGCAGCTTGCACCCGCGAACCGTTTGGCGGCGCCCATGGCATCTGCGCCTTCATCGTTCCCGCTACTTCATTTACAAAAAGCTTGCGCGGATCCTGCGGACCAACTTCTTCCCAGCGCGCCGCTCCCATCACCCACACCACGGACATGGAGCAAACCAGAAAGGTGCCGAGAAACATGATCACCAAGCGCGGCGGAAACGATTTCTTTTCTGGGACTCTGGCCGGATCAAGCACCTTGACGCTGGGTGTTTCCTTTGCCTCTTGGACTTTAGCGAGCTCGTATTGCCCGGTAAGCATCTCGTAAACGGTTTCCTGGATCTTCGCGCGGCGGTAATAGTCAGCGTACTTTGCTCCGAGAAGCGGCAGACTCTTAATGGTGGGATAGGGCAGCCCACCACCTGCCCGAGCATCAGATGCATCGGCAGGCGGACTTGCGGATGAGGCGGTTCCATTCGCGTTGTTCGATTGCACGCCGCCAAGCTTCTCGAGTTGCCTACGGAGCTCACCAACGCGAGCATTCAAGGAACGGACTCGCGGATTGTTGTCGGTATAGATTTGGCGCAGACCTTCGAGTTGCGATTGCGCGGCGATCATCTCGCCTGCGATCGATCCTGCTGCGTCCAGCATTGCCTTGCCTTCTTGCTGAATGTCGAGCGTGTTGTTCTTGCTGGAGAACTGCGCGAGTTGATTGGAGGCATCATCCAATTCTTGTTTCGCGACTTTCAGGCGCTCTTCGAGAAACACGCGTTCGCGGTGCGCAGAAGAAGTCGAGAGTTCGGAAACCAGCGAGTTCAATTGGTCGACGTAGGCGCTCGTGAGGGCCGCGGCTCGTTGCGGACTATGATCAGTCACGCTGATGGTTATGATGCCGCTCTTCTTATCTTCCGAAATCGATGTGTTTTCATCGAGTTTGATCCGTGCGTCCATGACGAGTCGCTTGCCGTAAACTTTTCTCAAATCAAACTGTTGGATGAGACGGTCCTGTGAAGTCTGACTCCTCAGAACGCCTATAAACAATGCGCCCGAACTTTTGAGCCCGAGTAGGTCCCCCGCCACACCCGCTAGGCCACTTCCGCCTCTCGTCGCCATCGCCGCCATCATCGCCATGCCCGAGGTGGATTGCTGATCGGGCGGCATAAGTTGAGCGGTCGACGTGTAGGATTTCGGGATCAAGAACGCGACCAGAGTTGAGACGAGTAGGCCAGCTGCCGCAGCTTGCAAAAAGAACCGGCGACGTCCCCAAAGGAGACGCAGCTGTTCCGCTTGCCACTCGCGAGAATCCTCGATCGGCATTTCCGGCAGCAAGACCTCTCCCACTACCGATTGTGATGGGATCTCAGGCTGCGACTTGGCAGCTGTCTGCATCACTTCTCTCCTGTCCTCCGTATCTACTCCTTACCAAAGGTGCTGGCTAACGCTCACCTCCATGAGCGAGGCCAAAACGTAAACTGGATTGAAGTCGCCACGTTTGATCTTGGCAGCGGGTCCAACACGGGGTAGTTCCACTTCTCATACTGCACTGAACCAGACAGCATGACTGCGGTGCCTAGCCAAAAGTCTGCTTTCACGCCTGCGTCGTTCAACGTTCCCCCCTGTGGTTGATAGAGAGTGCTGACTTTCTGGTGCCGGTAGTTGAGTTGAATCTTGTTGCGCGAGGACAGCCAGTATGTGCTCCAAGCTTGCTCACCCTGCCCAGCACGTCCAAACCAACTGCCCACGAGATTGCCAAGATTTGTGTATGACCCATCCGGGTAGCGATTGTTTACATAGAAGCAGCCATTACAGCCCGGGAAATCAGGAGGAACGGTCGTGCCCCCTTCCACTCGTAAATCGAGCTTAGGGATGCCCGGAATGTGAGGTATGTATATCCCCCCCCTAATTGCAGACTTGCGGGGGTAATTCAAGGGGGAAAACTCATCTTCAGTAAATGCATCGCCGTAGAATGTCAACCACTTGCGCAACCCGGGAATCCTGTAGCTGAAGTCCACACCCGAGCGGCGATCCCCCGGATCATCGGGGCCGCCTTGATGGAGTGTGTTCCCGAGGGAGTAGCTCCGTAAGAAGGTGTGCATAGTCAGCGGGCTCGGACCGCCCGCAAAAACACTCGTAGTCGAAACGCTAAACTCAAAGTTTGGCGTCGGCTTCAAGCTAATTTTTTGTCCTTGCAGGAAAGGCTGCCGGTCTAACGGACTGCCAAACTGCCCGACAATACCTGTGTCGGTTTGGAATACGAAATCATGCCCAGCGAACTGCCCGAGGAACCACTCCACCCTGATTGGCCCCAGCCAGCCCAAAATGCTGGGCAACTTGAACGGTGAAACGCGGTTGATTCGAAACATGTTCACGGGCTCAGCGTTGTCGCTAAACATCAATGGCCCGCCCTCGGTGGGGCTCCACCAAAGACTCTGTTTACCGAAAGTAACCTGCCAATTCTCAAAGTTCATGCCGACATATGCATCAAGCAATTCAGCTCGGTTGACGGAAGTAAACGGAGTAGCGGGCGGAACTCCTGGAATGCTATCGACCGAGGCAATGAATTGCCGCGCGCTATCCGATTGAGCTGGAGCTGATGGGGAGTGCTGGTATTCAGCTCGAACGTACCCGACCCAATGCCCATAAGTTCCCCATGCGGAAAACCCATCGACGGTGTTGAACCCTTCCTGGTAAGGCCTGCCGAAATCGTTAATCAGCGTCTGCCCAAAGTGATTGCCGTCCGTAAGCGGCTCTCCCGAGATTGCTGTAACTCGCGCGTAGGCAGATTCGATGCCTCCGCGAAATTGTCCATCGCCACTTTTTCCTTCGAGTTCGTTGCGGAATTCTGTTTCGAGCAGGCGGTAAAGCTTGTCCGCCTCCTGCCCCCCTTGGCCTTTCAATTCGACCAACTCGGAAGCTTCCTGCAAGAGGCGAGCACACTCATTGCGCGTCCAAGGCTTCATCCCTTCGAATGCGCTATTGATCAGACCCATGGCTGCTAGTCTGTCAATGGCGGGATAAATCCAGCTATCTAAAGGAACATAGGGCGACCCTTGATTCGCGAGAGAGGAGTTTCCGTCGCCGCGAAAGACTTGACTGATCGATCTCCAAGCTTCACCGCCCAGACCGGGATCATGATGCCGACTGTAAATATTTTGGGCGACGAGGTTTCCGAGCACACTGCCGACAAACACGTCCGATGGAAAGTGCTGACGTCCGTGTACCCGCGATATGTCGACTAGAGTTGCCAAACTGTAGACCGCAATCTTAGTGAGTGTCCCCGGATACTCGTGTGCGATTACTCCCGCTACCGACCAGGCTGCCGCCGCATGCTCCGATGGAAAAGAGGTTCCTCCGCTCTGAAAAAAGGGTCCGCTTCCGTCGCCTTGGAAGGGCCGTTCACGTCGCAACGTGTATTTGAATGTCTCGACTGCCACAAGGCTATTCAAGGCCGCCTCACCGGCCAGAAACCCCGTCTCGCTCCAATGTTCGTTGTGTTTAACGTGACCGAGCAGCCACATTCCACCGGCTCCGCCGATCAGTGCTCCCAATCCAAAGTTTGACAGTGTCTTGTAATGGCTGATCGTCGAAGGGTTTTGAGAGAGGTGCCTGCTGTAATCGCTGTCCGTGACGAAAAGCCCGGCCGTGATGCCGCTCAACGGCACCAGCCATTGCGTATCCGAAAATCGGATTTTCGCGGGACTTGTCCAGATTTGTTCTTGGTCCAACAAGAATCGCTTTCCTAATCCGACGAAGCTCCGCTGTGAACTCTCAAACGGTTCCACCTCCGGATCGATTGTGGTTTTCTTTGGTGTAGTTTTTTCCCTTACTTTCGTGTCCGAACTGCTCTGTTTCGCCTCGCCCGCTCGCTGCTCCTCTGTTTGCGGCGGCGCAGGCCGACACACAGGTGCCGTCAACGTCAGACTCGACGCCGCGCAGCTAATTGTCAGCACGATGGCCCTCATCTGCATCAAGAAGATTCCTCGTCATGGATGTATGTACGCCACAGCCAAGGCTACAGACGAAGCCACTTGCGCTGATTGCATGAGTAGCGCCCAGTTGCGACCGCCGATCTTTGGCGCTTTTTCGGGCACGACAATAGTGTCCCCCGCTCGCAAGGTTGCGCTCATCGGATCGCCCCCCCACCAGCCAGCGTCGTTGTTTTTCGCGGCAATCACCGAGCCGTCGGCGCGGATCACAAACACGGCTTTTTTGTCCGCAATCTGGGTCACTCCACCGGCCTGGCTGAGGTACCATTTTGCGCTGTGGCCTGGCCGATAGCTGATGGCTGTTGGATTGAAAACCTGACCGTTCACCAACACGTAGCCAGCCTTCTTAGGAACAAAAAGCACGTCGCCATCACGTACCACAACATCTGCTGCCGTGTTTTGCCAGCTCTTCATATCCGGCGAGATATGCATCACGACGCGCCCGATCGGGGCACTCGCTTGCAATTGAACAAGCGCTGCTTCGGTCTGACCGATTGCGGTCAGCTTCGCGTTCTTCTGGTCCGCATCCGTCTCCGGCAGCGCTTTGAGCGTTACCTGCTCCACTTTTACCCGTTGCACGAGCTCCATATGGGCCTTCATCTCCAGCTCGCGCACTTCCCGTCGCATCAACACTGCCCCATACACATAAGACTCCGGACCAAGTCCGCCACTTCGCGCCAAAATGGAACTCAACCTCTCTCCAGGCGCGATCCCATATGTACCGGCGTGCAGGACTTCTCCCCGAACGGTTATGGCGGCTCCGATGTCGGTCCAGCGCGGAAGCTGTCGAATCGTTAGAATGTCGCCGTCGCGCAATGGCACGTCGGTCTTCGCATCTCCGTCCATCGCTGCTGCAAGATTAAGCTCCAGCCGATCGCCCGGCGATTTTTGGGCACCGTTCATCTCGAATCTGGCCAGGTTGGCGCTTTCTGTATACGCGCTCCTTTTTAATCCGCCGGCCACGCGAACCAGGTCTTCGACACGCATGTTCGTAGTAAGTGGATATCGCCCGGGCTTGGCCACTTCGCCCTTAATGAAAACCGTGGGCGGATCAACACGGCTTGGATTGCGGTGGACGATTAAGCGGTCACGCGGCTGGATCACCACGTTGTCCACGGGATTCCCAGCAAGGGCTTCACGGAGATCGACACTCAGGATTTTCATTGTGCCGTCCGGCTGCGTGCGGAAAAGTTGCGCAGAGTCCAGCGAAGCGTCTTGCGTGACCCCGCCGGCAAGATAGACCGCATCTCTCAGGTGCGCTTGCCCTGAAGTGCGGTACTTCCCGGGCTCGCGAACTTCCCCGCCAATCCACACTTCCGGTGCGGGCTCGAAATCGTATCGGCCGAAGACGCGAACGGTGTCAAGGGGCTGTAGCTTTGGAGCGGATGCAGGATTCGCCAGTGCGGCAGTCAAATCGAAACTCTCAACACTTGGATGAAAGTCCGGGGGATTCAATCTGACGATCTCAGCATAGTGCGGAGCAGGCTCTGGCAATAGATCCTTATACGACCCAATCAGGTCAGACAGGTTCATTCCTTGTTTATAGGAATATCGCCCCGGCCGCTGGACGTGTCCTTGAATGTAAATGGCGTCTTCGTTGTAAGGAGCGATCGGAAAAATGTGCACTTCGTCGCCATCATTAATCTTGAACGCATCCAGCTGTTTTTTGATGGTCTCAGTGTCCGCGGAAGGTGCGATGTCAAGAGTCAGCATCGTACGTTTTTCGTGAGCTTCGATGCGCTGGACCTCAATGTGCCGTAGCGTCGCCGTAGGAAGAATTCCGCCCGCCAGCTCGAGCACTTCCGCAAGGGAGCCTTCGCCATGCAATTCGTAGATCGCTGGTCGCCGCACCATTCCGTCCACCGTGACCTGTGGCCCCAGAGATGGAACGAGTAGTGTGTCTCCATTCTCCAGCCTGCGCATATCCGACCGCACACCGTGCAGTAACAAATCGTAGGCATCCACCTCTTCCACGAGTTGTTTGCCGCGATAGTGTTTCAAGGCGCGCAACGAACCGCGAGGCGTTACTCCACCCGCGGCAAACAATGCGTTCAACGGAGTCGAGAGCGAGCTGATATCGTATGCGCCGGGCTCGGTCACGTCCCCAACGACATACACGCGAACGGTTCTCAATCTCGAAAGGGAAACATCCGCCGAGACGTCGCGATACTGTGTTCTCAACACCTGTTGCACGGCCTGCTGTACATCGGCCAGACTTCGTCCGCTGACGATGAGCGGTCCGACTTCGGGCAAGGAAACGCGCCCTTCACGATCAACGACACGCACAAACCGCTGCGAAACCCCTCCCCAAAGATCGATCGAGAGGCCGTCACCGGGGCCGATGACATAGTCGGGGCCGACGGGAAGATCCATCGGGATTGCTCGCGGGTCATTCGAAGTATTTCGAAATGCGGCCAGGCCAAATCTCTCGTTTGGCCGCTGGCGCACCGACGTCTGCACGTACATATCGTAGAGCGATGGGATATCCGCGTAGGGATTTGCACGGTGTACCATCCTCACCGGCGTCACGTCTTCCTCTTTGATCGTTCCCCTCGCGTAGTTGGACCGCGGGGGCAGTTCCCTTCCATCCTTGCCTGGGAAGGCTTCCGTGGTTCTATTGGAGTCGGCAGTGGTGGAGGGCAGGTTCCGCCCGACCGGCATGGTTTCAACCCCTCCCTGCCCAAAAGCTTGCGAACCTGCCAACGGATTCACGTCGCGCTTGGCCGAGGCAGGAATCAATTCCAAGTTCTGCCCAGATCCAGCACCACTGAAACCATCCAGAGGATCTGCAGCCTGAGGTAACCCATCCGCTCGCAGAATGCGCGACGGACTCTGTGATGGTTGTTGCTCTGGCACCGCTTCTTGAGGGTTCGACTCAGGTGAAGACACCCCGCCGCGTGTGCGTGCATTTTGGCGGCGGTCTGCCGGCGATTGCTGTGGGCAATCTTCTTCTCGACGTGGATCGCACGTTGCGGTGCGTTCGAGATCCCGATCGTTTTTCTGGGGCCGAAGCGAATCCGTATCTTCCTGGGACTCAATCTGAACCAGTCGCCTCGCCCGTTCCTTGAGAACCAGTTCCTTTTCTTTTGCAGAGTCCGACTCTGGATTCGGCGTCGGCATCAGATATCCATAACGTTGCAGAAGGCGAGTGGCCACTGATCGAAATGCCAGATCCTGCTCCAATCGTTCGAAAATAGACTGGTCCGTTAGGTTCGAATCCTCGACGATCTGGCCGCTATCGGTAGCCTCCTTCGCTACCCAGCGCTTTAATTCCACCATCAGTCCTTCATCTTTAACCAACACGCTTCGAATCTGAATTGCAGAAGCCGCCACCCGGCCCAGGTTCTCCTGAGTCAAGTCCGGGGCCTGTTCAACACCGTATTCACTTCGGCGTGTTTCGCTCACTCGCCGCTGCGGATCACTCTGTTGCTGGCCGAAAGCCGGCGCGCAGAACAATATGGCCAAGCTCAAACAACCAATGCTTTTCCTCATTTTGTTTTGGTTTGACATAATTTCACTCCACGACCGGGCCGGGATTTCTCTAGTTCGCGCCCCTCGCAATCAGATTCCTCCGCATCGCGCCCAACATTCCTTCTTCAGACGCTTCGATATTGTTAGAAAAAATCTCAAACGATGCCCAGTAGTAGACGACGCAGTTCTTCTCCGGCGCCACAGCGATAACGCGCACCTCGGGATGTTCGCGAAGTAATTCGTCACAAATGCGCGGTCGTATACCCGGCTGATCGAGCGCGATGACCACGACGTTCGGCAAGGTCTTCTTCACGCTCTCGCTGATCTCGGACTCGTCAGCGACTTCACCGACAATTTCTATGTCCGGCTGATCTGCAAATGTGGTGAGGACACTCTCCCGCATCAGGCGGGGATGGTTGGCCACAAGTACGCGAATTGATTTTTCCATGACACACTCCGTGCGCACAAAGTGTCAGGCCATTGGCGAATTGAAGTAAGAATCAAAATGCACCCATAGGTTCAAACTGGTACCAGGAGACGCTCTGTACTACAGATTTCCAGGCAGGTACCATTTTTGACCCATCGAAGAGCAGGCGAATGGCGGGTTCAATTTGTCATGGAAAGGCGACACATCATTTCAAGATCGGTACTTTTTCAATTGAGGGAAGCAAACCATTTGCTGGCTAAATCGCATCAATGCTGACAAAGCGTGCAGTACCTAGAGTTTAGGTACTAAACACTTCCTGCTTTTATGGTTGTATGTATTTATACTATTCATCATTGACATTTAAACAGGATAAAGCTTACTCTCTGCCGGAATGAAGTTGACGGTCAGGTTTCGCTTCGGCGGCTACTTCTTCGCTTTTGCTCGGCGTATTTTAATTCGAGGCTCGGTCTTTTATGGTTGACTGTGTCCCCAGTTCATCTACACGCGCTTTCTTGTTGATCGAAAATCGCCTCTTGCGCGAAGCCTTAGTTCGCCTATTCCACAAGCGGCCCGATCTCGAAGTGGTGGGCCAAGCCTCCCCCACAGACCAATCACCTCTGGAAATCCTTGATACTAAGTGCAACGTCTTGGTGGGGGACGCCTTCCTTGCTGGCCGCTTACGGGCAGGTTTTACCGCCAAAGGTGGAATGCCAGCCGGAAGCAGAATTGTTCTCGTTGGTATGGAGCCTGGCGAAGAGCATTTCATTGCCGCGGTCCGCTCCGGCGTATCGGGCTACTTACTTCAGGATGCTTCGGCCTCGGACGTCGTTGCCGCCGTCCGCGCGGTCTGCCGCGGTGAAGCAGTCTGCCCTCCGCAGCTTTGCTGCGTACTATTCCGTTTCGTCGCTCAAATGACGGGGGAACTGCCCCACCCACACCCCGCTTCAAAACCTGACCTTACTATGCGCCAGCAGCAATTGGTAAGTCTTGTCGCCAGAGGTCTCACCAACAAAGAAATCGCCTCGCAACTGAATCTTTCCGAGTTCACCGTGAGGAATCATATTCACAAAATCTTGAAACAAGTGGACGCCGGAAGCCGCAGCGAGGCAGTGCAAACGATTCGCGCTTACGGCTACTCGATCAGTTCTTAACCATACGACGCTCCGTGGAGCGGGTAGCGCTGCAGGGCCACCACGAATCACCGCTGTACGAATTCAGCCCTGACCCACTGCGATCAGCTTGTCAGCGGCGTGTTCAATATCGCAACGTGTGCCCGCCAATTCCCGGAGTGCTCCGCGAGATGTGACTATTCCACTCCGCCACGCAATGCCACTGAATCTGGATCTCGCTAACGTTGCGATTTCTCGCCGGACGCCACCTGCTTGTTAAACTCAACCGATTTCTTTTTCGGAATTGTCAGCGTCTGCCATTTATCGCCTGCCAGGTGCCGCGCCAAATAAACAATTTGCCCCACATGGTAAGAATAGTGCGCGACCTGTCTGTTGACAGCCTGCATCACCGAATGCGGCTCCGTTCGAATGGTGATTGTCCGCTCGAGATCCGCATCGCTCAATGGCTCCAGTGCTCCGAAAACCAATTTCCACCCGCGTTCCCACATTTCCATTAGTTCCGCGCGCGTTGTTGGCGGCGTTTCGAATTCGCTGTCGCGGTTACGGTCCGGCTTTTCACCGTCGCTAGTCAGAAAATCCGTCCACCGTGAACGCATATTTCCGGCCATGTGTTTCACAATGACGGCGATGGAATTGGATTCAGCATCCAGCGTCGTGAAAAGCGCCTCATCCGGACACTGCGCCATCGCCCGATCGCCAAGTTTCTTGTAATAGTGAAAAACACCGATAGAGTCTTTCAAATAAGACGTCGAGAATTCGTGTGCCATATCGCCATTTTCTTCCGTTTCCACCGAGAGTCAAGCCACGTCGCGAACGCCAGCGCAATTTCGAAGCGACCATTTTGGGTGTTTGCGCAACTAAGTCGGAAGTGTCAGGCTGCACGCAGGCGAAGCCCCGCAGTCGCAGAAAGAAGTTCTTGACAATTCGCTTTTTATTCGCCTAGTATCGCTTCGCCCGAAGTTCAGATTCCGTAATGGAGAAAGTCATGACTATTGGACAAACGATGCTTGCTGAGTTTGACCAGGAGATGCAGAACACCCGAAAGACCCTGGAACGCTGTCCCGACGACAAGTGGAATTGGAAGCCGCACGAAAAGTCCGGCACCCTCGGCTGGCTCGCCGGCCATGTTGGGACCATCCCTGACTGGATCACGATGACCATCAATACGCGCGAGTTGGACTACGCTCCCGTCGATGGCCCTGGGTTCGAGCCGCCCAAAATTACCAACACCAAGGAACTCCTCGCCGCCTTTGACAAGGGCTCCGCCGAAGCGCGCGCCGCTCTTGCCAGCGTCAGCGATGAAGAAATCATGAAGGACTGGACGCTGCTCGCAGGCGGCCAGAAGATTTTCGCCATGCCGCGCGTGGCGTGCCTTCGCGGCATGTGCCTCAATCACTTGATCCATCATCGCGCGCAACTCACCGTTTATTTCCGCTTGCTCAATGTCGCCGTCCCCGGCCTCTACGGACCCAGCGCCGACGAAGGCATGCCGGGAGCAGCCGAAGCCGCGACGAACTAGTCTCGCAATTCGAACAACCATTCGAACGGGGGCGGAATTTCTCCCCCCCCTATTTTTCTCATCACCTCAGCATTATCCAGCGTTCCCTACTGCCGCGCAGCCTCCTTTTTCCCATCGCGCTATAATGGAAGGCGTCGCTCCTCCGGAGGCTTTCATGAGCACCGAAACTCCCGTCATTCTTAGCGCCGTTCGAACGCCCATCGGTAAATTTCAAGGTGGCCTCTCCGGGTTTTCCGCGCCTGAGCTTGGCGGGAAAGTTGTCGCGGAAGCGATTCGCCGCGCCAGCCTCCATTCGAATCAAATTGACGAAGCCATTCTTGGCAACGTCGTGCAAGCCGGCCTTGGCCAGAATCCCGCCCGCCAGGCCGCTCTCAAGGGCGGCTGCGATCCGCGTGTCGCGGCTATGACTATCAACAAAGTTTGCGGCTCTGGTTTGAAATCGGTCGCACTCGCAGCGCAAGCCGTTCAACTTGGCGAATCGGAAATCGTCGTTGCCGGCGGGATGGAGTCCATGTCCAATTGTCCGTATCTGTTGCCGCAGGCGCGCACCGGCTACAGGATCGGCGATGGGAAAGTTGTTGACTCGATGATTGCGGATGGATTGTGGGACGCTTACGAAAATTTTCACATGGGCATGACCGGCGAACTGGTTGCCGAAAAATATGGAATCACGCGCGAAGAGCAGGACAAGTTCGCGTTCGAAAGTCACCAGAAAGCAGTGCGCGCCCGCAAATCCTGTTTTTTCGAAGCGCAAATTCTGCCGATCGAAGTTCCGCAAAAAAAAGGCGATCCGATCGTAATTAAATACGACGAATCGCCACGCGAGGATTCTTCACTGGAAGCACTCGCAAAACTCAAGCCCGCGTTCAAAAAAGATGGCACCGTCACTGCGGGGAATGCTCCCGGCACGAACGACGGCGCGGCGGCACTGATTGTTACTAGCGAGCGGAACGCGTCGCGTCTTGGAAAAAGTCCGATGGCGCGGATCGTCGCGCAAGCCGTCAGCGGCGTTGAGCCGAAATGGGTAATGATGGCGCCGGTGGATGCCGTCGAAAAACTGCTAACCAAAACCGGCTGGGATCGCGACAAGGATGTCGATCTCGTCGAACTAAATGAAGCGTTTGCGGTTGCCGCGATTGCCGTGACGCGGCAACTTAAACTCAATCCGGATAAAGTCAACGTGAACGGCGGCGCCGTCGCGCTCGGTCATCCCATCGGCGCGAGTGGCGCGCGCATTCTCGTCACGCTGCTCTACGAATTGCAGCGCCGCAATCTCAAACGTGGCGTCGCCGCGCTTTGCCTCGGCGGCGGCAACGCTGTTGCCCTCGCCGTGGAACTTCTCTGAATTCCATAAACTAATATTGAAAGGAGAAATCATGGAGCCACGTTTCAACTACGCCAAAACTGCGCCGGGTGGAGTCCACGCCTTGCTCGGCCTCGAACATTATTTGCACGAATGCGGATTGGAAATTTCTTTGATGCATCTCATCAAATTGCGCGCTTCTCAAATCAACGGCTGCGCTTACTGTTTGGACATGCACTGGAAAGACTTGCGCGCGATTGGCGAAACCGAGCAGCGGCTCTATTCTCTCGACGCCTGGCGCGAGTCTCCGTATTACACCGATCGCGAACGCGCCGCTCTTGCTTGGACGGAAGCTCTCACCTTGATCACCAATGGCCATGTGCCGGATTCCGTTTATGAAGAAGTGCGCCCGCACTTCAGCGAAAAAGAATTGTCGGACCTGACCTACGCCGTGATCACCATTAACGCCTGGAACCGTTTGTCCATCGCGTCACGCACCGTGCCCGGCACATACCAACCTCCCAAGGTGCAGCAAGCGCGGACAGGGAACTGAGTTCCTAGCTCGACGCCGCGACTTCGGCTCCACTTTCAACTTTCAAATCGCTGCCGCAGTAAGGGCAGAACTTGTCTGTTTCCGCGATTTCGCGCTTGCACTGCGGGCAGGAGGGTTGCAGGTTGCACTTGCAGTTGGGGCAAAAGTTGAAGCGCGCGCCAACGGTGTTTGCACATTGCGGGCAGGGGTACGGCATGGGTTCGCGCATCAGGAAATAGGTGATGAAGCCGATGATCAGCCAGCCCGGAGAGAGGATCAGGACCAGTAGTGTCCATAGCACGTAGTTCATTCCACGGCGTTTGGCGTCGCGGTTGACGTAGGCGATCATGAAAATGAAGACCGCCATGAACAGGGACATAGCGGTGACGATTCCCGCCAGGGCCAGCGACGCCAGCACCGGGTCGTAGCGCAGGTCCGGGGGAAACATGTCATTTCCGTTAGGGTTGTGCGCCTGCGCCAGGTTCACGGTAATGGCGACCACCATGGCAATCACGTAAAGCAAGGCCACCAGCACCTTCAGCCAGGTTGGCACGAGCCGAAACTCTTCCCAAAAGCGAAGGTTTTCTTTTTTGCGGCGAAGGCGAAGCAGCCGCTTTCTCTCGTTGAATGATCCGGTCACGCGTTGTTGATAGTCAGACATTTCTGCTCTCTCTCCAATTGTTCTTGCTAGCTTCCCTGGCTCAGCCAATCGGTCTGCTCACTCTTTAGCGAACTTTCAATCAGCAACACCGCGGCGGCAAAAAGGGCGGGGATCGTCCACCACAAGCCGAAGCCAACTTCCCAAACCAGCTTGGGAACTCCCGTGCGCTCTCCGAACCACTGGAACAAGCGCCAAACGTAAGGCGCGCTGGCGATGCCGAAGGCCCAGGAAACGGCGCAGGCCAGCCACAATGCGCGGCGCTTGGGTTCGCGTTCGCGAAGTTCCATGGTGCGGAGGCGGACACGAAATTGTGTGCGGCTCGCGAGGCCTTCGGGTAAGGGAATGGAGGCGGTTCGCAACGAGCGCAGAGCACGGTCGGTCTGGCGGGCGTGCTCGGTACAGAATTCACATTCTTCGAGGTGCGCGCGGAGCCAAGTGCTATCGGGTTCGGGGATTCCTTCGATGCGGGCTTGGGCGATTAGTTGGAGTGCGCGGGTGTGGAGGTCGGTGCTCATTGAGAGATCTCCTCGAGCGCGGGCCCAGCATGCTGCGCCACTACAAAGCCAACTACATGCGGAGCGCGGGCGTGGATTTTTTTGCTCATGAGGCGGTGCCCCCCTGGAGTTGGGTGCGCAAGGCTTCCAATCCGCGGTACAGGCGAGACTTTACTGTGGAAAGGGGGACGCTAAGGACGCCGGCCATTTCATCGATTTGCAATTCTTCCTGAAAGCGGAGGACTAGCACTTCGCGATAAATCGCGGGAATTTTCTGGAGGCCTGCTTGGACGTTTTCTTCCGTCTCGTGGCTGAGGACCTGGTGCAATGGCGAGGGCTCGGTTTCGTTGGCGAATTGCTGCGGATGTTCCTGCTCGGGATCGGTGAGCGTGTCGAGGCTTTGCGGTTTCTTGGAGCGCTGCCAGTCAATGACCAAGTGGCGAGCGATGGCGAAGAGCCAGGCTTCAAATTTTGATTTGCCGTCGTACTGGTGGCCGCGTTCGAGGACGCGGATCCACGTTTCCTGGAAAAAATCCTCGGCGCGCTCTTTGTTTCCAGTGACGTAGGTCAGGTAGCGGAACAGGCGGTATTGGTACTGCTCGATCAGGTGGTCGAGGAGGTCGGGGTCGCGGCGCTGCAGGCCGCGGGAGATGGACTTGGCGTCATCGCTCATCAGGGTTGAGAAGAGGAGCGTGGGCTGCGGCAGGGCCGAGGTGCCGAAGAAGCTGGGCGAGTGCGACGCGAGGCATGTGGTAGTGGCGCTCATTCTAACTGGTCTACGAAGCACAGTGGCGAAAAGACGCATGCAAGGGGAGAGAGAGAGATGACAAGAGGGGGGGTACACCCCCCCTATCAAAATGCATCAACAACAAAAGAAAGGGGTTGCGAGAAGAGCATTTTGTAAGTGTATGAAAGGAAAGGGGATCGACTCCAGTAAATTCGCGAGATTGAGCCATTGGTGAGTTCCCTTCAACTGCGTTCAGGGCAAGCCAAAATGGGAAATGGCGGACGAATGCACGGAGGGTCTGGCGGGGATGGGGTCGATCAATCACGACCCATGATACCACAGTCGTTAACAAATGTCAAATGATAATGTGGTTAATGTAGGTAACTTATTGAAAAGACTGCGAGACGGTGGGCGGCTGACGGGTCTCCTTCGACTACGCTCAGGACAAGTTCAGACCCGCCACTACGTGCCGTTGCCGCCTGCGGTGGCGCCGGCGACGTAGCGCATTTTGCGGACGTAGTCCTCAAAGGCCTCGCGGCCCAGCTTGGTGAGGCTGCAGATGGTCAGGGGATACTTGCCTTTGAAGGTTTTGAGGATGGTTACGTACTTGGCTTCTTCGAGCTTGGCCAGGTGGCTGGAGAGATTTCCCTGGGTGAGGCCGCATTCCCGTTGCAGGTACAGGAAATCCGTCTCCGGCACAGCGTAGAGCACGGTCATGATCATCAAACGCGCAGGCTCATGAACCACGCGGTCGAGAGTTGCCAATGCTTGAAGGTCGGGTGTCATGCTACTGGCACGTTCGCGACGGGGTTGCGGCGGAGGTAGAGCAGAAGAGAAACCAGGCCTTCGAGGAGGAAGAGGAGGCCGGCGCCGAAGATAAAAGAGCCGACGCGCGCGTGGGGGTTGAGCTGCAGGGTGCCGACGTAGAACCCGACAACCGGAAAACCGAGTACGACGAGGAGGGAGACGCTTTTGTCGGCGCGCGTGCCAAGCCAGAGGATAATACCCATGACAATGCCGGTGAGAGCGCAGATCCAAGAGGTGTGGACGAACCAGAGGGCGAGGGAAGTGAGAGCGAGGAGGATATACGTGCGGGAGAGGCGGCGGTTGCGCTCTTTGCGAAGACGCTTGATTTCCGCAATGGCGGGGGCGTTAGGGTCTGGGGCAGGGGGCAAGTTCAGGTTTGCGTCGCGACAGATGTTGTTCTTGTTGGCAAAGTAAGGAGAGGCAGCGTAGCCGGTGCGCGGGTAAGTGATGCGGGTCTTCAGCCAGTCGAGGATTTGCGGGGCGCGGATCTGGATGAGCATGTACGCGGCAAATGCAACGATGGCGAGGACAACGAGGGCATTGCTTAAGGAAGGCGTTCCCATGTAAATGAAAAAGAAGCCGAAGAGCATGACCGAAATGCCAATAAGAAGCTGGGGCAGGCCGTCGGCGAACCAGTAGGTCCAAGAGCGATTTTCGGCGAGGAAGATGGGTGTGGGTGAGTTAGACATTGAGGCTCCTTTGCGCAATCTAGTTTGTCATACAGACTTAATTTGTCAAGCGAGATCTTGCAGCCCCTTTGGCGGGTCAAATGGGGGGCGGCAGGTAGCCTTGGGCATTCCAAGCAAGGTGTAAGGAATTGTGTCCGCCTGCGGTGTAGACTGCGTGGCGTGATGTACTGCCCGCAATGCAAAGCTGAGTATCGGCAGGGATTCACCCGATGCGCCGACTGCGACGTTGATCTGGTTTATGAGCTTCTTTCGCGAGCGCCGAAAGAAGTGCATGCAGCAAGAGAGCCGGTTGCTCTGCTGGAAGGCGAGGAAGCTAAACCACTCCACAGGTGGCCAGACGCTCTTGCGTGCGCTGATGCGTGCCTAAAACTTAGAGACGCCGGCATCGCGTATAGGGTGACCGAGATTCCCAACGCGACAAGCAGCTTCATGCAGCCCTGCCGGGATTTCGAGATTGCCGTTCCGGCCGCACACTACGAGAAAGCCAAGGAAATTTTGGGAATCACGATTGAGTTGGGAGAAGAGAATTTGCCGAGCGAAGAAGAAATTCGAGCGGTGATGGAGTTGCGGGCAGTTGATGCGATCCCCACCGATGAAAGGGCCCAGGTGAATTGGGATCCCGCGAACTGGTATCCGGAAGATGCCACGATAGAGGTTTGGGCCGGGCGAGACTCAGACGATGCGACTGGCAAAGGCTGGATGATCGAGCTGGTGCTGAAAGAGAATCGGATCTTATTTCGCGCAGATGATCAGGAAGATGGAACCCGAAGATTTTTTGTTCAACCGGAGGACGAATCGCGGGCGAAGGAACTTGTGCGCGAAATTCTGGATGCCATGCCGCCGGAGTAGACGCTCTCGGTGTTTCCCGCTGTAGTAAGCTTTCCCACGTCATGATCTGTCCGGAGTGTCACGCGAAGTATCCGCAGGGATATTCGTCTTGCGCGAAGTGCCATGTGGCACTGGTGCGAGAGCTGTCACCAAAGCAACAAGAAGAGGAACAAGAGCCAGAACCCAGAGTGATGCCCGGCGACACCTTGGAGGACCCATTCTGCGCCTTCTGGCATGGCGGAGACGCGCTGCTGCACTCTGAATTGTGTGCGGTGCTTGACGAAGCGGATATACCTTACAGAACCGCTTACCAAACAGACCGTCTATTTAATATCAGAAGCTACGACGCCTATCACATCAGCGTTCCCTTTTCGCTCTTTGAAAAAGCGGAGATCGCCGTGAAAGAAGCGTTTGGGACGGACGCGGAGACGGGGGCAGTCGCCGTGTTGACCCTTCCCGTGCCTAAGTCTCGGGCGGAGTATGAGGACTATTCGCATCTCGACGATGACGAGGTCGATGCATGGTGTCCGGACGACGCCACAGTCGAGATATGGGCTGGTGACCCGCGAGGGCCTACAGAGAAATTGAGCGGCAAATTGCACGAAAGCAGGATCGATTTGCGGTGGATGGAACTCGATGGGAAGGCCCATCTTTTCGTTCGACCCGGTGATGAACAGCAAGCACGGGAGATTGTGCGCGATATTGTGGAAGGCGTACCGCCCGAATGAATTGGGCTGGGGAATTGTAGGGCCATCGGCAGATGTCCAACAAAGAACAGATGCACGAAGAGAAAGAGTAGACTCTAGGTTCGGTTTTGCTGCGGTCCACAGGAGGAAGTCATGTCATCTAGACCAAAGCTGCAAGGTTCGCTTGTGACGCTGTGGGCTGGGGAGAGTCCCGCAGTACACGCCGCGTTGCTGGAAGAGTTGGAGGCGGTGAAGATCCCGTTTTCGGATAAGAGTTTGGGTGATGATGAGGTGGCGCCGACGGCTGATCCGCTGCCGATTGACTGGAAGCCACGGTTTGGATTTGAGGTGGCAGTGCTGACGGCGGATCTTGCCGCCGCGAAAGAAGTGCTTGAAAAGTTGCTTGATGAAGAGCCGGCGGACATAGAGATTCCCGCACAGGATGGTGTGGCGTCTGTGGAGTTGCCGCTTACAGTGGCTACGGAGGAACATCCCACGGTGGAAGTGTGGAATGGGAATGATGGGCGCGTAGCGCAGTTTCTTGTGGCGGCGATACAAGAAAATGAAATCCCCATGCACCTGGAAAATCCCGGGGAGGAAACGAGAATTTACGTTTCCGCGGGGAATGAAAAGCGGGCGCGGGAAATCGTGCGCGAGGTAGTGGAGGGTGCGCCGCCCTTGTGATTTAAGGCGCACAGCCTGAAGGCTGTGCCACTAGAGTCTTTCCGCAACGTGTGAAGCTGTGTCCCGAGAAAATCCATCTACGCGAGGATCTGGAGCGTGAAACAGGCGGCGCTTGGATTTCGTGTGCATTCGGGATGGGCCGCGGTTGTCGCGGTATCCCTCGAAAAGGGCGCGCCCGTTGTGCTTGCGCGAAAGCGGGTCCACCTTGTCGAAACTTTTACCTATGAATTCCGGCAGCCGTATCACACCGCGGAAAAGATGTTGCAGGGTCAGGGCCGCCAATTCATTTCGCGGATGCAAGCGGAGGCAAGGGGGCTGGCTTGCAGCGCGATCCGAGAGCTTGCATCTAGAACGCAAGAGCAGGGAGTTAAGCTCACGCGATGCAGCTTGCTCCTTGCCTCTGGCAGACCACTTCCGGAGCTGGAGAAGATTCTGGCTTCGCATGCGCTGATTCATACCGCGGATGGGGAACTCTTCCGGGAAGCGTTGCTGCACGCGAGCGCTGAGTGTGACCTCCGCGAATTTACAATTAAAGAGAAGGAACTTCTGGACCGCGCTGAGCAAGTGCTGCGTGCCAAACCAAATGGGATAATGAGCCGCGTTACCGAGCTTGGGCGTCCTTTTGGTGCGCCGTGGTCGCAGGACGAAAAGTTTGCCACGCTGGCGGGGTGGCTGGCGCTGCGCACTTTGCCGAGAAGCGATCGTCAAACTTGAACGTGAATGATGGTGCAAAACTTGGTGCTGGGTCAGTTTCCGGATAGCCCGTGATCCAGGAGCAATCCGGAGAACACGTTCCACAAGCTGACTTCCTGGTAGCTATCTGACCTGAATGCACAACTCGGTGGCGAATTGCTCAGTGAGCCATCGATGGCCCCGGGGTCCCATCGGACCATTCGCCGGCCAAAACCATGAAAACGGTCACGCGTGCTTCAGTGTTATCGGCCGCTATAATCGGCGAGCCGGGCTGATTGGCTCCCCAGCTTTTCGCGGCAACACCCGCAACAAGAAACATGACATGTGGATGCCAGTTCCTGGCACCATCGTTTAGATACTGTTGCTTCGACATCATGTAGCACATCGCTCTAGGCGCAAGTGCCGGCAGTTCCTTGTTTTCCAGCGCCGATGCGGTCGCCGCGCCGATCTCCGCCTTCGATTTTCCTGCCAGTACCAGCTTGGTCTTCATGAGAAAGATAGACAAAAAAGTACTTGCAGCCGCCGCGTTGTAGCAAGTTGGGGCGCGCATTTTGGGATTCCAGAAGTCCGACGCATCGCTCGAGTTCGCCCATGCTCTCTCCACAATGCAGAGAAAGCCATTCGAACCTTTCACGGCGGTTGCATAGCCAGCTCGTCGCAGTACCATCACTTCGGCTGCATCCGAAACCGACGCTGGGGCAGCACTGCGAGCCAGCGCGATCTCGGCATTCTCGTCCGAAATCAAATACTGATCGAGAGGCGACATGGCCGGATAGGGAGCCTTTTCAACCTGTGCTCGTGAACAGATCGGGCAGGATATAAAGACCAGAACAACCAATGCTAAAGCTGCGATCCTGATATTGTTCTTCCGCATCTGACTCTCCAGGAGAAGCAATTGTGTGAGCTTCGACCCAAAATATCGAGGATGGACTGCAGCCCATCATTGGTATCGATGGTGTCCGATTCTTCCATGCAAACGCTGCAGCATCGACGCCAAAGTTACGAACATCAATGTGGTTCGATTGGCCGCACTGCTCGACATCCGTTTCCTTTTGATTCACTTGCAAAGTGCAAGTGACGTGAAATATACCTTGGACTCCCCGCAAAATGCAAGATAAACGAGCTTACGTTTACGAATGATCGCGTCAACTCCCGAGTAGTCAGCCACTCGGAAATTAACGTCCTCGTAAATTCGCTGTCGCTTGACCTTGAAATGTCCTGCGTGCATCCTTGGCTTTCTTTACTGCAGGTGAATTTTGCGGTTTGGAGGCTGGATCCGTGTCGATTGATTCGATCAAGACGGTGGCGGTGCTGGGCGCGGGGACGATGGGGAATGGGATCGCGCATGTGTTTGCGCGGTCGGGGTACAAAGTGATCTTGCGCGATGTGGAGCAGCGCTTCCTGGATCGCGGGATGGAGACGATTGGGAAGAATCTGGACCGAGAGGTGAAGAAGGGGAAGATTGCGGAGGGGGAGAAGGGAACTGTTTTGGCGAGATTGCAGCCGGTGACGGATATGGGCGCGATTGCCGCGGCGGATTTTGCGATCGAAGCAGTGCCGGAAAAAATGGAGATTAAGCGCGCGGTGCTTGGGGAGGCCGATCGGATTCTGCGGCCGGAGGTGATCATCGCGAGCAATACTTCGTCGATTTCGATGACCACACTCGCAGCGTTGACGAAGCGGCCTGACCGTTTTGTGGGGATGCACTTTATGAATCCGGTGCCGGTGATGGTGCTGGTGGAAGTGATTCGCGCGCTACAGACGAGCGACGCGACGTTTTCCATGACGATGGAGTTGGCAAAAAAACTTGGCAAGACGCCTGTGGCGGTCAACGACGCGCCGGGGTTTGTTTCGAATCGCGTGCTGATGCCGCTGATCAATGAGGCGGCCTATTGCGTGATGGAAGGCGTGGCTACGGCGGAGGCTGTGGACGCGGTGATGAAACTGGGGATGAATCATCCGATGGGGCCGCTGGAACTGGCGGATTTTATTGGGTTGGATGTTTGCGTGGACATCATGAACGTACTGCAGGAAGGCTTGGGCGATCCCAAGTACCGCGCGTGTCCGTTGTTGAAGAAATATGTGGCGGCGGGGTGGCTGGGGCGGAAGAGCGGACGGGGGTTTTACAGCTATTAGTGCGTTCAGCTCAAGAATTCCTCTCGGCCATTTGAGCGTCCGGACCTAGGTGGACAAACTGTCGCTTTCCCAAATACTTGTCAAGCAATCGCTCAGTGGCCTTGACCACTTCGCTTCGATCAGTGCGTGACGGTCCCTTGGAGATTTCGTGGGGCGGCCAGCCGTCGTGAAGGAGAACAATTTCGCCCTGTTGACCCGAGTCAATACGGGCGGATAGTTCATTCACTATGCTCTCAGCACTCTTTGGTCTGCTCAGCGAGTCTCCTAGCCAATCATCAGCCACCGCTGACCAGTGGATCGTCTTAAGGCCGAGCGAGCTTGCAACGCTCAGGACGTGCCCGCCCTCATTTGCCGTAGGGCGCACGAAATATGCTAATCGACAGACTTGCTGTGCCCAGCGCTAGCTTCACGGCATCGTCGCAGTTGACCAATTCCTGCGTAACCTCTGCTGCGTCCAGACAGCACAGATTCTTGTGACTATACGAGTGGTTTCCAATTGCGTGTCCTGCAGCATGGATCTTTCGAACGATTGCGGTTTGTAACTCGACGTTTTGTCCCAGGAGGAAAAAAGTGGCTTTGGTGCCATCGTGAGCTCGGAGAACCTCAAGAAGTGGCTCAGTGTATTCACTTGGGCCGTCATCAAAGGTAAGGGCGATCTTCTGGGGGTCGCTAAGGGTATATATTGGTCCGGGTGTCATTTGGGATTTCCCCTGAGCGCAGTATCTCATGTTTTTGGGACCAGGGCGAACATAAGGCGAAAAATAGTGTTTGCTTTTTGTTCGCCACAGTGCTATTTTGCTCCTCGCCGTTTTCAACAGGTGCTTCATGCGCGGTTTTTCGAGCAGTGTTCTAAGCTGTCTGGAACGTGAGAGACTCGAAGAGGAGCTCTCCGAGGCACGGACGCGGGGGCGCAACCTCTCCCGGCTGCGGCAACTGACCTCGCCCGAAAGGGCGGCGTTGGACTTACGCGAGCAGGCAGCGCAGACGCGGCTCAGAGACCACGACGCGGAGCACGGTTGTCAGCGGTGAACGAGTTTTGGTAGTAGGTCAGTTTGAATTTTGACCCTTATTGTCACGATCAGGAAAATTCAAACTGACTCACTACCCGAGTTTTGAGCAGTTGGCGGCCAAGCGGTAAAGGGGATAGCTTTGCAGTGAACCGAGTGGTAAACTCCACACTTCGTTACGTCCCCGATCACGGGCGATGCGTTTTCCCGGCGCAGAACCCAGGCCAACGGCACCGCAGGCTCGTTTGCAGCGACAGGTCCGTTTGTAAAGGGCACGCCCGCCACGGCGGGTAAACCCAAGCTCCTACTTTCCTCCACCGAGGTGTGACATGACAGACGAAAAAGAAAAATTACTGGCAGCAGCGATATCACAGATTGAAAAGGACCACGGTAAGGGCGCGATCATGCGTCTGGGTAGCCGGGACGTTCTAGTGCCCGTCAGTGTAATTCCCAGCGGATGTTTGTCGATTGATGCGGCGCTGGGGGTTGGCGGCTTCCCGCGTGGGCGCGTGATTGAGATTTACGGCCCGGAGTCGGGCGGCAAGACGACGATGACTTTGCACGTGATCGCCGAGGCGCAGAAGCTCGGCGGGCAGGCCGCGTTCATTGACGCGGAGCACGCGCTTGATCCGGTTTATGCGCGGAAGCTTGGCGTAGACGTGGACAATCTGCTGGTCTCGCAGCCGGACAACGGCGAGCAGGCGCTGGAGATTGCGGAAACGCTGATCCGTTCCGGTGGCGTGGACATTGTCGTAGTGGACTCTGTCGCCGCGCTCGTGCCGAAGGCTGAGCTAGAAGGTGACATGGGCGATCCGCAAATGGGCTTGCAAGCGCGCCTGATGTCGCAAGCGTTGCGCAAGCTGACCGGCATCGTTTCGAAATCGCGTACCTGCCTGATTTTCATCAACCAGATTCGCGAAAAGATCGGTGTCATGTTCGGCAATCCGGAAACCACCACCGGCGGACGCGCGCTGAAGTTTTATGCTTCGATGCGCGTGGATATCCGCCGCATTCAGGCCATCAAGGAAGGCGACAAAGTCGTCGGCTCTAGGACACGCGCAAAAATCGTGAAGAACAAGGTTGCCGCGCCGTTCCGCGAAGCTGAATTCGATATCGTCTACGGCGAAGGCATCTCGCGCGAAGGCGATCTGATTGATCTGGGCGTCGAAAAGGGTGTGCTGGAAAAGAGCGGTACGTGGATCAGTTTCGGCGGCGAACGCATGGGCCAGGGCCGCGAAAACGCGCGCACCTTCTTGAAAGAAAATAAGGACATCCGCGACAAGCTGGAAAATGTGCTGCGCAAGAAGTTGGAAATACCCATACCGGGTCATTCGAACGCGGCAGCGCCCGGCCCGAACGGCCATGCGCCCGCAACTGCGAGCAGCGACAAGGGACCGATCAGGGCCTCTGCTGCAACCGCAGGCGTGGACGCGTCCAAGGCGCGGCCTACGCGGTAAGTGATCGCACAGGCGCTAGCCTCAACTGGTAATTTGCTTTCGAAAGGGCATCCGCTTAGGCGTGTGCCCTTTTTGTCTTAGTGCGGCGCGTTATACGGCTTGAAGCCTTCCCACTCAATCGGTGTGTAGGTGTTTTTCTGCAGGGTCTCCAGCAATTCCTTGTAAATGCTTTCGCCATTCGAACTGTTGGTCATGATCAGGATGCCGATCTTCGCGTCATCGAAACACACGGTGTAATTCCGCCAGCCGTCATCGTGGCCTTCCTTGAAAAAGGCTTTGCCGTAAGGCGTCCAAAACAGGCCCCAGCCGAGCCCGTAGCTCAGGCGAATCGGTTTGTTTTCCTCCGTTGTCTCGGAAGAGAACGGTGGAAACTCGTGTTTCGAATGGATTTCAATCTGCGGACTCAACATTTCGTCTTTTGATTTCTTGCTCAGACCCCTTCCTTGCAACACGGCTTGCATAAACTTTGCAAAGTCGGCCGGAGTCGTGAGCATCGAGCCTGCGGCGCCGGCGCGTTTTCGTTTTTGTGGTCCGAGAGATTTTTCTTCTTCGTCGTAACCATTGGCGTAGTCGCTTTCGAACGCGCTGGTCCAAACCATGCTCGTTCGGGTCATCCCCAGCGGCTGGAAGACTCGTTCGCGCATCAGCTCTTCCAGTGGCTTCTTCGTGATTGTCTCGACCACCAATTGCAAGAGCACGAGCCCTTCCCCGGAATAGGCGAACCGGGAGCCAGGCTCAAAATGAATCTTCAACTTCTGGTCGTCTTCAAACCACCGCCAATTGGGAAATCCCGTAGTGTGATCGAGCGTCATGCGCGCGGTGATTCTCTTGTAGCGCTCGTCGCCGACCAGATCCTTATACTCGTTGTATTCCGGAAGTGGCTTCGGCAGATATTGGTAAACCGGCTTATCGAGGTTGAGCACGCCCTCGTCAACGAGCTGCATGACCATGTAAGCAAAAGCGACCTTGGTCAGGGAAGCACCGCTCATGACGGAATCAATCGTGAGCGGCAACAGCTTTTCTTTGTCGCGAAAGCCGTATGCTTTTGAATAAGCAGTTTTGCCATCGTTGAGAATGGCGATGCCCGCCCCGGTGACTTTCGCTGCGTGCATCAGACGCCACACCGTTGCATCAATTTCGCTGGCCGCGATTGTGCTGCCATCCAGCCGCTTAACGGATGCAGCATTCGAAAGCGGCTTCGATTGCGCACTGCCCATGCCAGCCAGTGCGAACAAAAGGAACCCGCCCAAAATCCACTTTTTCATCACGCACCCCGTTGTAAGGACGTCCCGAACGATGATCTGTCACGGTTGCATTCCTGTCCACTCTTTGGGAAAGTCGAGCCATGACACAACACAATGAAGTCGTCCGCGAGTCATTTACTGTTCAGGCGAAGGCGTTTGCGTCCAATCCGTGGGTCACAGACGAAGAGCGAATTCGGCGTTTGGTAGCGGCCGCGCACTTGAAGGGGAACGAGCGCGTGCTCGACGTTGCGTGCGGCCCGGGGTACATCGCGGAAGCGTTTGCGCGGGCCACGGGCGAAGTTATCGGTGTGGACTTGACTGCGGCGATGCTTGCCATCGGAGAAGAGCGCACAAAGCAGCGAGGCGTCTCGAACGTCGCGTTTCGCATCGGCGACGTGCAAAACCTCCCGTTCGAACGCGAAGAATTTGATGTGGTCGTTTGCCGGCTGGCGCTGCATCACATGCAAAATCCCGCGCAAGTTGTTCGCGAGATGACCCGCGTCTGCCGTCTCGGAGGAACGATCCTGGTCGAAGATATCTATGCCAGCGAGCATCAGGAACGCGCCGCATATCAAGATCGCTGGGAAAAACTGCGCGATCCTTCGCACGTTCAAACGCTGCCTATCAGTGAACTCCTTCATCTTTTTCGCGACGCAGGATTGGAAACCGATCACATCCTTACTTTTGACGATCTTTGCCCCGAAGTTGAGCGCTGGCTGGCCACCACCAAGGTCCCTGAAGCTGAAGCCTCAGAAGTCCGGCGCCTCCTGAAAAACGACGAACGCCTCGATTTGAGCGGTACCCGCCCGTATCACGATGCGACTGGACACCTGTACTTCCGTGGCCGCACAGTCACCCTTACCGGACGAAGGTTCAGGCCCCTGCCCTGACGGTCAGCTATTCAAAACAAAGCACATAGCCTCGTACTGGGGCTAAACGGCTATTGCGCGGGGGAACTTTAAAGGAGAAAATATGTCTCATCCTGAGAGGGGTGTTTCTTTTAGGTACAGAAAGTGTCCATCGTGTAGCCGTTAAGCCGCATCAAATCAGCGCGGACTTGATTGGCCGACGAGGTGCAATTACTCTCTGTAGGGTATTCACCGGCTCTAATCCACCGGTGGCAGCAACGAACAGATTCTGCGAATGTCAGTTGACCATGCGAACGGCGTAAGGTAAAACTTTGACCCCGATGATGATTTGGCTTGGGGCAGGTTAGGGCAGATAGACCGAGTAGCGGTCGCTCTGAATGAAAAGGTGAATTCGTGAAGCAGTTCAGCAAAGCTACTCTCTCAACGTTGCTCGCAGCAATTTGCGCCATGCCAGTTCCGGCAGCGCCGCCCGCCGGCGCGCCAGTTACGCGCGCTCACAAATACGTCACGCGATATCGCGGGGTCCCTACTTTTGCGGATTCTTCCAAAGCCGATGACGCGAGCTACGACGATCCTATCGTGCGCGCCGCTGCTGTTTCTGCTCTCGGCCGCTACAATGGTGCAGTCGTTGCCGTCGATCCCAACACCGGACGCATCCTCACCGTTGTAAATCAGAAAATCGCCTTCGGCGATGGCTATATTCCTTGCTCCACCATCAAGCCGACCATCGCGCTAGCCGCGCTGGAAGAAAACGTCATCACGCGCGACACCATGCTGAAGGTTGGGCGCCGCAAGTACATGAATTTGACGGAAGCGATGGCGCACTCCAATAACGTCTTTTTTGAGCAGCTCGGTTCGCGCATGGGATTCGACACTGTTTCCAAGTACGGCCGCCTCCTCGGCCTGGGCGAACTTGCCGGCTATAACCTTTCTGATGAGCATCCTGGTTCGTTTCCGACCGTGCCGCCGGCGCATGGCGGAGTTGCGCGCATGTCCAGCTTTGGGGAGGGCATTCAGGTGACGCCATTGCAGCTCGCGGCGCTCTCTGCGGCGTTCGCGAACGGCGGAACACTTTATTATTTGCAATACCCGCACACACAGGAAGAAGTTGAGAATTTCACGCCACGCGTGAAGCGCGAATTGAACATTGGCACGATTCTTCCGGAAATTCGCGAAGGCCTGCTTGCCGCGGTTCTGTACGGTACAGGGAAATCGAGTTTCGACCGTGGCGGCGACGAAATGCCCCTCGGCAAAACGGGCACTTGCGACGACCACACGACGCCATCCAAAATCGGTTGGTTTATTACCTACGCGGATGACGCGCATCCGAAAATCGCGCTCGCGGTTCTCCTGCGCGGAAACACTCGCAGCGTTAAGGGCCCGACGGCCGCTGTAGTTGCTGGCCGGATTTACCGCAAGCTCCGCGAACAAAACTATTTCGCAAACTCCACTCAAGCTGTGGCCGTCAAGACCGGCAACTAATCCAACATAGATTGTGAATGTTTTTTTGCGCTGCGGAGAATCTCCGCAGCGTTTTTGTTTTCGGCGCGTCCAACCCGTTGGACTATTGAGCGCACGCGAAGTAAAGGCGTTTGACGCCAAGCTGCGTTTGGGAAGACAGTGGGAGGGGCGTTACTCTGTTACGGTTGAGCAGAGGATCGCTCCAGGCAGTTGCAACTGATGGGGCGCCAGCAGCGAGCAGCTTTGGGGGAATCGTGAATAGTCGTTTCTTGTTTTTGGTTCTATTCGTCTGCGCTGCGGGAGCTTTAAGCCTTGCCTACGTCTTCCAGCAGCGCCTGGCCACCACTGCGGAATTCGATCACCAGTTACAACTGGCGAAGGATGAAGCCGCGCGAATTCGCGAGCAAGTCATCCTGCCGACTGAAAAGAAAATTGTGGCCCGGGAGAATTTTACCGTCGCTCTTCAGAAATTCGGCTTAAGCGCCGAGGAAGCCGCAAATGCATCCGCCGCAGCGCAGCACGCCTACAATCTGCGACAGGTCCGCGCCGGTAATACCATCACCGTGGGGCGCTCCGTGGAAGGCACGTTACGCGAAATCGATTACAAAATCGACGCCGACCGCATGTTGAAGATCGTCCCCGAAGACCGCGGCTTCTCCGCGCAGGTGCGAGAAATCCCTTCAAAAATGGAAGTAGCGGCAGTGACCGGCCGCGTCGACGATTCTCTTTTTAATGCCGTGGAAGACGCCGGAGAATCCGCCGAGCTCGCCATGCGCCTGGCACAGATCTTCGGCTACGATCTCGATTTCTATACCGACCCGCGCAAGGGCGACACGTTTCGTCTGGTGCTCGAAAAGAAAAAATACGCCAATGGCCAGACCGCAGGATACGGCAGAATTCTTGCCGCGGAATACCAAAACGGCGGGAAGAAATATCAAGCTTTGTTGTTTCATGATCCCGAGGGACGCCCGGGATACTATTCGGCGGATGGAAAGTCACTACAGAAGGCGTTTCTCCGCTCGCCGCTGAAATTCGGCGCATCGGTGACATCCCATTTCAGCCGCGCCCGCTTTCACCCCATTTTGAAAACTTATCGTCCGCACATGGGCACGGACTACGGCGCTCCCGTCGGCACTCCCGTTCAAACCATCGGCAGCGGCCGCGTGGTCTTTGCGGGCCGCAAGGGCGGCGAAGGCAACATGGTGCAAATCTCGCACAACAACGGCTACGAGACCATGTACTTGCACTTGTCGCGCATGTTTGTGCGCAACGGCGAGCACGTGGAAATCGGCAAGACTATCGGACTGGTCGGCAGCACCGGTCTGTCCACCGGCCCGCACCTCGATTTTCGCATTTTGCAAAAAGGTCAATACAAGAATTTCGAGAAGCTCGGCCTGCCACCATCCGATCCCGTTTCGAAGAAGAATCAGCCAGAATTTGCCGCGGTCCGGGAAAAGTGGCTTCCGTATCTCAAGAATCCGGAGCTGCAGCAAGCCAGCGCCGGTACTTCCGTTCCAGTCGAAACACACTAATTTCCTCTGGAGACAGATTCCCGTGGACAACGCGCAACGTTGCGCGTTGTGCCGCTCAGTAAATGATAGGAAGTTTAGAGAAATCCGAAGAGGTGTCTTCGGTCACGCGCAAGACGACAAGTGTGCGATCGTCGTGGGGAGCAATTCCGGCGCCACTATAGCCATCCGTCGCAGCCAGGATGCGTTCAGCGATCTCGCGAGAAGAATCCTCCGGAGAAATAGCGGAAAGAAGTGCCGTCAAACGTTCGGGTCCGAACTCTTCCTGTGCCGCGTTCACCGATTCCAGAATGCCATCCGAAGCGAACAGCACGACGTCTCCCGGTTCCAGGTCCATGGTCGTCTCGTCGTATTGGGTATCTGCGATCAAGCCGAGGGGTACGCCCTCCAGCCGAATCGCGCGCACCTGCCCGCTGCGAACCAGCAAAGGATACGGCCCTCCTGCGTTCGCGAGGGTGAGCTTCCGGCTCGGCGCGTCGTAAATCGCAAAAAGCATGGCGATGAACCGTGAGTCCAGCCGCGCCCCGAGCAACCGCTGATTCAACAGAGCCAACATGCAAGCGGGATCGCAAGCGTGATCGTTCGCGAGCTCTCTTACGGTTCCGATGGCCAGCGAACCATACAGCGCCGCCGCAGTCCCCTTGCCGGATACATCCCCCAGAGCAACTCCCAGACGACCGTGCCCATACGGCAGAAAATCGTAAAAATCTCCGCCCAGCTCGCGTGCAGGAACATACGCCGCGGCGAGTTCAAGGCCCGGCACAAACCGTGCGCCCGTCGGCAAGAGCTGCATCTGAATTTCGCGCGCCATATCGAGATCGTCGCGGAGCCGGCGCTCACTTTCGCGAGCCCCTTCATACAGCCGTGCATTCTCCAGCGCGATTGCCACATACGATCCGAGAGTAGTGAGCATGCGCTCATGTTCCAAAGTGAACGCATGCGGTTCCGTGCTTTCAAAGTCAAGAACCCCGATCAGGCGGTCTTGGATGAGCAGTGGCACGACGAGCTCGGAACGCGTCTTCACGCTGTCATCACACGTGATGTAACGCGGATCTTCGCTCACGTCATTAATCCGGAGGACGCGGCGTTCTCCTGCTGCCGTGCCGGTTAGGCCGTGATGAAGAGGGAGTCGAAGGCGCGCTTCAATTGACTCCTTACAGCGCATGGCGAACACACTCTCCAGCAGCTGCGTTTGCTCATTCCAGAGCATCACGCTGAAGATATCGTAATCCACGATTTTTTTTACGCGTTCAGCGATGCGCTGCAGGAGTTCCTGGCGGTCAAGAATCGAGGTCAGCTCGCGGCTCACCTCATACAGCAGCATCAATGTTTTAGCCTGTTCTGGATAATTAACGAAAAGGCTCTGCGGCACAGGGTCCGCATCACCTAGCAGGGCAAAAGCTCCAAGCTTTGACAAGTCTTCCATGGCAGGGGGCGCTTCGCGCCTGACCTCTATTTGATGTAGCAAATCTTGCCCGGTTGCACAATTTAATTTTCTGCGAACCAATGATATTTAAGGGAGCGGAGGGGCCTGCAGAAGAGCTTCGAGGAATTCCAGCTTGGTGGACAGACTTCCTTTGGCTAAAGAACTACCGTCCGGCAGACTGTCCTGGTTTCAAGTCTTGCGCGCCGCTGTTTTGTTCCCCGCTTCTTTCTGAAACAACGCCTGACTGCAACTTCGTAACGAAAGAAGATCGGTTTCGTCCAGTCCGTAACGTTCGATCGCGGCGTGGTAGCCATCCCAGTTAAAGGGCCGATGCCGGTTCGCGATTGTTCGAAAGAACCGGTCAAAAAAGTAGAAGCCGATGCCAAAGTTGGTGTCCATGTATCCAGCGCTGTCCACACTGCGATGATGAATGTCGTGCAGCCGCCGGGCGTTCAGAAACCACAGTCTGAGAAAAGGAACGCGCGTCATCCAGAAATTTTCGAGGTGCATCCGGTCGTGCAGATAGCTGAACATCAGGATGGGCCAGCCGAGCAGCGTGCAAAGCGCAATCACCTGATACACATGTGGCACGCCTAGAAGCGCCATCACTCCCCAGCAGAACAAAAGAATCATCCCCGAAGGCGCGAGCCATTCGATACCGACATTGCCGATCGAAAAGCGATTTTCCGTCGCGTCGTGGTACTCCCCGGCGCGCATAGGCTGCCGCGGGCCGTAGATCAGAAAATGATGGATCAGATGGCCGCGGCTGAGGGCAGGGAATCTGTCACTGTGCAGCAACCGGTGCAGCCAGTAGCCAGCAAATTCCGCGACCACTATGGAGTCCACCAGTGTCGCGACGATTCCCACAAAAGTGAAGTGCAAGCGCTCGTAAATCATGATTGCTTCCTCCCGTTTTTCGCTGGATCAGTCCAAAACGAAAAACGATTCCGCCAATGCGCTGACCTTACGAGTTACGAGAGGTAGTCTCAAGCGACAAGGCACGCCAAGCTGCTGAGAGCGCTTCTTGTCGCACAATGTCGCGGCCAAATGCGCACGGTGGCTTGAAAGGAAAGCACTTACCGGAAGGAGCCGGAGGCTTGTGTCTAAGAAAAAGCGCGAATCAGAGGAGGCTGTTCGAGAATCCTTCGTGCAAAAGAAAGGGGCGCCATGGCCTTGATAGCCGCGGCGCCCTTATTTCTCAAAGAAAAATCCTTCCGTTAGGAAGATCGAAGCCTATTTAACTTCCCATGTGTCGCCCGCGCGAAGGAGCTTGGCGAGGTCACCGTGGCCGCGCTTGGCGATCACGTCCTTAATCTGCTGGTTCATCACGTCTTCGTAGCGTGGCACGTCGCCCCAAGCACGGAAGACTCCGATGGGTGTCGGGAATTCCGGACGGTGCTCCATGTGCGAAAGCTGAAAGGCATATGCCGGACGCGGGTGATGCGCATCGTGAACGATCAAGTCCGATTCGCTGACGCCGTTGCCTAGCTGGACGACCTCGATGTCGCCGTCCGCCTTGCGGCGAATGCCCTTGTCGCGGTTCTTGCCGAAAACCATCGGCTTGTCATGTTCCAGCTGCAGGATATGTTCGCTGCGTGCATCGCGATCGGTCAAAGAAAACCATGCGCCGTCATTGAAGATGTTGCAGTTCTGCAAGATCTCGACATAGGCCGAACCTTTGTGCGCGGCCGCATGTTTCAGCGTGTCTTTCAGGTGTCCCATGAAAACGTCAACGGAACGCGCCACGAACGTGGCTTCCGATCCAATCGCCAGCGAAACGGGATTGAACGGGCGGTCCAACGATCCAAAGGGCGTCGATTTTGCCTTCTTGTTGAGTTCCGAAGTCGGCGAGTATTGTCCTTTCGTCAACCCGTAAATCTTGTTGTTGAAGAGCAGCACTTTGATGCCGACATTCCGCCGCAGCATGTGAATGGTGTGATTGCCGCCAATCGAAAGCGCATCGCCGTCACCCGTTGCCACCCAAACTTCCAGGTCGGGGCGAATCGCTTTGAGACCCGTGGCCACTGCAGGTGCGCGCCCGTGAATCGTATGGAACCCGTAGGTATTCATGTAATACGGAAAGCGGCTGGAGCAGCCGATACCGGAAACGATGACAAAGTTTTCTTTTTTGATTCCGAGTTCCGGAAAGACCGACTGCACCGCCGAAAGAATCGCGTAGTCGCCGCAACCGGGGCACCAGCGCACTTCCTGGTCGGTCTGGAAATCTTTTTTCGTCAGAGGTGGCGGAAGCGTCGCTGTGCCCATGGTCGTCTCTCCTAGAGTCCCAACATCTCTTCGATTTTTTGTTCCAGTTCGGCTTGCTTGAACGGCCGACCCTGAATTTTGTTCAAGCCGACTGCATCCACCAGGTACTTTGCGCGCAAAACCCACAAAAGCTGGCCCATGTTCAACTCGGGGACCAGAATTCTCTTGTAGCGTTTGAAAATGTCGCTCAGATTCGACGGAAGGGGATTGAGATAACGCAGATGCAGGTGGCCAATTTTGCGACCTTTGGCACGCTGCGCTTTCAGGGCCGAAGTGATCGAACCAGCGGTGGAGCCCCAGCCCACGATGAGCAAATCGCCTTCCGGGTCGCCCGCGGGCAGTTGATTCGGAATTTCTTGTGCGACAGCAGCGACTTTCGCCGCCCGCACGCGCACCATATTTTCGTGATTCAGCGGCTCGTAGTTGATGTTTCCAGTGGGGTCCTGTTTCTCTAGGCCGCCGATACGATGTTCGAGCCCAGGCGTTCCCGGAACCGCCCACGGCCGTGCCAAAGTCTGCGGGTCTCGCTTGTATGGCAGAAACGTAACGGGATCCGTTGCAAATTTCACAGGAAAATCTGGGATGTCACTCAACTCTGGAATCCGCCACGGCTCGGCACCATTTGCAAGGTAACCATCCGAGAGAATAATGACCGGAACCATGTACTTGACAGCGATGCGGCAAGCCTCGATCGCTACCCAGAAGCAGTCCGCGGGCGTTGATGCGGCCAGCACCGGTATCGGCGCTTCGGAGTTGCGGCCGAAGAGCGCTTGCAGCAAATCAGCCTGCTCCGTTTTTGTCGGCAGGCCGGTCGATGGACCGCCGCGCTGGATGTCGCAAATGACCAGCGGAATCTCCACCGCCACCGCAAGTCCCATCGCTTCCGTCTTCAGCGCCATTCCCGGCCCTGAAGTCGTGGTAATCGCCAATGCGCCAGCGTACGCCGCGCCAATCGAAGAAGTAATGGCCGCGATTTCATCCTCGGCCTGAAAGGTCATCACTCCAAAATCTTTGTACTGCGAAAGTTCGTGCAAAATGTCCGAAGCAGGCGTAATCGGGTAGCTGCCCTGAAAGAGCGTGAGCCCTGACTTTTGCGCCGCGGTAACAAATCCCAGCGCCAGCGCCTGATTTCCGCTCATACTCCGATAGAGTCCCGGAGTAAGCTGCGCCGGGGGAATCTCATAGCTGATTTGAAACGCTTCCGTCGCCTCGCAGTATGAATATCCACCCTTGAGCGCAAGCTTATTCGCTTCCACCAGAAGTGGTTTGTTCTTGAACTTGTCTTCAATCCATCGGACAGTCGGTTCGCTCGAGCGGTTGTATAGCCAGTAGCACATCCCAAGCGCAAAAAAATTCTTGCAGCGGTCCATGGACTTCGCATCAAGGCCGAGATGCTCCAACGAACGCCGCGTCAACCGCTCCAGTTCGACCGAAAATAACCGGAACTTATCGAGCGAATGATCTTGCAGCGGATTCGACGTCATCTGCGCCTTGCGCAGGTCCCCCTCTTTGAAACTATCGCTGTTGACGATCAAAATTCCGTTGGCCTTCAGGTCCGCGATATTCACTTTCAGCGCAGCAGGATTCATGGCGATCAATACATCAATCGCATCACCCGGCGTGTAAACTTCATTCGAAGAAAAGTGCAACTGGAACCCGCTGACACCAGGTATCGTTCCCGCAGGAGCGCGGATTTCCGCTGGATAGTCTGGGAAAGTCGCAATGTCATTGCCGTAAAGCGCGGCGGTATTTGTAAACTGGTTCCCGGTAATCTGCATGCCATCGCCGGAGTCGCCCGCGAAGCGAATGACCGCCTGATCCAGTACTTCTTTCTTGTGTTTTACCGGTGGAACTTCTGCGAGTGTAGACATTCTTGTCCCCAGCCTCCGCTCATCATTGAACTCCCCTTATCCCCTTGGAGAGCGCGGCTCAATCATAAAGATGAGGCGGTGCGATGAATGGATGGCTTCTAAGGCAGCCCGCCGAGAGCCGACCCTCAGAGGATATCACACCGTAACGCGAGTGGCAGGCAGAGTGTCTAACCCAGCCCAATGTGTCTTAAACAAAAAGACTTAGGGAATTATCTTCCGAACTGGCTAAGGCTGCATGAATTCGTGGCAGGAGTAAGCTTCATCTATAAATTGAATCTACTCGTAGAAAACCGGCTGCGAAAACCATCGCTATATTGATTCGAACGAGAGTCGCGATCCCAATCAGCGTTGCGCTGTAGCCTCACCGCGAATCCGTTTTAGTTCTGGCAAGTCCTTGTCGGCTCTACTCCAAAATTTCTCGGCCAGCGCAAAATTCTGTCGCGCCTTCGCCGCGTTGCCGGTGTGTTCCGCCACCAGGCCCCGCGCGAAGTATCCCCCGGCATAGCTGGGATTGTGCCGAATCATTTCGTCGGCCATGAAGCCAGCCAACTCCCAATCGTCCATCTGGCGCGCGTTCTGTGCGATGGACTCAAGTTGGAAGAGCGCGGTACTCCACGCATCCGGTCCCGGCGCCGCCACAATCAACTTTCCGATTTCCAGTGTTAGAGCTTCGCCCTCTTGCGTTTGCTTTCCGCGCAGAAGAATTGCAGCACGCAGCGCCGCGGGATAGGGCATTACATTCAATCTGCTAACAGGTATCTCTTCCGTCGTCCTTTCCGCGGCTGTCAATTCCTCGTTTGCCTCATTCATCCGTCCCATGGCCAGTAGTGCCTGCCCCGCCAGCGTATGCCCCGCCAGTTTCGCCATTGGAAATGGACTCTTCAACATCTCTTGCGCCGCCTCCAGCGCTTCTGCAAATCGGCCCCGGTTCAACAAGAATTCAGGCCACGCGCGCCGGTTATACTCCAGAAAATCCGTGTAGGCGGGTACTGCAAAAGTCTGACGAAACATCGCTTCAGCCGACTTAACCTGACCCAAAGTCTGATAACTAAGTGCCAGTAATTGCAGGTTATGCGCATGGTGCCAGTCATAACGCGAAGGAATATTCTCGGTGCTGTAGTAATTCTCTTCCAGTTCCTTGGCCTTCAGAAATTCCTGAATCGCCTCCTCAGTTCGCCCTGTGCGCAGGAGCTCATGTCCATGCATGTGATGCGCGTGAGGAATCATGGGCGCAAGGCGTACATAAACGGCGCTCTCCTCCAGCGCTTCCTTTGCTCTACCCAGGTTTTCGAGCGTGTGCGCATAATAATGATGTGCGGCAAAATTGTCTGGCGCGATGGCAAGCGCCGTTTTGTAAAATGCCAATGTGTCCACGTTGCCGCCCTGCCCGTGAACAAACGGGGATCCTTCATCGGCAAGACCACGTTGAATCCACAACCACGGATCATTCGGGCTAACCTTCAGCGCATCGCTGATCGCTTTCCTGTAAGCCAAGTATTTGTCCGGATCGCCGCTGTCCTCCAGATAGTCCAGCTCCCGCCCGCGAATCGTAAGCCACAGCCGTTCCCGTTCGTTCAGTTTTTTCTGGAATTCCTGAGCCCTCAGAAACGTAGCACGAGCCGTCCCCACGTCTTGTAATCCGATGTATGCATCTGTCAATCCCAGAAACGCCATCGCCATGTTCGGATCATTCCGCAATGCTTGATGAAACGAACGCACCGCTTCGATCCACACATAGGAATGAAGGTAAGACAGCCCTTGATCGTAGAAGGCCTGGGCTTCCGGCGACGCTGTCGCCACCTTCTCGTGCAACGTCCCAATGCCCTGGCGAAGCGGTACTGGCCGCTCGAGAATCTCCCTCGGCACTGGCCCGCCCTGATGTCCCTGGTGATCTTGCGCTTGCGCCCGCAGCGGCAACGCTAGCCCGTTCGAATTAAGAGCCACCGTTGATATGACGAACAATGCCCAAATCACTCGCAGCAATTTCTCACCTTCTCTTGATTTTTCGCCCGTCTGCGTCTTCACTACTGTTACTGACGCCTAGACTTCTGTGATTTCAACGGAACGGACATAGTACCCGGTATCCATCTTTCGGGATGGCACCCCTGCATCTTTCACTGCTAGACGAATCGAATACGTTCCGGGAGCCTTGGGCGACCACGCATGCGACCAGATCGTCCATGGATCATTTTTCACTTGGCTAAAATTGTCCACGCGCGCAAAATCTTCTTCCGGATTGAAGCGAATCTCCAACTCCTTCACCGGACGCGTCCCGCCCCAGGCCACGCCTTCCACTCGATACCTAATTTTCTCTTCGACAATCCATTTCTCCACGCGTATTGGCATCGCGGCCAGATCAATCACCGCCGGAATAAACTCTCGCGCCAATCGCCGCATTCCTTTCTGCAGCGTTCGCGCCGCATACTCTTGCATCTGCGAAGTCGCTTCGGCTTTCTCGTCCAGCCATGAGATGCTGTCCACCCACTTGATGCACGTGCACCCGTACCACCCAGGAACCACCAAGCGAACGGGCGCGCCATGGTCTCTCGACAGTGGTTGGCCGTTCAATTCCGTAGCTAGGAATGCTCCCGCTTTTCTTAATTCCTGCGCTGTGAATATCCAGCTTGCACCAGGGACGGAGCTCGCAGACGCCGCCATGTAACGATCGAATCCAGAGATCAGCACGCGCGTTCTCTCCGGCTTGCCCCTTGCGTTGTCCAGGATCTCTGACATTCTTACGCCAGCCCAATTCCCAACGCTGATCATCCCAAAACTTGCCATTCGAACGTTTCCCGCGCACTCCATCAGGTGCAAACCCATGGGTTTTGCCGCGAGCTTCAATTCCGCAATGGGGAGCCGGGATGCCTGCCTGGTAAGCCCATCCACGACGATCTGCCACGATTTCGCCTCGGGCAGAAGTTCCGAAGCGCGCGTTCGAATGTAAAACTTCCCCGTCGGTGTAACAAGATCTGGTCCGGTCAGCGCCGAGAGGTCGGTGTAAAGTCGCCCATCGAGTTCGGTTCCAAACGGTGTATCCAACTGCGCCGGTCCGTTGTCGCTAAACTCCACCAAACCAAGCAGTCTACCTCCCACAAAGTCCGCTTTTTGCTGTTCCGGACTCGGTTTGTGCCACGCGACATCGTCAAAACCTACGAGCAGGGCACCCCCGGAAAGCAGCCCCGCCTTCAGCACCTTCCTGCGCGTAAACATTGGCGGCAATTCGTCGTTCATCTCAATCTCACTGGCCTCAGGTGGAGGCCGTCCTAGTACTCAACGCGTGGCGACGCATCATTCTACATGACAGCAGGACGGTTCGTGCATCCTCCAGACAGGTGAGGCCTCCTTGCACCCCAAATCATTCAGGTATATTTAGTTTAGTTAGGGATGATTCTCCGCATATCTCATTTCTATCTATATTGTTTCTCAATTGATTTCTAAATTTGCTCTTGACATTGCTTCGGATTCGTAATTGAATGCCCGGCAATGGTCGTGTTGAGGGTCACTGATGACTGTAATTGTCATCACGCTGATGCTTGGTTCCGTGGTGGTGGTGATTTATTTCCCTAGCGTCAAGTGATTTCGAGGATTGCCGCCGAGGTTGTGTCAAATACACTTTAGTTCAGGGGGTGTTTTTGTGCGAGTGAGAATTCTTGCTTTGTTGTTTGCTGCTTTCCTCATTATTGCGGGAAGTGCAATTTCTTCGGCTCAGACCGTGCAAGGCGTCATAACCGGCACGATTACTGACCCGAGCGGTGCTGTCGTCCCCAATGCGGCCGTCACTATCAAGAACCCCGCGAACAATTTCACCCAATCCACCACCACGGGGTCTGACGGTTCCTACCGTTTCCCTCTTGTGCCCCCCGGGACTTACACAATTGAAATAAAAGCCGCCAACTTTGGCGAGGTCCGGGCGAGTGGACTTGTCGTAGAGGCGAGCCAGACTGTTCCTTTCTCCATCAAGCTGGAACTTGCCAAGGCCTCAGCAGTCATTGAAGTGACCTCACAAGCTCCGCTTGTGCAGACCGTTACTTCCGATCTTGGCTTCCAAGTGGACAGCAAGACGATTGAGAACGCGGCGCTGGTGGACCGCGACATTTTTGGGACGCTCCCCTTCATGGCTGCCGGAGTGACTCCCGGAATTGACGGCGTTGCCAGCTCCGGCGGCGCTCGAGAATCCGGCACCTCCTACATGCTGAACGGCGCGGACGACAACAACAACTTCAGTGAAGGGTCGCTCAACACCAATCCGCCCTTGGAATCCGTCGAAGACTTTTCCGTCATCACCAATAGCATGAGCGCCCAATACGGCCGCGGCTCAGGCGCCGTCGTCAGTGCCAATCAGAAGTCCGGGACCAACAAGTTTCACGGCGTTGTCTACGAGCAAAACCGAAATGCCACGCTGAATGCGAATGACTTTTTCTATAACCGCGACCTTGGCAACAGCGGCGGAACGCTTCCTGAACGGCCAAAATACATCAAGAACCAGTTTGGCGGAACAGTGGGCGGGCCGATCAGGAAGGATAAGACTTTCTTTTTTGTCGCTATCGACCGGTACAAGCTGATCCAGGGATCTACCAAAGCAAATAACTTTGTGCCGACTAGCGCGGCTCTGGCCTACTTGAAAGCAAATGGCGGATCGATCGCCCAATCGGTTCTCAGTCAATATACGCCCGTCACTTCCGATACGGCTTGCCCCGGCGGCGGTAACTACATCATAACCAATCCAGTCACTAACGCAGAAACCGACACTGGTATCGCGCAGACGGGCGCTGGCACCAATTATTTTACGGGCTTGCCGAACACTGTGGGTTGTCTCTCCTTATCCGACCCTGTGACCACTGCACAAAACGTGTACTTTGGCCGCGTGGATCATAACTTCAGTGCATCCGACCGCCTAAGCTTCACTGCGAACGTCACGCGCTACGCGCAAACGGACCTGTACGGCGGAGGCAGCATTCTCACAAGCGGCCCAATCGCCGGCGTGAATACCCTGAATGCGCACAATTTGGCCCTCATCGAGACACACACTTTCAACCCGCGGCTATTCAATGAGGTCAATCTCTCTCACAACCGTTATTACAATCCTTACGTCGAGGGAAATCCGTCTGTCCAGACGTCTCCGCAGATCGCGCTTGACAACCAAAATGAGGGCTTTCTTTCCTATAACATAGGACCTAACGAGGGCGGCCAGATTGAATCGTTCGTTCAGGACCGCTGGGGGCTCCAGGACAATCTTACTTTGACCAAGGGACGCCACTCCATAAGGATAGGCGGCGGCGCCTCTTACGGAATCCTCTACCGCAACTGGGATCTAGGGAAGCCGGGGTATTACGAGTTCGGTGAGCTTTACAGCGTGAATGCTCCCACAAACGCGGTCACAGGTGTAGCTAATCCTTGCGCTGCAACAGCGACCTGCCCAGCAATTACTCCGGCGAACGACATCGGGGACAACGGCCAGCCCGTGCTCCAGGCTAACGGCACGATCGCGAACGTTCTCCTCGAGCAGAACACGAACTTCATGAATGATTACCCCTACTTCCAGGAAAACTCCATCAATCCGCAAACCGGCGCGACTGCGGATGCTTATCGCCATTACACGTACCATGATTACGCCGCGTTCGTTCAGGACGACTGGAAGCTTTTTCCGCGGTTCACACTGAATCTCGGACTTCGCTGGGAACGGTTTGGTGCGCCGAGCGAAGACCACGGCATCTTGGCACAGTTTACGAACTTGGACCGATGCGATCTCACCAGCGAGGTGATTAATAACCCCTGCATCGTGAATGCGCGGACCGGTCCTACATCTCGCATGTGGAACACGCGAAACGGTGATATTGGCCCTCGTCTCGGCTTTGCATGGGATGTGTTCGGCAATGGGAAGACCGCGCTGCGTGGCAGTTACGGCATCTACTACGACCGCATTTTCGACAACATCTGGTCCAACGGTGCTTGGAACCCGCCGTTCTACGCCTTGATGGACGTTGAGAATGATGCCGGCTCTGCCGTCTTCTATTCCAATCCAGCTTCCGCTGGCGGAGCTTACGATCCTAGCAATCCGATTCCGCGGCCCGGGGTTGCCGTCTCTGTCCGTACCATGGACGTGAACATGAAAGATTCTTCCAGCCAGAACTATTACTTTAGTCTGGAACACCAATTCTTTGGTGGCTTGCTCGTGCGAGCGAGCTATCAGGGTTCCATGGGGCGCCATCTGGCAATGCTCGAGAACTATAACCGCGAGGATGGCATTGGGTATCGTACGTCGATGTCCACCATCCGCCCCAACCCGCTCTATACAGGCTTTAACTATCGTTCCAACAGCGTCTCTTCCAACTACAACTCAATCGTTGCGGAAGTCCAAAAGCACATGGGACACGGATTGGAGTTCCAGACTTCGTATACGTACTCGAAGCTCTTGGACACCAACTCCGAATTGTTCGCAGGCTGCTCCACGATTGGGGCCCAAACGGCGCCTTACTACTACATCTCGAACGCGCTTCCCAGGCTCAATTATGGCCGGGGTGCGGAAGACCACAAGCACGCGGCT
>JBGPDI010000019.1:0-51759 GCA_041482215.1 Candidatus Acidiferrum sp. | reverse complement strand
CGCAACGATCGCTCTTCGTACTCAGCAAATCATCGCCCACGAAACCGGTGTGACCAATACCGTAGACCCTCTCGGCGGCTCCTACTTCGTCGAAACTCTCACCAACGAAGTGGAACAAGGCGCCTGGGATTACATCCGCAAAATCGACGCCATGGGCGGCATGGTTGCCGCCATCGAGCGCAGCTATCCGCAGCGTGAAATTGCGGAAGCTTCCTACCGCTACCAGATGGCTGTGGACAAGAAAGAAAAAATCATCGTCGGCGTAAACGATTTCATAGCCGAAGAAAAATCTCTAGACGTACTGCAAATCGAAGAATCGGTCGCGCACCGCCAAACCGAGCGATTGAAGAGACTCCGCGCCGGCCGCTCCCAGTCCGAAGTCACGCGCCGATTGAATTCCCTGCGCACCGCCGCCAAAGGCAAAGACAACCTTATGCCCTTCATCTACGACGCCGTGAAATCCTACGCCACCCTCGGCGAAATCTGCGACGCCCTCCGCGACGTCTTCGGCATCTACGAAGAAGTCGCCATCACCTAATCCATGCCAGAGAAAAAGATTAGAGTGCTTATCGCCAAGCCCGGTCTGGATGGCCACGACCGCGGCGCAAAAATAATTGCCCGCGCTCTCCGCGATGCCGGCATGGAGGTCGTCTACACCGGCCTGCGCCAAACGCCCGAAATGATCGCATCCGCCGCTGTCCAGGAAGACGTCGACGTCATCGGCCTCTCCATCCTTTCCGGCGCGCACAACACCATTTGCCCCCAGCTCATGAAGCTCCTCCACGAGAAAGGCATGGATGACGTTACCGTCCTCGTCGGCGGCATTATCCCCGAAGCCGACATTCCCGCCCTGAAGGAATCCGGCATCGCCGCAATCTTTCTACCCGGCACCTCGACGCAAGACATCGTGGAATTCATCCACAAACGCCTCGCACGCTCCTAGTCCACTCCGCTTGACCGCGTCGCACGATTGCTAGTCCACTAGCTCTTCCCCCCGTCTTTTGCCCTCTGCTGGTATTTCTGCCGCTGCTCTCGATGCATCCGCTTCCACAGGTCCTTATGCTCCTGCCGCGCCTCGGGATCCACCTTTCGCCGCAGAAATTCCTGTTCGCGCAGAAGTTTTTTTCGATTTTCCAGCCGCGCCGCATCCAGCGTTCCGGCGCTCAACGCCACCTGCACCGCGCAGCCAGGCTCCCCTTCATGACGGCAATCGCCAAACTGGCACTGCTCCGCGAGCGCATCAATGTCCGCGAAAGTTTGTGCCACGCCGGATTCTGAGTCCCACAATTGCATCTCACGCAAACCCGGCGTGTCCATCAATAGGGCTCCGCTGGGCAAGATGAAAAGCTCTCGCGTCGTTGTGGTATGCCGTCCGCGGCTGTCGCTCTCGCGTACGGGCTGCACTTCCTGCACCTTCTCACCTACAAGCCGGTTCGCAATCGTGGACTTGCCAGCCCCCGAAGAACCTAGCAGTGCCAGCGTTTCCCGTGGTTTGAGAAATTCCTCCAGTTCGACAAATCCCTGCCCGGTCTTCGCGCTCACGGCACACACCGGCGTGCCTATCGCAACGCGCTTCATTTCCGTCGCTCGCTCGCGCGTCTCCTCGCACGCGTCAGCTTTGTTCAGCACGATGACTGGCTTCGCTCCAGACTCCCAGCACTGCGCCAGATAACGCTCAACGCGCCGCGGATTGAAGTCGCCGTCCAATGCTGACACGAGCAGCGCCGTGTTCACATTCGCCGCGATCACCTGCTCTTCCATCTTTTTCCCGGGCGACTTGCGAACAAATGTGCTCCGTCGTGGCAACACTTCCTGAATTGCCGCCGTCGTGTCCACTCCGTGGACCTCCACCACCACCCAATCGCCCACTGCCGGCCAGTCCGCTCCTTCCTCCGCAGCAAGGCGCAACTTGCCACTCACGGTGGCCCAACCTTCACCAAAATCTCCGGCCACGCGCCACAACTCCCGTTGCTGCGCAATCACGCGTGCCGGTACCGCATTTACCCGCTCACCGTCCCGCCAAAACGCTTCAAAATATGAATTCCAGCCCCATTCAGTAATAGACACGGAAGTTCCTCCCGCAGCCATGACCCAACACACGGCTACCGCTAGTGCCAAAACAAAACAGCATTAGTCCTAGTGGATTGGAAAAGCGGGAAGGAGTGAAGCGGTCAGTTCATGCAAACCGCGGAGACACACCCGCCCGCTGCAACTTTGACATTGGTTGGCACAGGCGCCTCCGTGGTTGAATTGAAGGCTCCCGCTTTCCAGCGGGAGTCTTCTCAAACAAATCTTAGCGACAGATCGGGTTCGAGTCAACACTCGAAATTCTTGCAACTACTGAACGACTTTCCCGTCTGTGTCGCGAATCTCGACTTTGCCAAGATTCAGTTTCCTCATGTCCGCTTCGATCTTCGCGCGGTCCCCTACCGCCAAAACGATCGTCTTATCCGGCTGAACATATTTTTGCGCCACGGACTGCGCTTGCTCGATGGTCACCGCATTGATGCGGTCCGGCAGCGTCGAGAAGTAATCCAGGGGCAAATCGTAAGTAAAGAGTTCGGCAAAGCTCGCCGCCGCATCGGTCCCGCGTTCGAATCTTCCCGGCAGCGATCGTGCAATCGAATCCTTTGAAAGTGACATTTCCTCCGGAGTCATCTGCGTGTCCCGCATGCGCCGCAGTTCGTTGAACACTTCCGTTGTTGCTGGCGCGGTGACATCGGTTCGCACGTCAGCTCCCGCGACGAATGGACCCGGCGCACGGTGATACATGAAGAACGAAAACGCCCCATACGTGTAACCGTGCGCTTCACGCAAGTTCATATTGATGCGGCTCGAGAAAAGTCCGCCGAGATCCGTGTTCATCACCTCGACGGGAGCATAGTCCGGCGTCGACCGCGCCAACCCCATCGAGAAGCACACCAGTGTCGTCTGCGGCGCTCCTGGCCGGTCCACGAGAATCAGCTTCGCGTCCGTCGTTGCCGGTGAGCCCATCGTCGCCATTGCCGGCCTCCCTGCCTTCCAGCCACCAAACTGCTTTTCCAACAATGGCTTCAATGTGGCCAGCTTGATGTTCCCCGTCACTACCAGCGCGGAATCATCCGGAAAATAATTCTGCTGCCAGAAGTGCAACATGTCATCCCGCGAAATCGCCTTAATGGACTCCGTCGAGCCGCTGTCTGGATATCCGTACGTATGTTTAGGTCCATAGAGCGCCGACGTCAGCACGCGCAACGCCAAGGAAAATTGCTCGTCCTTTTCCTGAACAATGCCAGTCAGCCGCTCGGAGCGTACCCGCTCAATCTCCGCCTGAGGAAAAGTTGGACGCAACGCAACATCCGCTAGCAATTCCAGCGCCTCTGGAAAACTCCGTGACAGCGAACGCGTGGAAATTCCCGTTGTGTCAGCTCCCGCGCCCGTATTTAGCGTAGCTCCCAGGTCCGCGGCACGATCCGCAATCTGCAGCGCTGATCGCGACGCAGTTCCCTGCTGCAACATTCGCGCCGTCATGCTCGCCAGCCCCGGCCGATCCACGGGGTTCACGCCGCTCCCCGCATGCAAAACCAGATTCGCCGCCGCTAGCGGCAATCCCGGCCTCTCGCTGTAAAGCACCGTCAGGCCATTCGAAAGCTTGAACTTTTCCGGCACCGGCAAATGCAGCGCACTCGCAACACCGGGTTTCGGTGTTTCCTTGCGCCACTCTGCATCTTCATTCACCGGCTCGCCGTTATTCTTCGAAGGATCCTTCTCCGGCGCCTTGGGAGTAGCAACTTCTGCACCCAAATCCTGCTTCCCCGGCATTCCATAAACGATCGCCTGCTGATTCCCATTCAGCTGCCCTTGCGCAAACGCCAAGATCGATTCCTTCGAGGCACTCTCATAGCGCCCAATATCCGCCGCCAGAAAATCCGGAGTACCCAGATAATGGTTGTAGCTGTTCAAACGGTCCGCAACGCCCCCGAATCCTCCCAACGTCTCGAGGCCCGCAATGATTCTCGACTCGATCACATTACGTGCCCGCGCCAGTTCTGCCGTAGTAGGTCCGTCTTTGCGAAAAACATCCATCTCCGTATTGATCGCCTTCTCGAGATCTTCCAGCTTTACCCCGGCTTTCGCCGTCACCTGCACTTCAAACACCGACCCGAGAATCAGCGACTGCTGGTTCACCGAAACGTCTTGCGCGATCTGCTTCTCGTACACCAGCTTCTTGTAGAGCCGGCTGGACTTTCCTCCGCCCAGAATCGTCGCCGACAGATCCGCCTCCGCATCTCCCGGCTTGAAAATCGGCGAAGTCAGCCATCCCATGTACACGCGTGGGAGCTGGACGTTGTCCTGAATCGTCGTACGACGTGGCGTCATGATCGGCGGCGTGTGCGCTTGAATCTTGGGCACGTCCTCCCCTCGCTTCAGCGGCCGGAAATATTTTTCCACCATTGCGCGCGCCTTTTCCGGATCGAAGTCCCCCACAATCGCCAGGCTCGCGTTGTTCGGCGCATAGTAGAGCTTGAAAAAATTTCGCACATCCTCCAGCTTCGCCGACTGAATATCCAGATGTGAACCAATCACTTCTCCGTAGTACGGATGCTCCTTAGGAAATAGCTCGTGGTACAACCCCTCTTCGACTACGCCATAAGGAGAATTCTCCACGCTCTGCCGCCGTTCGTTTCGAACCACGTCCTGCTGATTCGAAAGATTCGCCTGGTCCAGCTTGTCCGGCAAGTAACCCATGCGGTCGGACTCCAGCCACAACGCAAGCTCCAGTTGGTTCGATGGCAGCGTTTCGAAATAATTCGTGCGATCAAAATCCGTCGTTCCGTTGATGTCAGAAGCGCCCGCCGCTTCCAGGAAATGAAAGTGCGCACTCCCCGGCACGTGCCGCGACCCCTCAAACATCATGTGTTCGAATAGATGAGCGAATCCCGTGCGGCCCGGTAGCTCGTTCGCCGGCCCCACGTGGTACCACAAATTCACCGCTACCATCGGCAGTCGGTGGTCCTCTGAGAGAATCACTTCCAGCCCGTTGCTCAGCTTGTACTTTTCAAATTTAAGTTGCGGAACAACGAGCGTAGCCGGCTTCGCCATCGCCGGTTTCGCGGACGTTTGACCAGCCGTCTTAGCGGGAGCCGCAGGCGTCTGCGCTTGCGCGACACTCGCGCTCGCAAATCCCAGCAGCGCAATGACTCCAGGCAGTACTGCATTCCTCAGCATATTCTTCATGGCTATTCCCTCTCGATAGGTCGCAAAGCGAAGTTCAATACATGCAGTATGCGCGGATGCCCTCGAAAATCCCGCTGATAGCTTACCTTGCTTCTCAATGAGCGCAAGTCTTTTGAGCTTGCTCCAACCGGCTGCCGGTTTCGCCACTAATGACACCGCCCCCTATGCCCGCCTGTACGATTTTCCGCCCACAAATCCGCCTAAAGTCGCCTATCTTTGAATCGAATTAAGTCGGTTTGACATAACGTTACTACTTATATTGAATTGACCATCTGCCGGAATGCGTCAGCTCCGGCCAAATGAACCGCAGCGGCCCAGGGGTGGACCATACTTCCTTCTCGCATCTCGCGAATCTTCTTTTACATCGCCGTGCCTTTTCTTCTGGCAACTCTCTGCCGTGTCCCTTCCGCCGGCGCCCAAGTTTCCGCCAGCATTTCCGGCGTCATAACCGATTCCTCCGGTGCTCCTGCTCCCTCCGCCAGCGTAACCGCAAGGAATGTGGAAACCGGCGCTCTCAGAACCGCCTCCACCAATGAAGTCGGCCGCTATCTCATTCTCACTCTCCCCGTCGGCCAATACGAGTTGCGCGTTGCTAAAGCCGGTTTCCAGGACACCCGCCGCACCGGAATCTTTCTTGCCGTTGGCCAGGAAGCCCGAGTCGATCTTCAACTCCAGGTCGGCGTCGTCAAATCCGAAATCACCGTCGTTTCCGATGCTCCCATCGTGAACACCACCACACGCGACATCTCTGGCGTCGTCAGCGAACGGCAGGTCAATGATCTCCCCCTCAACGGCCGCAGCTACGATCTCCTCCTTCCCCTGAATCCCGGTATCGTCAACTTCACCTCACAAAAAACGGGTGGTACCGGCATCTCTAATTCCACCACCGCAAACAATTTCGCGGTCTCCGGCAATCGTCCTCAGCAAAATATTTTTCTTCTGAACGGAGTCGAATATACCGGTGCGGCCGAGAACAACATGCAACCCGGCGGTAGCAGCGGCATGCTCCTCGGCGTTGACGCCGTTCGCGAATTCAACGTGCAGCGCGACTCCTACAGTGCGGAGCTCGGCAAACGCCCCGGCGGCCAGGTCATTATCGCCACCCGCTCCGGCAGCAACCAACTCCACGGCACCGTCTTTGAGTTCCTCCGCAACAGCGCTCTCGATGCCCCCAATTTCTTCGACCAGGGTTCCACCCCGCCGTTCCAGCGCAATCAGTTCGGCGCTTCTCTCGGTGGTCCCATCCATTCAGACAAGACTTTTCTTTTTGGCAACTACGAAGGTTTCCGCCAGAACTTGCACCAGACTTCCGTTGCATTCGTTCCTGGCTTGGCTGCTCGCGCCGCCGCTGCACCAAGTGTCCAGCCGCTTCTGAATCTTTGGCCGACACCTCCCGCCGGTACGCCCGAATTGAATATCCCAGGCCAAACCTACGGCATCTCCCAGGTTTTCAGCAGCCCTCTGCAATCCATCCGTGAAGATTTTGGAACGCTCCGTCTCGACCACATTTTTTCCCAGAAAGATTCACTCGCTTCGATCTATACCATTGACGACGGCGCGGACTTTACCGCCACCCCACTTAACCCTTACAGCGCGGACACCCTCACGTTGCGCGCCCAGGTCTTCAGCTTTGAGGAGACGCACGTTTTCTCTCCTTCGTTTCTGAACACCGCGCGCTTCGGTTTTTCCCGCGCCGGCTATTTCTTCACCGGAGAACCCACACCCGACACACCAGCCGCCAATGTTCCCGGTTTCTTGATCGGCCATCGTGTGGGTGCCGTGGTGGTCGGAGGCAGCGCCGCTTCCAATCCTCAGGCCCAACTAGGGTTAGCCGGAAGCAACAATGGCAGCGATCTTTTCATCCACAGAAATCTTTTCACCGGCGAGGATCGCGTCACCCTCACTCGCGGCCGCCATCAACTCAGTTTCGGTGCCTGGTTACAGGGTTTCCAATCCAACGAAACGATCGCCCTCAGCCAGTTCGGACAAGCCACTTTCACCAGTCTCACGACATTCCTCCAGGGAACGATTAGCAGTTTTCTCTTCGACCCCGCTCCTACGGAGATGAACTGGCGCTCCTTGTTTGGCGCCTTCTACGCTGAAGATGTCATTCGCCTTACACCCAGACTTACCATCTCTCTCGGTTTTCGCGACGAATTCTCCACCGGCTGGAACGAAGCACGTGGCCGCGCCTCCAATTACACTTTCACCAGTAGCATCATCGATTCGCAACCCCACATTGGCCATTCCCTCTTTACCGCGAATAACGCAAAGTTCCTGCCGCAGCCGCGCATCGCCGTGGCTTGGAGTCCACTCGGACCCAAGACCGCGCTCCGCGCCGGATTCGGCACGTACAACGACCTTCAGGATGCACTGGGATACCGCGCCGATCAAAACGCTCCTTTCAATCCCACCTATACCACGCCCTTGACAGTGGCGCAGCTTCCCATCAATCCTGCCGGACCATTTCCTGCCGCCGCGAAGTTCATCCCCGGTGGAGTTCAACCGGACATGCAAACGCCCACGCTGATTTCCTATTCATTGCGAATTCAACAGCAACTTTCGCCAAACACATCTCTGACCGTCGGCTACGTTGGATCCCATGGGTATCACGAACTGATTGGCATCGATGCCAATGAGCCTTTTCCCGTAATTTGCCCGGCCTCGCCGTGCCCCGCCACATATCCCACTTCCGCTGGATTTCCAGCCGCCATCGCAGGCACACCCGTACCGGCGGGAACTTACTATGTGCCCACAACCGTCCGGGCCAACCCCACCATCGCCAATACGTGGACGTGGTTTTCCGAAGGCGACAGCTCCTACAATGCACTGCAAGTCGATGTGAATCGTCGATTCAGCGGCGGCCTGGCGATCCGAGGTGTCTACACCTATTCGAAAGTTCTCGACGACGGTGACTCTCTCAATGCCACTACTTCTGGAGGTGGTCCGGCCTTGGCGTCAAATCCATTCAATCTTCACGCGGATTGGGGATTGGGCACTTTCGACGTTCGGCATATCGCCGTGGTCAGCGCGAACTATGCGCTGCCCTTTGGGCGCGGTAAACATTTCTTCAGCGATCGCGAAGGATTCGCAAACGCCGCAGTCAGCGGTTGGAATGTAAATTCTATCGTGACGCTCCAAGGCGGCTTTCCTTTTTCTCCACAGCTTAGCTACAACCCCTCAAACAATGGCGATACTCGCAATCCAGTTCGTCCCTTCGCCAACCCCGCTTTCACCGGGTCCGTGATTCTTGGCAGCTCGGCAAAGTGGTTTGATCCCTCCGCCTTTCTCGCACCCACAAACACCGCCGCCAACGCCGGATTCTATGGAAACGTCGGAAGAAATACACTCATCGGACCGGGCCTCGCCACCTGGGATTTCTCCGTCTTCAAGGACACACGAATTCGCGAGCAGCTCAATCTTCAATTCCGCGCCGAGATCTTTAACCTTTTGAACCGCGCCAACTTTAACCAGCCCAATGAAGTTGTCTTCACTCCGTCCGGGGTTTCTCCGACCGCCGGCGTTATCACTAGTACCTCGACCACCTCGCGCCAGGTGCAATTCGCCTTGAAATTCATTTGGTAGAGAGGACCCGCGTCTCTCGCAGATCACCGCCCATGTGAAGCCCCTGTGATTCGCACAACTGTGGGCAAAGCTCGTATACTGTCTCACTTGGCTCTCTAGCTTTTCGGATTGCTGTTTTCTGTAAGATTTCTTGTGCGTGAGGTCTTTGCGTGTCTGCTTCGGTTCTGAAAACCAGTGCCAATCTGAAATCACCTGAATTTGAAAAGAACTCCCGTCGCTTCGTTGATCTCCTGACAAAATTCAAGAATGAGGAAGAAAAGATTCATCAAGGTGGCGGCGCCAAGGCCATCGAATCGCAGCACAAAAAAGGCCGTCTGACCGCACGCGAGCGAATTGCGAAGTTGATCGATCCCGGTTCACAATTCTTCGAGCTGAGCGTCTACGCCGCGTTCGAAATGTACGAGGAATGGGGCGGCGCGCCTTCTGCGGGAACCATTACCGGATTAGCCAAAGTTTGCGGCCGAACTTTCATGCTCATCGCTAACGATGCGACCGTAAAAGCTGGCGCGTTTTTTCCGATGACCGCGAAGAAAGTCATTCGTGCACAAAACATCGCCATCGAAAACAAAATCCCAACAATCTATCTGGTGGATTCGGCGGGAGTTTTCCTTCCACTCCAGGAAGATGTTTTCCCCGACACCGACGATTTCGGCCGCGTCTTTCGAAACAACGCCGTGATGAGCGCCATGGGCATTCCCCAAATCACCGCCATCATGGGAATGTGCGTAGCCGGCGGCGCCTACCTTCCAGTCATGTGCGACCATATTTTGATGACCGAAGGCTCCGGACTATTTCTTGCCGGACCCGCGCTGGTGCAAGCGGCGATTGGTCAGAAAACTTCGGCCGAGGATTTGGGCGGCGCGAAAATGCACGCCCAAATCAGTGGCACCGTGGATTTCCGCGAACCGGATGACGATGCCTGCATTGTTCGAATTCGTGCGCTTGTTGACAAAATTGGTGCGCCGAACCCATCGCCGTTCAGTCACGTAAAACCACGCGACCCACTCTATTCGAACGAAGAGATCTACGGACTATTCTCGAACGATCCCGGCAAACAATACGACATGCGCGAAATCATCGCGCGCATTGTGGATGGAAGCGAATTCGAAGAGTATCGCGCCGAATACGGCGAAACTCTGCTGTGCGGCTACGCGCGCATTGGCGGCTGGGCCGTCGGTATCGTTTCGAATCAGAAAAAACACGTGCAAACCCTTGCGCGCGGCTCGGACCAGAAACGCACCGAATTTGGCGGCGTGATTTACACCGAGTCCGCCGAAAAGGCCGCGCGCTTTATTCTCGATTGCAATCAGAATCGGATTCCGCTCGTTTTTCTCCACGACGTGAACGGTTTTATGGTTGGCAAAGACGCCGAATGGAGCGGCATCATTCGCGCTGGCGCAAAAATGGTGAACGCTGTGGCAAACAGCGTCGTTCCAAAAATTACCGTAATTTGTGGAGGCAGTTTCGGCGCCGGGAATTATGCCATGTGCGGCAAAGCCTACGACCCGCGTTTCATGTTTGCGTGGCCCACTGCCAAGTTCGCGGTGATGAGCGGTGACGCCGCAGCCAGCACCCTCGCCGAAATAAAATTGAAACAACTCGAGCGTGAAGGCAAAAAAGTCGACGAAAAACAAAAAAAGGAACTAATCGAATCCGTTCGCGCAACGTTCGAACGCCAAACCGATCCGCGCTACGCCGCCGCCCGCCTCTGGCTCGACGCGATCATCGATCCCGCCCACACCCGCGACGCGTTGATCTGGGCCCTAGAAGCCGCCGCACTGAATCCCGACATCCGCGAATTCAAAACCGGAGTGCTTCAAACCTGACACACATGCGAAAACGTGGGCTCATTGTTTTGGCAGCCACACTTCCGGCGTGGATTGTGTTTGTTTACTTTGGATCAGAATTCGAGAAAGAAAATCGAGTATGGGGATACGAGGGTTCTCTGCCTGCATATGTCGTCGGCGCGGGTTTGGCAATAATCCTTGCCACACTTGTGGCCCTCGCTCTCGTATTTATTGATCTCGTTTCATGGCGTCGTCAACTAAATGACCGAACAAATAAAACTAATTGAGTGCCCGCGGGATGCTTGGCAGGGATTGCCGGAGATTATTCCGACGGAATATAAGGCGGAATACTTGAAGGAGCTTGTGCTTGCGGGATTCAAGCATATTGATGCGGTGAGTTTTGTTTCGCCGAAACATGTGAAGCAGATGGCGGATAGTGAAGAGGTGATGGCGAAGCTGAATGCTTCCCTTCCCGCTGACATCGAGGCTCCAGAGATTATTGGTATCGTGGTGAATGAAAAAGGACTGGAGCGGGCGCTCGCAACTCCGGGCGTGACGACGATTGGATATCCATATTCAATCTCGGCATATTTTCGGCGCGCGAATGCGAACATGTCGCGCGATGAATCGCGGAAGCTGGTCGAGAAAATCAGAAAAGAAACGACGGCCGCAAAACGCGATCTGGTGATTTACATTTCCATGGCGTTTGGCAATCCGTATGACGAGCCCTGGGGCGCGGAAATCGTACACGACACGCTCGAGTGGCTGAAGGACATTCACGTGCGTACCGTATCGCTTGCGGATACGGCAGGAAATGCAACTCCCGAGACCGTCGCCGGTTTGTTTTGCGATGTGAAGGATCACGTCGCGGGAATCGAACTGGGCGTACACTTGCACAGCCGGCCGGAGCATGCGGAAGAAAAGATTCTCGCGGCATACGAAGCGGGATGCCGGCGGTTTGATGGCGCGCTCACGGGCCTTGGCGGATGCCCTTTTGCGGGAGACAATCTAGTCGGCAATGTCGCTACGGAAGATATTCTAGCGACGTTGCGCAAGGCAGGCGCTGATCCGGGAATTGATTCCGCTCGACTGACGAAGGCGCTGGAAATGACCAATGAAATTCGCGTGAAGTATGCGCATGCCCCGCTTGTGAATTGAGGAGGTGTTTCCAAAATGTATTCGACACTTCTTCTGGACATCACTGGAAACCTCGCGACGCTGACTCTGAATCGTCCCGACAAACGAAATGCCATTTCCACGGCGATGCTCTCCGAATTGCAGTCCGCCTTGGATGAGATTGAAAAGAGTCACGCGCGCGTGGGGATTTTGACGGGAACCGGAAAAGCGTTCAGCGCAGGGATGGACCTGGAGATGCTTGCTGCAATCGCACAACAATCGCCAACGGAGAATCAAGACGACTCGCGGCGCATGGCGAAGATGTTCCGGCGCATCTGGAGTTTTTCAAAACCGCTGATTGCCGCGGTGAATGGCGCCGCGCTCGCGGGAGGTTGCGGCATTGCGACGCTCTGCGACTTCACCCTGGCGGTTCCGGACGCGAAGTTCGGATACACGGAAGTGAAAATTGGATTTCTGCCGGCAATTGTTTCCGTATTTCTTACGCGACAAATCGGCGAAAAGCGAACTCGCGATCTTTTGCTCACTGGGCGAATTATCGAATCGGCAGAAGCCAAAGAGATGGGGCTCGTCAACGAAATTGTGGCACCCGAAAAACTAATGGATCGCGCGAAAGAACTTGCCGACATTTTGATTGCCGCGAGCCCGAGTAGTTTGACCCGCGCGAAGCGCTTGCTTACTTCCGCCGCGGCAGCCAGCGTGGACGCCGATTTGGAGCGTGCGGTTTTGGAGAATGCGCGGATTCGCTGCACGCCGGATTTCAAAGAAGGTTTGGCTTCTTTCCTTGAGAAGAGAAAACCGGTGTGGCGCGGCGACTCCGAATGACGGTTGTACGAAGATTTTGTTATTTCCCGGAAATCGACAGGACATGAGAATGATTGAATACCATGACGCGGTGGTGCGCGTGCGCTACGCGGAAACGGATCAGATGGGCGTGGTGTACCACGCGAATTATCTGATCTGGTTCGAAGTCGGCCGCGTGGAGCTGATGCGCGCTCTGGGCTTCGAATACAAGCGTATGGAAATTGAAGACGACTGCCGCATCGTGGTAGCCGATGCGCACTGTCGCTATCATCACTCCGCGATGTATGACGAGGTTCTGCGAATCCGTACAAGAATCTCGGAATCAAGGAATCGAATTGTGAAGTTTTCCTATGACGTGATTCGCGACGCAGACGGAAGAGTGCTGGCGAACGGAGAAACGACGCACGTGATTTGCGGAAGCAATGGCCGCCCGAAAACGCTTCCGAAGAAATACCAAACCGTGTTCGATTCCATCGTTGCGCCACAGCCGGATCGGATTACCGCATGAGCGTTGCACTTACCGGAAACGATCTCACTTTTTCACATCTCTACGATGTTGCGCTGCGCGGTGAAAATGTCGCGCTTTCGCCCACCGCGATCGAGCGGATGAATGCATCCCGCGCGGTGGTTGATCGCTTGGTGGCCTCTGGCGCTACAGCGTACGGGATTAATACTGGTTTCGGAAAACTTGCTTCGGTGCGTATCTCGACGGAGCAAGTGCGCCAACTGCAGGTGAATCTTGTTCGCTCCCACACTTGCGGCGTTGGCGATCCGCTGAGCGAAGCAGAGACGCGCGCGATGATGCTGCTGCGCGCCAATGCGTTGGCGAAGGGACTGAGCGGAGTGCGGCCGCAAGTCGTAGAAACACTTTGCAAAATGCTGAATGCGAAAGTACATCCCATAATTCCTTCGCAGGGTTCTGTGGGGGCTTCCGGCGATCTCGCACCGCTCGCGCATCTCGCGCAAGTAGTGATTGGCGAAGGGCGTGCGGCATTTCGTGGAGAAATTCTACCTGGTGGGGATGCCATGAAACGCGCGGGAATCACACCGGTTGCGCTTGAAGCAAAAGAAGGGCTTTCGCTTCTGAATGGCACGCAGGGGATGTTGGCGCTACTTAGTCTCGCGCTGCACGAAGCGGACAATCTTGTGGACACGGCGGATGTGGCTGCTGCGCTTTCGCTCGATGCATTGCGCGGAAGTCCCGGCGCGTTCGATGCGCGGATCATGCATGCGCGTGCATATGCTGGAGCGGCAACGACGGCTCGAAATCTGGCGCATTTGAATGAAGGCAGCCAGATTCGTGAATCGCATCGCTCCGCGGAAAAAGACACGCGGGTGCAGGATGCGTACAGCTTGCGCTGCACGCCTCAAGTACACGGTGCGGTGCGCGATTCACTAGCGCAAGCGCGCGAAATGGCGGCAGTGGAATTGAACAGCGCGACGGACAATCCGCTGGTTTTTGTGCGCGATGCAAACAACGGCGACATTATCAGCGGAGGAAATTTTCACGGTCAGCCGCTGGCGATGGCAGCGGACCAAGTGGCAATTGCAATTGCGACGCTTGGCGGAATTGTTGAGCGGCGCATCGAGCAGATGACCAATCCGTTGACGAGTATGCTTCCCGCTTTCTTGACGCCAGAGCCTGGGCTGAATTCCGGATTCATGATCGCGCAGGTTACAGCGGCGGCGCTTACCAGCGAGAACAAGGCGCTGGCTACTCCGCATTCTGTGGATTCCATTTCCACGAGCGGCAACCAGGAAGATTACGTTTCGATGGGAATGAGCGGTGCGCGGCGGCTGGAACGCATGTTGAAAAATCTGCGGCACACCATCGCAATCGAATTGCTTTGCGCCTGCCAAGGGATCGATTTGCTGGCGCCGCTTCAGACGGCAACTCTCGCCAAGAAGGCATATTCGGCAGTCCGCGAGAAATCATCCAAAGTCACTGAGGATAGGCCGCTAACGCCCGACATCGAAGGGGTTGCAATGCTTGTTGCTGAGGGTACTTTTTCCACGATCTTGCGGTGAAACTGTACGACTGCAACGCAGCGGCGCTGCTGAACGGGTGAATTACGTGGTCTGTACCACCCGCACTGCACCCCCCGTATTCTTGTAAATGTTGCAGCTAAAGGAATTAGGGTGTACGTAAGCTCTTCAGAATCAACACTTCCGGCCGGGCGCGTAGGTGTTGATTCTAAAGACCTTGCTTACTCCAAAACTGTGCGGAAGGCGAATTATTTCATAAGTATTGCGGACAGAAGGCTTAGGTCAGAAACCAGGTTCCAGAAAGCAAAAACGCCAGCAAGGTGGCTGGCGGTCTTCAGTTTGAGCACGATATTACCCAAGAAACGCTATACGCTGGGACCCTCATTATTTCAATGGAAAATTGGAAAAAGCTGGACGTGACGCCGGGTTTATGAGCGCGGTCTAGAACAGTTGGCCCGTTGATTCTGTGTGACTTGGACGATGTTCTAAGATTCTTGAGTTCCTTCCCAAATCGTATCTCCGGAAACCACATGTGCGGCAAGCGACTTATCGGGCACCGATATAGCACGATGTGCCTTAACCACACCCACTCCCTGTAAGAACTAGCAGTGCAAATGCCCCCGATTATCAGCTAAGAGTACGGTCTGCCTCGCAGATTCAGGGAAACCGCATCTACTGAGGAGCGCATGGCACGACGAGGATAAGAACCTGAAATAGGAGACCGAGATGGCTACAGCAGCAACTGCAGCACCGACAATGCCCAGAGAGCGCGATTGGACGAAACCACAGGCGATGGCAATCCCGAAGGAAGGATACTTCACGACAAGTCAGGGAAGGTATGGGCCGATCTATCCACAGACGCCTGCGTGCCACGGCTTTACCCTAATCGCGAAGATCAAACCGGGAAGAGAGGACGCGATCCGTGCTTATGGCAAGACCATCGAGAAGGCGATCGCTGATCTTCCTGATGCCCTTGCGACGCTTAAGCTCCACTACCTTCGGTGGGTTCTGTTTGACATCGGCAAGGAGACTTATTTCATGTATCAAGGGATCTTTGACACCGATTTCGACAAGTACACTGAGGACGCCGTAGCGCTCTTCACAAAGTTAGGTCTGAACACGACTTTTGAGAACCTCGAAGGGTTTCCGGAAGACTGGAAAACGAACGCTCCAGCATTCGTCAAGTTCGTTCGTGAGCACCAGTGCCCGAGTTTCTTGGAATACGGGGAGTACCCGTACGTTACGGCCGACGAGATCAAGAAGGCTCTAAAACTCAAGGCTGCGTTCGCTAACATGCTGGACCTGATGCAGTAGCAGCCATCTTGTTTTACTCGTTACGGAGAAGGCCGTGTCCGTCTTGCAACAATCGCATCGCATTTCACAAGATTTGACCAAAAGAACCGATCAAGCTGTTTCGCTTGATTTCGACGACATTCAGCATTTCCTGATGTCGCGGCCGCCCGCGCGGGCAGCGCGTTACGAGTTTCTAGCGTTTCGGAGTAGGGCAGGTGGACGAGCGTGGCTGACAGGCCTGATCGATAAGGTGGGCACGGCAAGCGCGGTCGGGTCGAGCGCACTTGATTCAAGGTGGGTGACCGTTGGCTTCACCTGGAACGGTTTGCAAACGCTCGGTGCGGCTGAAGCATCATTGGCCACCTTCCCGGAAGAGTTTCGCCAGGGCATGGCGGCGCGGGCAGGCGTTCTCGGCACCACAGGCGCTAATCATCCAGATCATTGGGTGGGAGGGCTCGCCAGTCCTAACCTGCATGCGATTGTCGTACTGTTTGCCCGCGACGTGGCCGAACGTGAGCGCTGTCGCGGGGAGCACGAACGGTATGTCGCGCAATGCGGCGGAGTCGAAGTGCTGTCAGCTCTGGATCTGGAAGCCATCCCCCCGTTCGATTGCGCTCACGAACACTTCGGCTACCGGGATCGGCTCTCGCAGCCGGCCATTGAGGGAACGGGAGTAGAGGCGACGCCCGGCTCTGGCCCACCGATCAAACCGGGCGAATTTTTTCTTGGCTATCCTGACGAAGAAGGTCCTGCTGCCGGACTACCCCAGCCGGAAATTCTTTCTCGCAACGGCAGCTATCTTGCCTATCTGAAAATGGAAGAGCACGTAGGCGCGTTTCGCGATTTCCTCCGAGCCCATGGCGAGACGCCTGAAGAGCAGGAGCTGATGGCTGCCAAGCTGATGGGACGATGGCGGAGCGGCGCGCCGCTTGTCCTTGCGCCGGATAAGGACGATCCACAGCTCGGCGCTGATTCTCAGCGCAGCAACGATTTTAATTACGCAAAGATGGACCCTCACGGCTATGGCTGTCCGCTCGGGGCACACATCCGGCGCATGAACCCGCGCGATACCGCAGTGAACATGAACCGGCGGAAGATGATCCGGCGCGGGGGTACCTATGGTCCGCCTCTGCCGGAGGGTGTGCCCGACGACGGCATAGAGCGAGGTATCGCGGCGTTCGTCGGCTGTGCGAGCCTCGTCCGCCAATTTGAGTTTGCGATGAATGTGTGGACGAACGACCCAAACTTTCACGAGCTGGGAAACGAGCGCGATCCGATTTTCGGAACACAGGATGGCACTTTTGACATGACCATCCCAAAGCGGCCCATTCGTAAAAAGATCAAGGGGCTGCCAGCATTCACCACGATCCGAGGCGGCGCTTACTTCTTCTTGCCAGGTATAAGGGCGCTCCGATACCTGGCGTCGCTGAGTGATGGTGTTGAAACAAAGGTCATTGGAAAGTAAAGAAAGGAAGGAATCATGAGCTCCGTTCCTCAACCGCCGCGTACTTACAACCAGAACCATGCGCCGCGCAAGTACACTCCGGGCAAACGGAGAGTTTCCATCTACTGGACGTGGAGTTACCCCTGGGAAGCCAACCGGGACACCACTAAATTAGATAATCGCTTCTCCACCATGACCGAGGTCCGGAGAGTTGCCTGGCCTGCGTATGAGGGAACCGAATGGGATGAGATGCATTTCCTGCAAGGAATTGCTGGGACTCTGGAACTGTTCCATCGCTCCACGCTCGCGTTTCAGGGGGTCGTTGGTGAAGTCACCGAACAGTCGGTTGTGGTATTTCAACGAATCGATCAGGCCGGGTACAAACTTCCGATCGACGAACGAATCCTGGAGGACACGGACACGCTGATGGTGTTCGGTCTCGATCACCTGGTTTCAGAGCAGGAGGCGGCCTCAGAGGAAATCGAGGCGGTCCGCAAGTGGCTGCAACGAGAAGGAACTTGCCTTCTGCTTGGGCCACATCACGACGTTGGATTTACAGAAGATCTGCAGCAGCGCCAAATGGAATATACGCACCACGGGGATGCTCTCGTCCCTCGCCAGCAGCGCTTCGGACAATACACGCGTTCGATGATGAAAGCACTTGGAGTACCGGTGATAAATCAATTCGGACTTCGCCCGGCCCTCGTCAAAGGCACAAAACAAATTGCGCCGCTGACAATCAACAAAGACCTGGATAAGCTTGGCCTCCTCAACGGGGTAACCACATTTAATTTTCACCCCCACTTGCCGCATTACGCGCTGACCACCGATGACACAAAATCCGTCCACGTGCTTACCCGCCAACCGATTGAACTGGAACGACCGCATCCTTTCACCCAGGCGGGCAATACCGAGTTCAACTCGTTCATCTGGATGCCACCTAATGCGCAGCGCGCCGGAAACATCCTGCTGGCGGACTCCACGATATTTACAACGTTATTCGGCGGCGTCGAGTCGTTGGAGACCTTTTGGAAAAACGTGGCAACGATGCCACTGTCAAGCGGCATGCCAGCAAAGAAAACTCATGCTGTCGCCTGATTCGAAGCGCGAAGTGCACAGGAAACTCCGGTTTAGAACACCACAAGTTGGGACCGCAGAGTTTCCCCATATTTGGAACAACGCGTGAACGTTGATGAGAGCACATTTCGCGTTGAGCCTCCTTGCTGTAGTTGTCCTCGCTAACTTTGTTGTCTTGACTCCCGTGCAAGCGCAAGTCAGAGGTGTCTATCCCGTTGGCATGAGTGCAACAAACTCTGGGATAACACCCGAACCCGGAATCACCTATTCAAACCTTTTTGTTTTTTTCTCACGTGATGAAGAGAAAGGCCCTGATGGCGAAGTATTAGCTACCGGCCAGAACTCGATCATGATGGACATGAACAGTTTTGTGTGGGTGAGCAAGAAAGAAATGGCTGGCCTGGGCGGGGCAGTATTCTCGGCATCCGCTACCCTTCCAATTGCTAACAACTCGCTCACTTCGGATGTCCACGGTGCCCTCAGTGGCGGTGGCGGGTTTGCGGATTCCTACTATCAACCTATCATTCTCGGCTGGCGCAAGCAGCGCGTTGCCATTCGAGCGATCTATGGGTTTCTGGCGCCAACCGGAAGATTTAGCGCGGGCGCTAACACGAATGTCGGTTCAGGTTACTGGACCTCCGTCGTTGCGAGTGGACAGACGATCTATCTCGATTCGAGCAAAGCCACAGCCTTATCTGCATTTCAGATGTATGAATTTCACGGTACCCAACAAGGCACGATGGTCCACCCGGGCCAAACCTTCAACCTCGACTATTCGCTGACCCACACTTTTCCCCTTCAACCTAACTTGCGCTTTCAGCTTGGGCTGGTGGGATATGGCCAGTGGCAGACGACCGATAAAAATGGCCTGAACATTACGCCGGAACAGGCATCCGCGCACTACAAAGTCAACGCTTTGGGGTTCGCAGCAAACGCATTACTACCCGAGCAGAAAGTGAGCGTCGGTGTTAAGTATTTTCGCGAATTCGAGTGCAGATCTACTTTCCAGGGATACACACTCCAAATCTCCGCAGCGGTGACGTTCTGAACCGCTTCCATTCTTGAAGTAAGAAATCCCTATCTCGCATTTTTGGATTTCTCGGGTTTCGGGGCAAAGTAACCGCGGCGCGCCTGCAGATTCAAGCCGTTCTGATCCACTTTTACTTTCAAGAGGTGATATGCGCCGTCTTGCTTCACATCTCGGAGCGACAATTCCAGCAGGTAGACGTATTCCGGCACAGCGGTCAGGGTCTGGAATCCACCTTCCAGGTCATTGCTGTTGTGAAAGAACTTCCCGCCGGTTCCGTCCGCAAGTTCCGCCATGATCTCTTCACTGAGCAGCATGGAATCACCACGATATTGGGATTTGGCTCGCGTGGCCCGCGTGGTTCCTAAGGTCTCTGTGCTGGCATCCAGCATCGTTGTGTACAATCCGCGTGCATCCAGCACACTGACGGTGACGCTCGCTCGCGCCGCGATGTCCAGAATCTGCGATTTCATGACCATCGATTCGGGCGTAAGCGTCAGAAAGCCCGGCGAAACCAGGACAAGCAAGCGCTGGCCTGGCATCGCGCCCATTTTGTGCACAACGCTGCCAATGGAGCTTAACGTCACCCGAATATCCTGATCGCCAATCTGCAGGGCCCTCTGGGATGCATCTTGTACGTAGGTGATGGCCGTCTCTCGCGAGCAGTCGCAGCACCTCATCGTGGTATCAACCGCAGTATCGAGCGCCATCAGATCGCGCTTGTTCTCAATGCGATCCGCTTCGTAATACTCGATATTCGGGCAACTGCGGGTGATCCCGCGGTAGAGATTTTGTACCTGCAGCTTCATGATCGCGTCCTGCAACTTCGCGCGATCGAGTGTTAACCCGGTACTGGCTCCTGAGATGGAAACTACCGCCGCCATGTCCGAATCGGCCAGTGCCCCGGTAATCATCTTCGATGCTGCTTTTTGAATCTGCGACAAGTCACTAGCGTTCAGGTGCATGTCGTCAAACAGAAACACAACGAATCGTGCCGGTGCCGATGGCATTGCCGAGCCCGTTGCCGACGCAGAGGCGGTGCTTGTTGGCGGTGGCTCCGCGGTCGTTCGGGAAGTGACAAGCGCCGCGCGTTTCTGAATGCTAAAGCCCTCTATGACTTGTGGTTTGTTCTTGTCGAGAACCTGAAAGTCTTCTTTTCTCAAATTGCCCACAGCGCGGCCTTGCGAATCGCGCACCACCACTGGCACCAACACTGAATTCACGTTAACCACGATTTTCCCTGAGCCGGACTGTGGTGGGGTTTCGATGCTTTGCTGCGCGAACAAGTGCGTGTACACGAGGAAAACCCAGCAGAATCGAGCGAGTCCGTGGCGAGTTCTCAAGGTTGCTTCATCTCGATTCGGGAGATTCTAACACCCAAACAACGCGCTCTCTGAAGGGAACCGCGGTGCTGTCGTCAACTCCTGGTAGGTCGCAGCATTGGAAAAGTGGAAATCTGACCTTTGTCTTATGAGGGCAGGCGTGGCCAGCGAAGGAATTCGTCGAGGGTGGGGGCGACGGTTTCGCCATGGGAGCCGGCGCCGGCGAAATCGACGAAAAGGACGGGGGAATCTTTGGCGCGCTGGTCGGAGGCGGCGATCCAATACCAGGAGCCGCGACCGGTGGTGGCAAAGCAGAAGCCGGGGCCGAGTTGTTCGTCATAGGGCGACTCGTTGAGGGATTCGAGGTCGAGGGGCTCGAAACAATAGACGGACCAACGTTTTGGCCAGAGGCCTTTCTTGTCAGGATGCTCGAGTTGGAATCCGACGGCTTGAATGGCGGTTTTGTCTTCGTACAACTGCAGAAGTCTTTCGGGGAGGAATTTGCCCAATTCTCCTTCGATGGCGTCTGGTTGAGGATTCAGAAGGCGCTGCAAATAGGCTTCATACGCCCCCTGGAGTTGCTCGGCAGTTGGCCGGGAACGGAAGCTCGTTATGGCTCGGCGGATTCCCACGACGATGACAAGCAGCACAGCGGCGACGGCAAGAGGACCGAAGACGAGGATCGGGAGTTTGTCCACAAGCTGATGATACTGCATCTGTGAACGTCAACTTGGGCCGGTATAGGCAGAGTAGAAGAGCCCAGGTGCAGAAGCGGCACCTGGGGGCACCGGGCGGAGCACACGCACTGATCTCTCGACTGACTTAGTTAAGCCTTTCGGCCGCTACCTCCGACCGACTCTGAATCCAACCAGCCAGTGCCCCTCCTAGGGAACTGGGAATAGCCATGATCAGTGCCCCTACCAATATTGCTGGACTTTCAAATCCAGCTGTGATTATCCAGAGCAAAAAGCCCCCGAGCGCAGGTATCGCAAATCCCAAAGCCAAACCGCATAACACGTTTCGCCATGCATTCTTCTGCTCACCAACCAACCAGTACAAGAAGATTGTGCCAACTAGAGGTAGCAAGAAAAAGAAAAATATAACAAACAACTGGTCTCCATTGACTCTCCCGCTTGAAAGAACAAGCACAAGCACCGGAACGCAAGTGAATAGACTCCAGACGCCCCAGCTTTTTAGGAAACTCGTGGTCATAGGCCGAGAGTGTAACTCGATATCTAGGGAGTTAGGCAAGGGACTGGAGGAAGAAGCTGAGCATGCGGTAGCCGGCGATGTAGGAGAAGGGGGCGAGTTCTAGGGAGTAGTGGCCGCAGGGGAGTTCGAGGGTGCGAGGGTCGGCGCCGTGGCGGCGGAGGGAGTCGAGCATCTGGCGAGTGAGTTCGGGGAGCATAGTGGGGTCGTACTTGCCGTAGACCATGAAAGTGTTGCGGCCGGCGCCCATGCCGCGTTCGACGTAGGGCATGGGGCTGATGGGCGACCAATAGTCGCGGAGTTCGTCAACGGAAACGTGGTTGCGAAGGCCTTCCCAGACGTGGTTGGTGGTCATGCCCTGGCTGATGACGTCGGCGTAGTAGGTGGAGACATGGAAGAACCCGCCGGCGCGGACACGTTCATCGTGGACGAGAGTGATGTAGCCGACGGAGGAGCCGATGCTGGTGCCGAGGATGCCAAGCTTGCTGTGGCCTTGCTGCTCAAGCCAGCTGAGGCAGCGGCGGGCGTCCTGGACGGCTTGGCGGTTAGCCTGAAGGGTGAGGCCGATGTTCGGACCGCAGATCTGGTCGGCGCGTTCGTGGCCGTGGGCCATGCGGCGGTCGTGGTAGGGCATGCTCATTTTGAGAACGGTGATGCCGAGACGCTGAATCCAGTGGCAGAGACCGTTCTGGCCGTGCCATTTGGCGTTCCAGTTGGGGAGTAGGAGCACGGCAGGGCCGATGCCAGGGTTTCTCGCGGGAAAGAGTTGAGCGTGGACAGTGTTGTTTTCGGGCCAAGGAGAGTTGATGGAACTGGTGAAGGTGAGGATGTTTTCGGGACTAAGGCGGTAATCGGTGGCGGGAGTGGTGGCATACCAGTCGCGGCTGTTTTCGATGGCGTGATTGGCGTATGCGCGAAAAAATGCGCCGGGACTTGGAACATCGGGAGAGCCGCCGATGTGTTCGAGGCCCCAATGGAAGGGTTGGACGCGACGGTTGTCGTCGGTGGTCCAGCGACGGTGCTCGTAACGGCGAATTTTGCGTTCAAACCAGTGCATAGAAGCGGTTGTAAGTTGTTAGTTTACAGTTGTTAGTTGAAGAGGGGAAGAAAAGGCCAGAAAAAGCGAACTATAACGCAGAGACGCAGAGTGCGCAGAGAAACACGGAGAATCGTGAGTGAGGCAGGAACCGTTAGGCATCGGGCACGCACGGGGCGGGGTTTGTTCGGGTGGCGGGATGTCTGTGAGAAAATTGAAATGTGATCATCGTTTTCTTTTTTCTATTTGGGATATTGTTTGGGAGCTTCCTGAACGTCTGCATCACGCGGATTCCGGAGGAGATCTCTATTGTTTCGCCCGGATCGCGCTGCCCGCGATGCGGGACTCCTATCAAACCGTATGACAATGTGCCGGTGTTTGCCTGGATGTGGCTGCGCGGGAAGTGCCGCGCGTGCGGAACGTCGATTTCGGTGATGTATCCGCTGATCGAGCTGACGACTGGATTGCTGTTTGTGGCGGCGTTTGTGGAGTTCGGGATTACACAGACTACGGTGAAGTGGCTGTTTTTTACGTGTCTGGTCATTATTTTGACGGTGACGGACCTGCGCGTTCGGTTGCTGCCGGATGTGGTTACCTGGCCGGGGTTTGCGGCGGGGTTGCTGTTTTCAGCCTTTGTTCCGCCTGACCGCGGGTTCGGGGGATTCCTTGCTTGGCGGCTGCTGCATGTGCGATTGCCGGGACTTGCTGGAGGGCTGCTGGACGGAATTCTTGGAGCGGCGTTTGGGAGCTTTTTGCTGTGGGGGCTGGCGGCGTTGTACAAAGTGGTGCGCGGGCGCGAAGGCATGGGCATGGGCGACGTGAAAATGATGGCTATGGTGGGGGCGTTCCTTGGATTGCGCGGGACGTTTTTGACACTACTGGCGGGGAGTTTGCTGGGGAGCGTGATTGGACTCACGCTGGTGCTGGCTTTGTACTTGGGAGGATGGAGGATTGGGTTGGCGAAGCGGGCCAGCCGGCGGGGGCTGGGCACGGAAAACAATTTGCGGTGGGCGATTGCTAGCCAGTATCAGTTGCCGTTGGGGACGTTCTTGGGGATTGGGGCTCTGGCGATTGTGTACGTGGGGCCGGTGGTGGCGGGATGGTGGCCGATTTTCAGGGGAATCGTGGGCTGACGGGAAAACGGATTTGACACGGAGAGCGCAGAGAAAGACGGGAACACAGAGGGCCACAGAGGAAGAGAGAAGGAATTCGAAGGGCAGGATTGATGTTCGCAACGGTTCAAACAGCAGGTAACACACAGCATCTTTGGATGATTGCGCTGGGACTGGGAGTTGGGTTCCTAGCGGTCACCGGGGTCGTGCTGTATCTGATGCGGAAGTTTTTTCAGAGCACACGGGAGGAGCAGGTAGAGGAGTTCAAGAGCAGCGCGCCGCGGACGGAGAATCCTTCGGCGTTTATGGCGGCTTCGATGCAGGGAGTGATTCAACAACTGCGCGAGCAAGAAAAGGAATTGGAGCGACTGCATCGCATCGAAAAAGATCGCGCGGAGAAAACGGAACGGCTGAGCGAAGAAGTGACGCGCAACATGCCAGCGGGGTTGGTGGTGGTGAATGCGACCGGAATTATCTCGAGTTCGAATCCGGCGGCAGAGCAAGTTTTGGGGATTCGCGGACTCGCGTTTCGACGGTACAGCGAGGCGCTAGGGGCATCGCCGGAATTGACATCACTGATTGCGGAATGTCTGGCAAGCGGGAAAATTTTTCGGCGCGAAGAAGTTGAGCACGTTCCACCGGCGGGCGATACGCGACACCTGGGTGTGACGATTTCTCCGATCCGGCGCGGCGAAGGAAAAATCAGCGGAGCAATCTGCCTGCTGACGGATTTGACGGAGCTGGCGGCGCTACAGCAGCGGATGCAACTGAAGGAAAACCTGGCGGCGCTGGGCGAATTGTCCGCAGGCATCGCGCACGAATTCAAGAACGCGCTGGCGACGATTTCGGGTTACGCGCAGATGATACGGTCGGAGTCTTCGGAAGCGGAAGCCCTGGACTACTCGGAAAGAATCCTGGAGCAGACGCGGAATATTACGCACGTGGTGACGGAGTTTTTGAAGTATGCGCGGCCGCTGGAGATTCCGGATGAGAGTGTGGCGCTACGAAGCGTGGTAGAGCGCGTGGTTTCCGAAGTTGGGGAGGCGATTCCGCAGGTAAAGATTCGATGGGAAGGCACGTTTGAAGATGCGGGCGGGGACGAAGGACTCTTGCGGCAAGCGCTGCTGAATCTGGCGCGGAATGCGGCTGAGGCTTGCGCATTCGCTGAGGGCGGTGGACGAGTGACTGTGCGCGGCGAGGTCGTTCAAGGGGATGAAGCGGGATCTCAGCGGATTAGCATTGCGGATAACGGGCCGGGGATTCCGGCGAATGTGCTGTCGAAGCTGTTCCGGCCGTTTTTTACGACGAAAGCGAAGGGGACGGGGCTGGGGCTGGCGGTGGTGCAAAAGGTGATTGTGCAGCACGGAGGGCAGGTGGAGGTACGAAACCGGCCCGAGGGCGGGGCGGAGTTTATTGTTACGCTTCCCTTGCCGCGGCGAGTGCCAGAAGCAGTAGAATTGAGACAGGAAAGCATCTAAGAGATAGTCGGGGTCTTCCAGCTGCTCCGGGGAGGTAATACGATATGCGAGTTAAAACTTGGTGCACGGCTTCTGTGTTGGTTACGGCGGTTTTCTTGGTGGGGATTGCGGGCAGTGCACAACAACAAGGATCGTCCCAACAAACGGGCGACCCGGTGGCGGATGCGGCGAGGAAGGCGCGCGAGGCAAAGAAGGACGCGCCGAAGCCCAAAAAAGTTTATACGGACGATGATGTGAAGACGACCACCCCGGACACAGCCGCTACAGGGACTCCGGGTAATCCTGCCGGAGCAAATCCCGCAACCACGCAGCAGGCGGGCGGAGATGCCGGAAAAAACGAAGATCCCAACGGCGAGACTGCATGGCGGAAGCGATTTAAGGAAGCGCACGATAAGGTTGCCAGGGCCGAGACGGAATTGGATGTGTTGCAACGCGAACTGGATCGCTCGCAAGTGCAGTATTATTCCAACCCCCAGAAAGCAATGACCGAGCAGAACAACCGCGCGGAGATCAATGACAAGACGGCAAAAATCACGGCCAAAAAAGCTGAAATTGAACAGTTAAAGAAAGCAACTGATGATCTTGAAGAGCAACTGAGAAAGTCGGGCGGTGATCCGGGATGGGCGCGGTAGGCAAAAGGCAGTTGTAAGTTATTAGTTGTAAGTTGTTAGAAGAACGTCTTCGATTCGAGTTAGGGCTGGCGTGGCGCAGCTTCCTGCATGGACATGCCACCGATGATTCGCCAGGCATTCCCCTCCTTGAGCCAGGTATGGGTGACGCGGATGGTACGCGAGTCGCCTTTGCCATCTTTGTCCTGCCAACTGTAGGTCATCCAGTAATACGCCACGGCGATATCCCCGGTCACATTAATGGCGGCAGGCTTGAATTCGCCGGCATTGAAATGGAGTCCCTTGCTGGTTTGCGAGGTAATCCAGTCGGTGATGTGGTCTTTGCGAACGGGAGCGGTACTTACTGAAGGCCAGCCGAGAAAATCCTTGTGCCATAGGGTTAAATAGGCGGACAGATCGTTGTCCTGGACGTGGCGCCAGTATTCGTGTTCAAGATTCCAGAGCGCTTGTTCGTTGTCTGAGGCTTTTGAATGGCCTTGCGCGGTGGATATCCCGGCAACCGCGCCGGCTAACAAGCAGGCCACCGCGAACAGTACGAACACTAGCCGGTACTTGGACATCCTTGCCTCCAAAGGCTGAAAGAGATTGGGAACATAAATTACGACATGCGGAGTATATGCCGGAAATGGGATTTGCGCGGGCTTGCTGCTTCCCTTCTCTGCACATGAGTCTCTCGTTGTTCCCTGAACGCAATAGGATTCGTGGTAGAAACGGAAGAGATGGAACCCCTTCTACTTGTTGAAGACAAGACGGAATTGCGCGCGATGTTGCGCAAGGCGCTGGAGCGCGCGGGTTACACCGTAGACGAAGCTCCGGACGGCGCCGCTGCGATTCAAAAGGTGCGCGCGCGCAGATATTTGCTGGTGATTACGGATTTGAAGATGCCGGGGGCATCGGGGCTGGACGTTTTGCGGGAGACCAAAGCAGCGGATGCAACGGTGCCGGTATTGCTGCTGACGGCTTATGGTTCAGTGGAAGAAGCTGTGGCGGCGATGAAGGACGGCGCATTTGATTTCCTGCAAAAACCAGTGGATCTGGAACACTTGAAGCTGCTGGTAAAACGGGCAGCGCAGCAACAGGAGTTATTGCGAGAAAATCTGCTGCTACGGGAAGAGTATTCCACGCGATATGGGTTTCCGCGAATCGTGGGCGAGCATGCTTCGATTCGTGAAGTGAGCCAGCAGATACAGAAAGTGGCGGCAACGGATTCAACTTGCCTGCTGCTGGGGGAAAGCGGCACGGGGAAAGAGTTATTCGCGCTGGCGATCCATCATTTGTCTCCGCGGCGGGAGCAGGCGTTTGTGGCGCTGAATTGCGCGGCCATTCCCGAGGGGCTGGTGGAGAACGAGCTTTTCGGGCACGAACGCGGGGCGTTTACCGGGGCCGGGGCACGCAAGGTCGGAAAGATGGACCTGGCGCATCGGGGAACGCTTTTTTTGGATGAGATTGGCGAGCTGCCGCTGGCGATCCAGGCAAAATTGCTGCGCGTGCTGGAAGAGCGGCGATTCGAACGAGTTGGCGGAACGCAGTCAATTGATGTGGACGTTCGAATCGTGGTGGCGACGAATCGCGATTTGCAGAAGATGGCGGAAGAAAAACTTTTTCGCGAAGACTTGTACTTTCGAATTTCGGCGGTGCCGATGACGATACCTCCGCTGCGCGAGCGCGGGAATGACGTGCTGCTGCTGGCGGATCACTTTTTGGAAAAATTCAGCCGCGAGTTTGGGAAGCCCGGGCTGGAGTTGTCGGATGAAGCGCGGGACCGACTGCTGCACTACCGTTGGCGCGGCAATGTGCGCGAACTGCAGAATACGCTGGAGCGCGCGGTGATTCTGGCGGATGGGTTGACGATTCGGCCGGATGGATTGCAACTGGCGGCTTCGAAGCCGGATGCCGAACAACTACCGGGCGGCATGCTTCCGGGGAATTTTAGTTGGGAGGGGTCGCTGGAGGAAGTCACGGGGCGGGCTGTGAGCCATGTGGAGAAGGCGTTGCTGGAAAATACGATGCGCGAGTGCAAGTGGAATAAGACGCGGGCGGCGGAGAAGTTGAACATTTCACCGAAGACGTTGCTGGCGAAATTGCGGAGTGCGGGATTGGACGAATAAAAGCTGACTAGACAATAGGCACAAATGATCCCAAGATTTGTGCCGGGCGAGAGCGCGTTTGAATTGACTACGGCGGCCGGACTTCCCAGGCGGACTGGGGTAGAATGCACTTTCAGAGAAGGTCGGAAGTGTCTCAAAAGCGCTCTGATGAAGAGTGAACTCACAGAAATCGAGCGGTTAGACTTAGCGGCTCGAGCAGAAGCTATCGAGCCGTTCCTTTCACGCGCACTAACGCCTATGGTCTTTCTGACTGTGGTGGCATTCTTGATTGCGGTTGGATCCCAAGCTTCATCCTCAGAGACGTTGGCGGTCTGGGCATTCGCTTTGATTGCGGCTGCGACGGTCATTACGCTGTGGCGGCGCTGGTGTTACGCGCCATACGGCTTGTCAATTCTGAATATCCTGGGTGCTATAGGGATTTTGAAATACTCGACTGACGATTATTCTCATACCTTTCTTGGGTCTACTACGAATCAATTTCTGCTGGTCTGGTTTGCCGGTAATGGCTACGCATGGTGGAAAGCCGCTGCACCATTCATCGCTGCACACACTGATAGCTTCGACATGGAGCGCGGCCAAGTCGGCCAATGGCTGGCTGATTTGAAGTATGGAGATCGAGGCGGCCAAGTGCTTGAGTTCTCAGTAAAGAGTTTTTGGAATGGGAATTGGACCTATCGGCTCCTGAACTTGGGGAAATGCTGGGCAATTGCGAAGTTCAAGTTTGGCAATTTCAGGGGCTTGGTCGAGTATAGAGTTCGAAAACCTGATAGCGTCACTGTGAAGGAGCAATCAAACGGGAAACTGAGAGTCGAGATCGCGGGGCGCGCCATACGTGACGTCGACACTTCTCTTGAATTACGGAATCTGCTTTTCCAATCTGTTGGGAAAAACCTGAAGTCAGCTAATTTAGCTAGGCCAACAAGCTCTCCGTAGTCGAATACAGCAGAAAGTCACATCCGACGTTCGGAAGCTAGCCAGGAACACAATTTCAAGTCCATCCCGTTGCTAGGACCCGATAGGTCGCATCCTCGGAAATTGGTCCGCTACTCATTTACGTTACAGGCTTTGGCGACCGGTGAAAGCGCTAACCGGGGCGGATGGCAGTGTGGAGGGCTACGGTGCCGAGGGTCCAGGTGCGGTAGTCGACGGAGTGGTAGCCGACGGTGGTGAGGAGTGCGGCTAGTTCTGCGGGGCGGAAGAATCGGGCTACGGATTTGGGTAGATAGGTGTAGGCGGAGCGCTCGCCGGAAATAAGTCCGCCAATCTTCGGTAACACACTACAAAAATACCAGCGATAAAAATCGCCCCACAAACTTGCGGGGGGCTCCGTGAATTCCAGGATGGCGATCGTGCCGCCGGGCTTGAGCACGCGGTGAATCTCGCGTAGACCGGCTTCGTAGTTGGCGAGATTGCGAAAGCCGAACGCGGTAGTTACCAAATCAAACGAAGAATCTGCAAAGGGAAGGTTGAGAGCGTCGGCCTCAAAAAAAGGCATTGGCGATGCAGCGCCCTGGCTCGGCGATGAAGTACCTTGCTTAGGTCTTGCGTCGAGGGAAGAGCTTTTCTCTCTAGCGCGGACAAGCATGGAGTGGGCGAAATCAGCACCGATGATGCGGGCTTTTCCAGCACGCGCGAGGGCGAGCGCCAGATCGCCCGTTCCACAACAGAGATCGAGGACCAGCGCCTCCGGCCGGCCCAGAATGTACTGCAAGCGTTTGGCGGTGCGTGCGCGCCAGAGACGGTCGATTTGCAATGATAAAAGGTGATTGAGCAGATCGTAGCGCGGGGCGATCTGCGTAAACATTTCGCGGACTTTTTTCGAAGCGTCGGCTTCGGAAACGGCGCCTTCAGGACGGGTTCCCTTGACCGGTGCGGCGACTTCAGCCATGGGGCCTTCGCGAAAGCTGATTGCTTGCGGCAATGAGGCGCGGGGTGAAATGAAGAACGCGTTCAACGATATGCAGAGGAACAGTATCGTAGGAACGGGCTTCGCCAATGCGGGGTGAGAGGACGAAACGAAGAATTCCGGCGCGGGTCTTTTTGTCGGAGCGCATGGCGTTGAGCAAAGCCACGGGCTGAACACGCGGCCACGGAGGGAGCGAACCCAGGCGGCGAATCAGCGAGACGATGCGGGAGACATCGTCGGCGCGCGTCAAGCCGAGTTCGTGGCCGAGGAAAGAAGCAGCCATCATGCCCCAGGCTACGGCTTCGCCGTGCTGGTAGACGCGGTACTTCGTAACGGCTTCGAGAGCGTGGGCAAAGGTGTGGCCGAAATTGAGGATTTCGCGCAGGCCGGATTCGCGTTCGTCTCGGCTGACGACACGGGCTTTGATTTCCACGTTGCGCGGGATTAGAAACCCTAGGGATTGACGATCGCGACGAAGGATCTTTTCCATGTCCTTTTCTAGAATCGTGAACATCGGAGCATCGGCGATGATGGCGTGCTTGATGACTTCGGCGAGACCGCCGCGGAATTCACGATCGGAGAGCGTGCGCAACAGATCCGGATCGGTGAGTACGAGCTGCGGAGAATAAAACGAACCGACGAGGTTCTTCCCTTCTGGAAGATTGACGCCCGTTTTGCCGCCGATGGAGCTGTCCACTTGCGAAACGAGCGTCGTCGGGACGTGCACGAGCTTTACTCCGCGCAAGTACGCAGAGGCCGCAAAACCGGCGACATCGCCGACAACGCCTCCGCCGACTGCTACCACCAATGATTGGCGATCAGCGCCTGCGCGGCTGAGGGAACGCGTGATGTACTCCACACTGAGAAGATTCTTCGCGGATTCGGCATCGTTGAAAAGGTGAATCGCGCTGGCTTTCGAAAGCCGCAAGCCATGCTGGACTGTTTTGCCGACGGCGCGCCAGACTTTTTGAGATGAGACAACGTGGACGCTGGAGAATTTTCCGCGCGCGGCAATTTCCTGTGCCGCGCGGCGAATCGCGCCTGCGCCGGTAACAACGGAGTAGGAACCGGCGGACGACTTCACGCGAATGCGTTTTATTTTCATGAACGATACATTTTCAATGTAACACACGCGCTGCATGGCCCGCATACCAAGCGCGCACTGGGCATTCGCTTAATTCCTTCGTGCTACCATACTGGGGCAGAAAGCTCCCCACGCCCATGACGAACTCCCACAAAAACTATCGCGCGGATTACGCCGTAGTTGGCAGCGGCATCGCGGGTTTGCGCGCGGCGATCGAGCTGAGCGCGGCTGGAAGCGTGCTGGTTCTTGCAAAATCCAATCTGAGTGATTCGGCGACGGCCTGGGCACAAGGCGGAATCGCTGTTGCGCTTTCTGACGAAGATGAAATCGGCCTGCATGAACAGGACACGCTCAATGCTGGTGACGGTTTGTGCCGGGCGGAAGCAGTAAGTCTGCTGGTCGAGGAAGGTCCGAAATACATAACCGAGCTGATCGAGTGGGGAACGGAGTTCGACCGGGCGGGAACGAAACTGGCATTTACGCGCGAGGCGGCGCACAGCCGTTCGCGGATTCTGCACGCGCACGGCGACTCGACGGGCAGGGAGATTAGCCGGGCGCTGCTCGCACGGGCGCATAAGATTCCGCATTTGCATTTGCGCGCGCACGCTTTTACGACGGAACTGGTGGTCGAAAGCGGCAGAGTGGTGGGGCTGCGGTTCATTGATGAGACGGACGGATCGGAGCATGAGGTGCGTGCGGGGGCTGTTCTGCTGGCAACGGGGGGCTTGGGGCAAATTTACCGCGAGACTACCAATCCTGAAGTGGCAACTGGCGACGGCATGGCAATCGCTTACGAAGCCGGCGCGGTTCTCTCCGACATGGAATTTATGCAATTCCATCCGACGGCGCTGGCGGTGAAAGGAGCGCCGCGGTTTCTTTTATCTGAGGCTCTACGCGGAGAAGGCGCGGTGCTGCGCAATATTGGCTTAGAAAGATTTATGAAGCGCTACCACGAGGCGCAGGAGCTGGCTCCGCGGGACATCGTGGCGCGCGCAATCGTCAGCGAAATGCATCGCACGCAGAGCACGTATGTGTATCTGGACATGACGAAAAAGAGCGAAGAGTTTTTGAAGAAACGGTTTCCGCGAATTTACGAGACGTGCTCGGGATACGGTCTCGACTTGGCGACTGACATGGCGCCGGTTTGCCCGGCGGCGCATTACATGATGGGCGGAGTGAAGACGGACCTGTGGGGCAGGACTTCCCTTCCCGGTTTGTATGCCGCGGGGGAGACGGCCGCGACGGGAGTGCACGGCGCAAATCGGCTAGCGAGCAATTCCCTGCTGGAAGGATTGGTTTTCGGGGCACGCGCGGGGCAGGCAATGATGGAGGACGCGCCGGTTGGGAAACGGAGCGGAGTGGCGCTTCCGGGGAGTCCCGCTCCGCTGCCGGAAAATTCGGTGTCGGCTTCGAAGGAGCCCCCTAAAGCTGCGGGAAAACCTCCCGTGGCCAGTGCAACACTGACAAAAATTCGCGACTTGATGTGGCGGGAGGTCGGCATTTTGCGCAGCGGGAAAGATTTGACGGATGCGATCAAGCAGTTGGAGGCTCTGGAGCTTCCGAAGCCGGAAATAGTAGGCCGCGGCGAGCACGAGTTGCGGAATTTGCATGCTTTGGCACTGCTGATGGCGCGGTCGGGGCTGGCGCGCGAAGAGAGCCGCGGGAGTCACTACAGATCGGATTTTGCGTTTCGGAATGATGAGGAGTTTGGGAAACATTCACAGGTTCGAAAGAACAAGGACGTTACATTTCAAGCTTAGTCTGAATCGGCATCAAAGCAGGATGCCGCAAGCAACCTTGCGAGTCGGGAGTAAAGAGATCTCTCTGCGAACTCGCTCCGGCAGTGAAAATATCGCAACTTGGATTGCGGCCGTAGGAGCACAGCCTGAAGGCTGTGCCACAAAACCCTTACTTCGACTGAAGCTGTTTTACGGATTCCAGGAAAACGTGGCCGACAATCGCTAAACTTTTGGCGCTGATTTTGTCGAGCGTGTCTTGCGGGGTGTGCCAGTAGTAGACGTCTCCGTCTGCACCGTTGTCCAGGTCGATGACATCCACGGAAGGAACGTTGCGCCCGAGGAATGACAGGTGATCGTCGGAGACGGGGAATTCCGTGTCCAAGAAAATACTCTGATAACCAAGCTGGTGGGCGGTCTTCCAGACCAAATCTTTGAGCCACTTGGTGGAGTCGGCTTCCCTCTTGAAGTGCAGATTGCGGCCTCCCACGAGATCGGCGAGAAGGAAGGCTTTGATTTTGGGAATGTCGCCGGCGGTGGCGAACTTTGCGGCCATCTGGCGGCTGCCGTAACGGTTATCGGGATCTTTCCATTCGAGATTTACGGCTTCTTCACCGTCGAAGAAGGCGATCCAGACGGCGTACTTGCCGTGTTGGGAGCAGAGCAAGCGTGCGAGTTCAAGCATCACCCCGGTGGACGAACCACTGTCATCGGCGCCTACAAAGTTTTCGAGGCGCTTAGTGTCGTAGTGGGTGCCGAGAAGAATCACACCGGCCTTATCGCCAGGAATTTTCACAAGCAAGTTCTTCATGGCGATGCGGCCGGCAGGCGTGTCGGCTCCGAAGGAGTCGGCCTCGACTGTGCAGCCGTAGCTTTTTAATTCGGAGAGTAGATATTCCTGCAGCTGCGCGATGGCTGGAGAACCGGAAGGGCGCGGGCCAAAGCTGACTTGCTTGGCCACATGAGCGAAGGCGCGCTTGCCGTCGAAGCCACCGGTTTTTTCGGGCGGAGGCGCGTCGCTGGCTTGCGGCGGAGCGGATGCGGCGGTGCTCATGAATGGCGGTTGCGCGGCTGCCGCAGCGTTGGGTTCATTGCCCCTTGCTTTGCAACCCGTTAGGCCTGCAGAAATCACGCACGCAAACGCGGTTACACGCAGAAAGCTTTCATAACACGAAGTCATTTAGCGGGCCTCCGCAGCAGCGATGCGCCGATCACGGCGACTCACCACTACCCAGGAAACGGCGACTCCCACAAAATATAAACCAACCAGAACCGCCATGAACACCAGCATGGTTGTGGCGTCAGGCGTCGGAGTAAGAATAGCGGCGAGAATGGCAATGACTAAAATGGCGTAACGAAAATTCTTTATCAGGAACTTCGGAGTGACGATTCCAAAGAGCGACAAGAAGAAAATAAGGACCGGCAATTCGAAGACGAGGCCTAGGCCCAGTAGCACCATGAGAATCAGATCGAAGTATTCATCTACGTTGATCAACGGCACTACAGGCCCCTGAAAGCTGATGAGGAAGCGCAACACGTAAGGCAGCGAAACAAAATAACCAAAAGCGATTCCCGCCAGAAACAGGAAGACGGTGGAAAACAGGAAACCGGTGATGGCGCTGCGCTCGTGGCGGTACAGAGCAGGAGCAACGAAAAGCCAGATTTGATAAAGGATCCAGGGGGAAGCGATGACGATTCCCAGATAGATGCTCAAGGTGATCAGGAGATTTAGGAAACCAGCCGGATGCGAGTAAACCAATTGAGGATTGAGACCTGCACGCTTCAGCGCGTCGGTCATTGGCTTGACGATCCAGTTGACGAAATGAGGGGCCGCAAACCAGCCGATAGCCGCGCCGATGACCACGGCGATAAGCGAATTGATGATGCGCTTGCGAAGCTCGGTGAGATGCTCAAAAAAAGTCATCGCGCCTGAGGGCTCTTCAATGGGCGGAGTGATCTGCGAATTGGATTCGGATTCGGGCACGGGTTCAGGCGGGATGCTGGTTGTCATTGGGGGAATCCTGGCTACTGGTAACTGTGGCAGTATCGACCTGGTTCTCGGCAGGCTCCTCCGAGGACCGTGGAACCGATTCAGCGACCGGCGAGATCACCGGGTCTTCGGTGATGCGCGGTTCGGTGGGAGCCTCGCTCGCAGGCGCTTCTGTGTTGGCGGCGATTGCGGAACCCGGTTGGCTGGCCTCAGTGGCAGCGGCCGAAGCGGCGGCGGCTTCAGCAGCCTTCTTGCGCTCGGCCTGAAGGGCCTGGCGCTCCATTTCGCGCATTTCCTCTTCGAAGGCGCTCTTGAAGTCCGTGGAGGCCTTGCGGAACTCAGCCATAAGCTTGCCCAGACTGCGGGCGAGCTCCGGCAGCTTCTGTGGCCCGAAAACGACCAGAACCACGACAAAGACCACAATCATATGAGGAATGCTCAACATAGTTGTTTACGGCCGCAAAGCGGCCAACGCGCTGGGGCGACGTCTAATGTGTCCATGGGCATCATAGAAAGGGTGTCAGCCGGTGTCAAACCGGAGTATGCATCCGATTCGGTGTGCTATAATTTTAGACTGAGCTGTCACGCGAGGTAAGGATGAATTCAGAGCGTCGCGGACTTGTAGTCGTTGTAGCCGTACTGATGGTATCCGCTGTATTGGGGGGCATTTACGGCCCCAACGTCCGAGCCACGACGGCTTCGGCCGATGACTATCAGTCGGCTGTGCGGGACTTCTCCCGCGTTCTGGACGTGGTCCAGAACAATTACGCCGACACGGTGGATGTAGACAAAGCCGTCTATCAAGGCGCCATTCCGGGCATGCTGCGCATGCTCGATCCCCACTCCAGTTTCTTCGATGCCAAGCAGTTTGCGCTGCTCCGCGAGGATCAGCGCGGGAAGTATTACGGCGTCGGCATGGTCGTCGCACCGCGAGAGAATCACACCGTGGTGATGGCGCCATACGTGGGCGCGCCAGCGTACAACGCGGGTATTCGGCCTGGCGATGTGATCGCCAAGGTGGATGACAAGTCCACCGATGGACTGACCACCAGCGAAGTCGCCGACATGCTAAAGGGGCCGAAAGGCACGGTCGTGAAAATTGTGGTCTCGCGCGAAGGTTATGCGGAGCAACTGACTTTCACGGTAACGCGTGACGAGATCCCGCGGCATTCCGTGGATATCACTTTCATGTTGAAGCCGGGGATTGGGTATATCCGGCTATCAGGGTTCAATGAGACGACGGACCGCGAGATCGCGGATGCGCTGAGGCAACTAAATGCGTCCTCCCTCGACGGACTGATTCTGGATATGCGCGGGAATCCGGGCGGCTTGCTGAATGAGGCAGTCGCAGTGGGCGACATGTTCCTGGACAAGAATCAGTTGATCGTTTCGCACCACGGCCGGACTTCTCCGGAACGGCGGTATTACGCGGTGCGCGGCAATCAAGGCGTGACCGTGCCGCTAGTGATTCTCGTAAACAACAATTCGGCGTCGGCGACGGAAATCGTTTCCGGCGCAGTGCAGGATCACGACCGCGGAATGATTGTCGGCGAAACCACGTTTGGCAAGGGGCTAGTGCAAACGGTAACGCCACTGAGCGAAAACACCGGATTGGCGCTGACGACGGCACGCTACTACACGCCGAGCGGCAGACTCATCCAGCGCGACTATAAGTCGGTTTCGCTGTATGAATATCACTACGAACGCAAAGTCCCCGAACACCCGACGGAAGTGAAGCTGACTGACAGTGGCCGACAGGTAACGGGCGGGGGCGGAATCACGCCGGATATTACTGTGGTAGCGCCGAAGAGCACCAAGTTTGAACAGTTGCTCTACCGCAACGACGTATTCTACCCGGCCGAAACGGGAGTAGGCGGATTCACGCGCAATTACCTCGGCTCCAAACCCACGATCACCAAAGAATTCGAAGTCGACGATGTCGTGATGCATGCCTTCCGCGAATATCTGAGCAAGCACAACGTTCGCTATACGGAACCAGAGATGGCTGAAAGCCTCGACTGGATCAAGCGGAAGATCAAACAGGAAGTTTTTATGTCCAGCTTCGGGCAACAAGAGGGCTTCAAGGTCCTTCTCGAAGCGGATCCGCAAGTACAAAAGGCCGTGGAAGCCATTCCCCAGGCGCGCGCGTTGTACCAGAATGCACGGAAGATTGTGGCTCAACGCAGCGGTGGATCGCTCGACCAGCCGTAGAGCTGGTTATACAAGGGTTTGTTTTGGCTTTGAGTGGCGCACGCCTCGGCGGGCGCCACTTTTTTGTCTACAGGGAGGAGAACGCGTGTTGGCAAGCACCAGCGCGTTTGCTAAAATTGATTTGCTGCTCGTGGGCGAGTAGCTCAGCTGGGAGAGCGCCTCGTTCGCAACGAGGAGGCCGGGGGTTCGAATCCCCTCTCGTCCACCATCGTTTCAATAACTTACGCTGTTTTCCTTACCACAAGCAGTAGGCCAGGTTGGCCAACTGGAAGCACAAACCCTGTTCCCACACGCTCGGCCCAATCCCAACGATAAGCACGATCGTTGAGAAGTTTCACGTACCTCTCGGATACGTGTGCCGGCGCGTGTCCGCTCCAAAATGCTTGAGAGCCTCTGGGCAATCAGATTTCTCAAGGTGAGTGATGCGGAAGCGCCGGAAGATGTTAAAGCCACCAGAATTCACTGCAGGTGAAAGGAGACGCAATCATTGCGCGACCAGGTCCATACATTCTGCAAATTCGTAAACCACTTTCTGAGTGGAACTCTTACCCACTAGTCTTGCGGTGAGCATGTCTGGCTCAATACTCCGCACCGGCCGTTTGAAGCGTCCGGCACGAGCGGGATGAAAGCGGCTCTGAATGGCGTTCCGAGTCTCAGCGTGCGGGATGGGTGGTGGGTCGAGGGGCACTTCGAAGGCGTCACGGGCTGGTCCATCGGCTACGAGGAAGATCCCGAACGTCACGAAATCGAGATCGCGTCTCTTTACGAAAAACTGGAACACACGATCCTACCGCTGTTCTACTCTCAGCCTCAGGCTTATGCTCAGATTATGCGTTCGACGATTGCTGTTAACGGGTCGTTCTTCAATACCCAGCGCATGGTTTCCCAATACGTGCTCGACGCATACTTTCCGAGAGGCGACGATGGCAAAACAGAATTCGTAGCCGAGACCGTGAAACAGCTGGCCCGTCTGGCAAGTTCAGTGTGAGCGAATCTTACGAAAGATCGAACACAGTCAAGTATGTCCACTCATGCAGCAAGCACAGGCACAGAGATCACCATGAGAATCCTCATCGCACTCGACAGCTCGCCAGCCCTTCTCTTGCCCGCAACCACTTCGGCCACGTATTCCTGCGGGGTCATCTTCTGGGCGATCTGGGCATACCAGGGAATGCGGCCACCAGTCAGAAGACGCTTCAGTCCACGCTCTCTCACCATTTTCTTGCGCGCGGTGTAGAAGAGCGTGCCGATGCCTTGCCGGCGCGCCAAAGGATCAACGCACATATCTGCGCCATATAGCGTGTTGCCCAGAGGATTCTGGGTGTCGAATGTGCCGCGCCCAGTGATCGCGGACCATTTAGCTGACTCCGCATAGTCATCCCAATCAATGAGGAGGGAGCTTGCCGAGCCCAAAATCCGTCCGGATTCATCAACTGCCACCAACTGACCTTCGGGAAAGATGGTGAGATGACGAGCAAGCTTCCTCGCGGCTCCAACTCAGCATGTCCGAATAAACTTGCCTCTGTAAACTTATGACATCCTGTACGTCCTCCTCGGTCATCTGTCTTAGGATGACGGCCGCCGTGTTGGTCTTATCATCCATAGGAATACTTCCCTGACTCTACAGTTCCGGATGCGGTTCAAGCGTGTATGGCAGCATGCTTGGCGACTTAATCTCCGGCTTTCGCCTGGTGGTGTGCCTTTTTTTTCTTTCGTGAGATCTCTTGACTGGTTTTCTCTTTCCCACAGCTTTTTGAGATGATTTTCCCGTTTGTGCTATTCGGTCGAGCAGTTCTCGCTCGTAGGCAATATGCGCTCGAAGCAAATTGACGAGGTCCAAACCAGGAAGAATCATCGCCATCGTCCGGTCCACGGTAGCGAATTTCAATTCTTCTCTGAAGTTCGAGACAGCGCGAATGATCTGTTTGTGCTCAGCATCGATTCGCGCGCATTCCTCCTCCCGCAGATTCTCATGGTACGTGGATTCGACAATGCGATTTTCTGAGTGGCAATGCTCAACGATACCGGCCAGACCGTGCTCGAACGATCGCAGCTCATTTAGGCTCTTCAGATGTTCTGCAAAGTCATTTTTTGAAGCTGTCTCGAGCATTTTGTCGATTCTGCTCGCAAGATGCAGGAGTTCTTGGTGTTCCTTTCGAAGATATTCAATTCGCTCTCGGAGCGCCATGGCGATCTCCTTTCTGCGCGACCTTGTCGCGAGAGAGATGGTGTAATCGGAAAGGTTTGGCCTCTCCGACTACCGCCACTAAGGAGCTCAAGCAGCCTTTGGATGAATACGCATGGTTTGCACTTTTGCCGCTTTGGGCAGGGTGAGCTCAAGAACCCCATTCTTCAGCGTGGCTGTCACTTTGTCCGTGTCAATTTCGGCTGGCAGATCCACCATGCGCAGGATCTGGTCCGAGCGGCTCTCCGCACAAACCGTCTTGCCTTTCTTCTCTTCTTTCTTGGTTTCCCGTTTGCCAGTAATCGTCAGCCGGCCCGGCTCCACGCCGATTTCGATTTCTTTTTCATTGAAGCCCGGAACTTCTGCCTTCACTTCGAAAGCTTCGTCCGATTCCGTGATGTTCACGGCAACTGGATGGAGCAGTTCCCTTTCAGCTCGCAGCCAGTTTTCAAGATCACGTCCAAAGGTACGGCCATTGCTTTCGAAAATCTCGTAAGCGCGGCACGTCAGGACATTGAAGGTATCTTCGATTTCGTCAAACAGCGAATTATGCTTGGTTGGATTCGTCGGTCCTTCGACGCGTTTCATTGCAGTTGCTTCCCCCATGGCTATTTTCTCCCTCATGTGAATCGTGTCAGCGCCGACTGCGGTAGATCGTTCGGCAAGGGCGAAGAACTCCAGGTTAGCGCTGCAACCAAAACATGGCAGAATGCCGGACCCAAATCAGTGATGAAGGTCACGGTAGTCGGTGATGTGTAGTGGCGTGATCCCCGGCCCTAATTCATTTCGGAGAAACTTTTCTAGCTGACGCACCCTGAAAATGCTGTGCACCGTGTCACCACTGGCAGTGACGGTAGGTGACGAACGCAAGGCCGAGAGGGACTAAGGTTGTGGCTTCTCAGCGAGCATGAAATGCTGGCTGAACCACTCCGCGGCAACTCTTGCTACTTCTTCGATTGTTCCCGACTCTTCGAAAAGATGAGTGGCACCTGGAATTATGACTAACTTCTTGTCAGGGCATTTGAGCCGCGCCAGCGCTTCGCGATTCAACGTGATGACCGGGGCGTCCTCTCCGCCAACGATGAACAGCGTTGGTGCAAGGACGAAACCGAGAGCGACCCCCGCAAGATCGGGCCTGCCACCTCGGGATACAATGGCAGAAACAACTCCCGGAAGCTCAGCAGCTGCCACGAGCGCCGCGCCAGCTCCAGTGCTGGCACCAAAATATCCTATTCTCAGTTCTTGAGTAGCCTCACCGCTCATCGCCCACTGAGTCGCACCGACCAGGCGTTTAGCAAGCAAACGAATGTTGAAACGAACTTCGCCGCTGTATTGATCGACGGATTCTTCCTGGCGGGTCAAGAGATCAAATAACAGAGTTCCGATATGCCGTGACTGGAGTATCTGCGCTACATACCGATTGCGCGGGCTGTGGCGGCTGCTTCCGCTACCATGCGCAAATAGAACCAGCCCCTTGGCGTCATTCGGAACAGCCAACGTCCCCATGAGCATTACATTATCGAGAGCGATGCTCACCTCGCGTTCCTCGCGATCCAATTCTACGTTTCGACCGGCGATCATGACAGACCTCCCTCTATGGGGCTCGATCCAAAGGTACATTTCTCTCAAGCGGCGCCCCTGGCGAGAACAATCTGCGGCACTCGACGTCGACCGATGGCGCGATAGGTGTTTACAACTTCTTCGGTGGATAGTTCGGGACGCTTGCCGATTCCCATCGTTTCTGCTCTTAGCAGCAAGTCGTCCATGGAAATCACACCCACCAGAGTTCCATTCTCCACAATGACCGGCAGGCGGCGTACCCCACCCTCTTTCATCGTCTGCAAGGCAATGTGAACATCATCATCGGGCGAACAAGCAAAAAGCCTGGTGGACATCACTTCGCCTGCCATGACATCGCCCGGTTGACGATTGCGTGTTCCGAGAGCGATGCAAATGTCCCTGTCTGTAACTACGCCGACGATCTTGCCGTTCATGCCCATAACCGGGAGGAACCCACAGTTTCCAACCCACATGAGTTCCGTCGCGGACCCTAGATTGGTGTCGAGCTGACAGTAGTAAGGTGTGCCCATCATTACGTCTTTCACTTTCATTGACTTTCTCCTTTTCGCGCCTGCTTCTCTTGGAACTCAAACACCTTTAGTACAAACGAGCCGTGGAGAATGTGATCCGAGGCATAGCTAGATGTGATGCCACTTACAGCCGTCCACAAGTGCGAATGCTAAAAATGCCAGCGATGGAGATAAGTCCATGAAGATTCTATTGGCAATCGATGGTTCCAAGTATTCAGAGGCGGCGGCCCTGACAGTGGGGTCCGGTTTTCGCACTCAAGATACAGAGGTGCTTGCCCTGCAGGTCGTAGAGCCCCTCGTATTCTCAACACCTCCAGAAATGGCCTCCGGCTACGCCCCGGAAATGGCCGCGAGACTCAAGGATGAATTGAAGCAAGCCAGGGAGTCAGTTGCACGCACGGCAGAAAGCCTGCGCAAGGCTGGCTTCAAGGTTGATTCACGCGTAGCGGAGAACGAGATACGGACGGGGATTCTTGACGCGGCCCAAGAGTGGCACGCCGATCTGATCGTTCTCGGATCGCATGGGGAAAGAGGTTTGAGGAAGTTCCTGTTGGGCAGCGTCGCCGAGTTCGTCGCGCGTCACGCGCATTGCTCCGTCCTGATAGTGCGAAAACCGTGAGTGCGTGGTCGCGTTCTGACAACGGGTGAGAAATGACACAGGCTCAGGCAGAGTTGCAGGAGGCCAACGCCGATGCTCGTAAGACCCCTTCAGGCCCAGCAGCCAACGACTGCAAATCTATCCACGTCGGTTCACGACTGGCCTTCACGGATTGATCAGTGGTTGTTGCAGAAGATTTATGGTTCCGTGGGCCGCCCCCCAATCCGGCTCATTCTCGAAGATAGAGTAGAAGTTTCGCCCGTAGATACCACGCCTGTCGCCAATATCTGCATTCGGGATCGCCGAACGCTCCTCAGATTGGCGCTGGATCCAGAGGTTGGATTTGGAGATGCCTATAGCGAGGGCCGCATCACAGTCGAGGGAGATCTCATTACAGCTCTCGAAACCTTGTATCAATCGATACCGGCAATTGACCAGCAAAGCCTATATGCCAGAATTGCGTCGAAATGCATGTATTATCTCCAGCGCAACTCTTTGCCGGGCTCCCGCAACAATATCCACAAGCATTACGATTTGAAGACCGACTTCTACCGACTCTGGCTAGATCCTCAACTCGCGTACACCTGCGCCTATTTTCCTTCTGCATCCGCGACACTGGAAGAAGCTCAGATTGCCAAAATGGATTACGTATGTCGCAAGCTACAGCTCCACTCCGGCGAACGCGTTGTCGAAGCGGGATGCGGTTGGGGAGCGCTAGCGTTACACATGGCAAAGCACTACGGCGTGACCGTCCAGGCGTTCAATATTTCGCATGAGCAAGTCCTTTGGGCGCGCTGGCGCGCAAGACAACTCGGACTGAGCCACCGTGTGAAATTCTTGGAAGACGATTACCGGAACATCTCCGGGAAATGCGATGCGTTTATGTCCGTGGGGATGTTAGAACATGTAGGGTTAGAACACTACGAGGAGCTGGGAAACATCATCCACCGTTCGCTAGACACGGCGGGACGCGGGCTTCTCCACTTCATCGGACGCAACAAACCCTGCCCATTTAGCACCTGGACCAGAAAGCGCATTTTCCCAGGGGCATATGCGCCCACGCTTCGTCAGGCGATGGATATTTTCGAACCTCATGATTTGTCCGTCCTGGACGTCGAAAATTTGCGGTCGCATTATGCGCGGACGTTGGAATGTTGGCTCAATCAGTTTGAGAAATCCGCTGACCAAGTTGAAGAAATGTATGGTCCTGATTTCGTGAGAACCTGGCGGCTCTATCTTTCCGGAGCGATTGCGGGATTCCGCGCCGGCACACTGCAACTCTTTCAAGTGGTTTTTGCGCGGACGGGTTGTCAGCAAATACCTTGGACTCGCGCTCATCTCTATCGGGAGAGCCAAAACGAAGGTACGGAAGCTCGATGGATGCGTGCGATATCCTGATCGTAGGCGCCGGGCCCGCGGGCAGCTCCTTCGCCTGGAAACTGCGGGACTCCGGACTGAGCACACTCATCCTAGATAAGCAGGTTTTTCCTCGTGACAAAGTTTGTGGAGGATGGGTAACGCCTCCCGTGCTGCAGGAACTCGAGATTGATCCCGCCGAGTATGCCCGATGCCGTGTCCTGCAGCCGATCCACGGCTTTCGAATCAGCCTCATGGGCTGCCGCGAGGCGGAGACCGACTACGGCAAACCCATTAGCTACGCAGTTCGCCGCTGCGAGTTTGACGACTATTTGCTCAGGCGATGCGGTGCCCGCATTCTGCAAGGAACGCCTCTCACAAGCCTGGAACGCGTCGGCGAGCATTGGATAGTAAATGGCCAATTTCGCGCTCGGCTCGCCGTGGGAGCCGGCGGGCATTTTTGTCCCGTAGCTCGATATCGAGGCGCAAAAGCGCGCAACGAAATAAGTGTTGCGGCGCAAGAAACCGAATTCCAGATGTCGGAAAGCCAGAGCAACCAATGTTCGATTCGGCCCGAAGTTCCAGAGCTCTACTTTTGCCCAGACATGAAAGGTTATGGGTGGTGTGTTAAGAAAAATAACTTCCTGAACGTAGGTCTAGGCAGACTGGATCCTCATGCTCTCCCAGCGCACGTCACCGGCTTTGTGACTTTCCTGAGAGAATCGGGAAAAGTCGCGTTCGATTTGCCGTCGCCTATGCGAGGTCATTCCTACCTTCTTTACAGGGATTCGAAACGAGATGTCGCCCGAGACGGCCTGCTGCTGGTCGGTGATGCCGCCGGCTTAGCGTATTCTCAAAGCGGTGAAGGAATTCGACCCGCGATCGAGTCAGGATTGCTGGCTGCGAAAGCCATTCTTGATGCGCGTGGAGAATATGGTCAAGGGCTCTGCAAAACTTATCGCAGTCTCCTCACCACGCGTTTCGGAAAATCACAGAAGGAGTGGGCCTTCGACATCGGCGGACACCTCCCAACCTGGGTGGTGAGTTCTCTGTCTAAATTTCTTTTGGCGAACCGATGGTTTTCACGCCGTGTTGTTTTGGAGCAGTGGTTTCTCCATTGCGATGAACCTGCTTTGAGTTCCTGAAGGCCAGCAAGCAACCGATGCCTCAGTCCAGGGTGTCGTGCCCCGCGGCAGCCGCCCTCTTCTTCTCCTCGGGAAGCTCGGTCAGAGTTGCCTCGGCCAGCAGGAGAACGCTCCCCACAGAAACCGCGTTCTCGAGCCCGACACGTACTACTTTCGTGGGATCGATAATTCCGGCTTCGACCAGATCCACATACTCGCAGCGAGAGGCATCGAAGCCGTAGTTTCCCTTACCGCTTCGCATGCGGTCCACAACCACTCCGCCATCCACCGTCGAATTCTCGGCAATCTGTCGCGTCGGTGCCTCAAGAGCTCGCCGCAGAATCAATAGACCAGTGCGCTCATCACCGGAACACCTTGCCTCCTCGGCCTCAATGGCATCGCTCAGCCTCAGTAGGGCAAGACCGCCACCGGGAACAATCCCCTCGGCCAGCGCGGCTTTCGTTGCGCTGATGGCGTCTTCGATGGCTTCCTTGCGATTCTTCATCTCTGTTTCAGACGGCGCTCCTACCCGAATGACCGCAACACCTCCCGCGAGTTTCGCTAGGCGCTCGTGTAACTTTTCCTTGTCGTAGTCAGAGGTCGTCTTCTCGATCTGCTTGCGAAGTTCGGCGCATCGGCCCTGAATGGCGGGCTTTTCCCCTCCGCCTTCGATGATCGTGGTCTTGTCCTTATCGATGATAACGCGCTTCGCGCGCCCCAGCTCTTTCAGTCCAAGACTTTCCATCTTCATACCAAGCTCTTCGGCAATCACTTGGCCGCCCGTGAGAATGGCGATGTCCTGCAACATGTCTTTTCGGCGATCGCCAAAACCAGGCGCCTTCACAGCCGCGGAGAGCAGCGTGCCGCGCACTTTGTTGACCACCAAAGTTGCGAGAGCCTCTCCCTCCACATCCTCGGCAACAATCAGCAACGGACGGCCAGCCTTCGCCACTTGCTCAAGAAATGGCAACATTTCATTCATAGTTGTCAGCTTCTTTTCGTAAAGGAGAATGAGCGCTTCTTCGAGCACTACCTGCATCTTCTCCGGGTCGGTCACGAAATACGGTGAGATGTATCCACGATCAAATTGCATTCCTTCCACCACCTCGAGGGCTGATTCGGTAGTCTTCGATTCCTCGACGGTGATGACACCTTCTGGTCCGACCTTTTCATAGGCATCGGCAACCAGTTCATCAGTGGCCGGGTCGTTGTGGGCAGAGATTGTGGCAATCTGGGCCTTTTCCTTACGGCTAGCAACCGGCCGCGAAAGCCCTTTTAGCGCCTTGACCGCAACAATGAGTCCCCGGTCCAAACCACGCTTCAAATCCACGGCGCTCGCGCCTGCTGCAACATTGTGCAATCCTTCGGCGAAAATCGCGTGAGCCAGGATGGCCGAAGTGCTTGTGCCGTCTCCGACTGATTCTCCCGTCCGCTCGGCGGCTTCCCGGATCATTTGCGCGCCGAGATTTGCCTCCGGGTCCTCGATCTCAATTTCCTTCGCAATCGTGATCCCGTCGTTGCAAACAATCGGTCTTCCCCATTTTTTCTGAATCAGCACGCACTTGGATTTTGGCCCAAGTGTAATGCGCACAGCGTCCACCAAGGCAGTTGTGCCACTTAGCAGTTTTTCGCGTGCGGCCGATCGAAACAGTAATCGCTTTGCAGCCATTGCGGTCCTCTCTCGTCTACACGGCCGACGCGTGTGCTATGTCCCGCAGCTTCGCTTGGGCCTTTTTCAGTAAGATCTCCAAGGACGGCCCATTGACCTTCGCCGTCACATGGAAAGGATCGATCTCGACAGTAAGATCGCGAACGTGGAAGATCATTTCTTCATCGGGTCGTGGCCCGAGGTGCTTCCGATTGTCATCCATCTTGTCCACACACGGCATGCCGCAAACTGTAATCTTGCGGGGAGCAATCCAAACCTCAATCGTGCCTTCCTGAAGAGCGGCGATGTCAGCACCTATCCACAAGTTATCGCCGACCGTCATTTGTCCACAGCAGAGCGGAGTTATCAGATCGGACTCCGCTTGACGCCAGTCCTCCAGTTCGTGCCAACCTGCAGAACCTCGACTTTCAAAAATTGCATACGCACGGTGGGCCACGGCTTCCTGCATCCTTCTTGTCTGTTCGTCGGCATCTATGATTGCCAACTTCACTTTTTCGCCGGCCCTAAAATGTTTCACAGCTCTTGCTATTCTCATGGCGGACCTCCAACTTATCCGTGTCCCTCTTATATGCTCTTCTCCCGGCCGCCTTCGCAGGTATGAGAATGATCACATCAGAGTGTGACGGAGCACACGCTGTTCACAGGATTTGGTGTAGAACGCACCGACTAGCGTCATTCGCTATCGGTGGATCCAGTTCCACAGAAGCCCAAGAACGTAGCCGCTCACGTAACCTATAGCTCCCGTGACAAGGATGAGGATTAGCGCGATCTCAGCGTTGAATCGCCCGACGGTGTAGGGTGGGGTTATGAAATGCATCCAGAAAATAAAATTCATCACCCATTGTGCGTAGCCCACGGCCACAAGCAGTGCCCACAAAAAGTGCCATCCACCAAGTGCCGCTCCGAATACAAGACCAGCTCTATTTGGATTTACCGTGTTCATCGCTCATTCCTTTCATAGCGAATCCCGACTTGTCGTGCTTGCTCATAGCCATGCTCCTCCCCGGCACCTCCGCTGAATATGGCTTCCATCACTCTCTGGAGTGAAGCGGGTCACAGCCGAATCCACAAGCCTTGGCTTACGGTCGGGACGCCGCGAGGATTCAGGGCGCGGGTCACTGACATAGACCTTGTCCTTCGGGCCTCCCAGAGGCCTCCTCGGGGCGACGCTCTCCATTCCACCTAATTCTTCTCTAGCGAAGCCGGGAATCGCCTGCTGTGAGAGCTTGCTCCAGTTCAGAATCGTGTCCGTAGATGTCGTTAAAAAAGCGGACCTCGCCGTTTTCCAATACAACAGCAGTGCCGTACACGATGAGGACCGGGAGGGGCCTCAAAACAACCACATGCACAGTCGTCCCTCCATACATCGCGCTGCGAATGTTCTCCGCCGTCCATTCCGGGCGATCTCGCAGAATCCATTGCACTAGCGAGAAAGCGTCCTCGACTCGGATACATCCGTGACTGAAATCACGCCGCGATTTGGAAAAGAGTTCCGTGGCGGGAGTTCCGTGTAGGTAAATGTCGAATTGATTCGGGAAATCAAACTTTACCAGCCCCAGAGCGTTGTCGAGGCCGGGCCTTTGCCGGATACCGAGCTGCCCCGAGTGAAGTTTGTCTCTGACTTCTTCTCTGGTTGGATCTTCGTCAACCACCTTCCCATCGCTGTCCACGATGTCATAGGAATTCTCCGCTAGATACCCTGGGTTCTTTTCGATCAGCGGAATGAACTCCTCGCGCTGGATTCCCAACGGCACATTCCAATAAGGCCGGAAAATAATGGATCGAATCTCGCTCGCAAACACTGGAGTCTGATGCAGGTAAGCCTTGCCCACCACGACTTTCGTCGAGAGAACCCAATGATATCTTTCATCGTCCGCACGCAGCTGGAATTCCGGAATATTGACTACGATCGGTGGGCGGACGAATTTATGCGGTGCCCATCGCCAGCGCTCGAGGGTGAGCTCTAGCTGAGTCACCCGCCGGGTGATCGGAGTGTTTAGCGCCTTGAGCGTTTCATCGTCGACTAACCCAGTGGTCTCAAGACCGTGTCTTTCCTGAAAATGCTTCACGGCATCCATCAAGGCGCCGCCGTAAACGTCTGAGGACGGTGCGGTGGCGCCGGGGGGCAAATCTCCTATAAGCCGCAACAAGCGATACAGCCGTGGCACTCCCGCGTAAGAATCGCCACGTTGGATGGGTTTTGCAGGGGTGGGGAGCAGTTCCCCGTCATCTTCGCGAGCTAACTCGCGATACTTCCTTAACATTAGGATTGTCCGCCGGTAAGCCGGGAACGGTGGCTCGACATCTTGCATGCTTGAAATGATGTCTGACCGACTGTCAAGCATGCCCTTCAGAAAATCCGAAAGGTCGATGGTTCTCTCATGAAGTTCAAGCTCAAAGTGAAGCAGACGCGGGCTCACACGACCGACATATAAGTCCGAGATGTATCTCATTGTTGCGACCGTTAGAGCGACGTCGAATCTGACGAGATCGGTTTCCTTTGCTCCCTTGGATTGGTCCAATTGAACCAGTCGGTCATTCCACATGTGGCCGTCATAGTCCGCGGCATTCAGGCCCTTCTCGTCAGCCATCTCCAACAAATGGATAATGTCTTTGGCTTGCCGTGTCGGTCTGGAAAGGGAGACCCATGCTAGTGAATCGCCTAGCGAAGCATAGAACTCGTTTACTTCGCCTTTGAGATCCTCAAAGGATGGCCCGGGCAGATGGCCTCCATGGACGATGGAGTGCAGCGCAGCTTCACCTTCGGCCGAGAGTCGTTGTCCCCGCACGGAGCTGGCAGTTTCGAGAACCGGCTTGTCCGGCGCTTGGTCGCGGCCACGGGAGCTGGCCGAATCACTTGCTGCGCACGAAATTAGCAGTACTAGCCGAGCAATTCCAGAGATGTTCCAAGAATCCATCGGACTCTAATTCCGTTTCCCTGCCACGACACGTTGTTGCCGCCACGGTCTGCGTTACTGAATTCAACCCCGCTCACTGTTCCCAATCACTTAAATTGGTCCGGCCTGCTCGGTGCATCGGCGCGGTAAGCGAAGATCGCATGAGTCGCTGCTTGAAGAAAGTCGCTTCCCCGGACATCGATGTGCCAAGCGAAAGTAGCGCGTCCTCGGAAAGGACATTGAGTCACGAGGAGTTGGAGAAACGACTTAAAGTTATCTCTACAACATAGAGGGATAAGTCTCAGGAACCTCGCCGGTCTCCCACTCTGCCGTCCGCTCCAAAGGCTCGACTGCGCGAGTCTCGTCGTAGTGCAGAACGACATCGAACTGATCCGGGAGCTGGGCATGGAAGTAATGGCTCGCGCGCTCTGAGCGCGGCAGATAGATGACTCCAATGGCGCGCTCCAGGCGTGGCTCTCGCAATGCCGCAGTGGCTTCTTCCCTCTTACCGAGCGGAAGGAGGAAATTCGGAACACCCGTCTCGTGGAAAAGAGCTTCGTAACTCCCGGGCAGCGCGGGCCTGACGTATTTGCGTTCGGCGGAACTATCCCACCCGGACGCTGCCGTCACGGTGCCCGAGTGCGTGGTAAATCCGACGAGCGTCGCTTCCTTGGCGTACCGTTGACGTACGAGTTGGCCTAAGTTCAGTTCGCCGCGCTGCCCCATTTCCGTCGCGCGCGCATCGCCGAGATGAGAGTTGTGCGCCCAGACGACAACCTTTGCCTTAGCTCCGAGGTGGTGTACCAATGCATCCAACGTCTCTGCCATATGGGTGTCACGCAGATTCCAGGAGGAGACTCGTTCATGAAACATTGAGCGGTAATACTCCTCTGCATTCTTCACAAGGCGAGCGTTCTGTTCAGCAAAGAAGAATGCATCCCGCGCCATGCGACCATCGCGCCGGGCAAGGTCCGCGGCTCTCCGGCGCATTTCCATCCACTGGCTGATCACTTCATTTTCACAACTCTTGTTTAGGCCGAAACTGGTGGCACACCCATACGCTTGTGTGTCTTCGCCATAATTGTCAAAGCAGGCGTAACGATACCGCGCGCGGCGGGCAGCCTCAGGATCCACTTTGTCTAAGAAATCCAGCACCGCGCGAATCGAGGCGTGCAAACTGTACAGGTCCAATCCATAAAAACCTGCCCGGTTCGCGTGCCGGTGCTCGTTGTAGTTACGCAGCCAGCCGACGAAATCGAGAACGTCCGCATTGCGCCACATCCATGCGGGAAATCTCTTGAAGCCGGATAGTGCATCGATCGCATCCTCGTCGTCACCCTCGAAGCGAACATATTGGTTAATGCGATAGGCGTCCGGCCAATCGGCTTCCACTGCCACAGCAGTGAATTCTTCATCTGATATCAGGCGCTTGGTAATCTGTGCGCGCAACCGATAGAACTCGTGAGTCCCATGCGAGGCTTCTCCGATGAGAACGAACCGGGAGTCGCCAATGGCTCTCAGCAAGGGATCAAGATCCGTGGTCGCTCCCGTAAGCGGGTGCGCCGAGCGGCGAATCGCATTTACTAGGGCGTGTTCTTGTTTGGGAAGCATGATTGCATCTCTACTTTCAGGGCCCTGGAGGAATTGGCTGGACCATCGCTTTGGGTCCCCTCTCCACACTCAGCCGAAGTCACCGATGCGTGCCGGTTCCTGCATGCTGATGTTGCCGCTCACGGCGTTGCCGAGAAGCACGGTCCAGCAGTTCATTGACCTCATCGTCCGACACTTGCGAGAAATCTTTGTAGAACTGTCCGACTCCGTGGAATCCTTCGGGGATAGCAACGCAAACCACTTCGTCCACCTCGCTCCCCAAACGAATTACCGCTGACCGAGGTGCTACCGGGGCAGCGATCACGATGGCCGACGGCTGCATTTGCCGCAAAGCCCGCACGCCGGCTCTCAAACTCGACCCGGTGGCAATGCCATCATCCACCAGAACCACCGTCTTCCCGCGCACATCCAGCGGAGATTTCTCACCCCGGTAGATGTGCTCCCGACGAGCAAGCTCGGCGCACTCTGCTCGTGTGACCAACTCGATGACAAAATCGGAAAGGCCCACGGCTTCAACGATCTCTCTGTCTAAGACTCGGACACCCCCGCTTCCGATGGCTCCAAACGCCAGCTCCTCATGCCCTGGCACCCCCAACTTGCGTAGCACAAATATGTCGAGTGGCAGGTTGAGGGCTGTTGCTACCTCGAAAGCAATCGGAACGCCACCGCGTGGGACACCGAGCACAATTACATCGTCTCGGTTTGCATATTTTCCGAGGTGCAATGCTAACTGCTGGCCCGCCTCCGCTCGATTCTGGAAAATCATGGAACTACCTCGACTTCTCTCTGCAGCGCTCGCCGCCGATTCAGCAGCAAGATTTGGTCCTCCTCGTGTAGCAGTCCGTCGTAAAAATAGTCATTCTCGAAGTGGATGTTCTGTCCTGTTTTCGAAGGTTTGGAAATCTCCCTCAACGTCTTAGCGACCTGTCCTGAGGGAGCGTGAAGCGCAAGATCAGCTTGGGCCACTATGCCGACACACCTCCCGCGCTTGTCCACAACGGGGATTCTGCGAACCTGGTTTTCCTGCATCAGCTCTTCGCACTCTTCTATGGTG
>JBGPDI010000018.1:0-52328 GCA_041482215.1 Candidatus Acidiferrum sp. | reverse complement strand
TGGAAAGAGTGCGGGTCGCCTGGCGGCCCCGGTTACGATTCTTAAGAAAGTGGCGCGCCCGGAGAGACTCGAACTCCCGACCCTCTGGTTCGAAGCCAGATGCTCTATCCAGCTGAGCTACGGGCGCTGGGAGGCATTATAGCAAGGGGGCAGGGAATTTGGGTGGAGACCTGCACAAGGAACCAGAGTCAACAGAAAGAGGGACGCACTGAAATGCGCGCCTACAGTCGTTGCCACGAGGTCTAGGTTTTGCGCCTGGATAACAAGGGCGCAGCATGCTGCGTCACTACAAGGGAAATGCTACATGGCTAAGCTAGCTCTGGGGGAGCGGCGGCGATTTCGAATTGCAAGTGCTGGGCACCGAGATATGGATGCGTGGCGCTGAGCCGGACGGTGCCGGGTTGTTCTTTGGCGCGGATCCAGATGGCGCCAGTGCCGCCGATTAGGGCGAAGGGATTGTCGCCGATAATTTCGGCGGGACCTTCGAGTTCGAACTTGATGGCGTCGTTGGAGAAGGGCCGGATGGCGCCGAATTCGTCGGTGACGCGCAGGACGACGCGGGTGGTGTCGGCGCCGTCGGCGATTAGTTTGGTGTCGTCTGGGAGAAGAGTAAATTTCTGGTCTACGCCGCGGCCGGAAAGAGTTTTGGAAATGACCTTCTTGCCTTGCAGGTAGCCGTCAATGCGCAAGTCTCCCCATTGAAAGACGGCTCTCTCCAGATCGGCTACAAACGGAGCATAGCGGAGATGGGCAAATTCGGCCTTGTTGGGATCGACCTCCGCTACCAATTTGTCGGCGATATAAAACTTTAGATGATCACAGTTTGAACAGACGACGGCTTTGGTGAAGCCGATGGATTCGTCGCCGCGCGCCCAGTGGAAGGCGGGCTCGAGAACAATTTCTTCCTCGGGATCGCACTGGGATTTGTAGAAACCAGCGGCGGGCTTGGGTTCGCGAAACATGTCGGTGACACCGTGATAGCAGATGCGGTCGCCGGCGCCGAAGTCACCATGTGTGTTGTAGTCGAATGCACACCAGCCGATGCCGCCGGCGTATTGAGGATTGGACGCGAGCTGATCGTGGATGCGCGCATGGCGCATGGCGTGTTCGGTGAGGCGCTCGACCTGGTCGGTGGTCTTGGTGGGATAAGTATGACCGACGAACTCGGTGTTGAGATAACGCGGATGGTTGGGCGGCTTCAGAGGAAAACCAAAATCGTTCATGGTGAAAACGTCTTCGAGAAATTCGGATTCCTGGAAGTAGCGAATGCCGCCAGTCTGGCGAGTGGAATCGAGACGGTGAGCGAGAGCGTTGGTACGAACGTAGAAATCATGGTCGTCGCGGGATTCATTGATTCGAACGCCCCACATAATGATGCTGGGATGATTCCAGTCGCGGCGAATCATGCGGCTGACGTTATCAATGGAAATCAGTTTCCAGGGCTCGTCGCCGATGTGCTGCCAGCCGGGAATTTCTTCGAGGACGAGCAAACCCATTTCGTCGCAGGCATCGAGGAAATGGCGGGATTGCGGATAGTGCGAAGTGCGGACGATATTGCAATGAAGCTTGTGGCGGAGGATATGGGCATCGCTGCGCTGGGGGCGGCCGGGCATGGCTTGTCCGACGAACGGAAAAGTTTGATGACGGTCGAGGCCACGGAGCTTGATGACTTTGCCGTTCAATTCGAAACCGTGATCTGTGAATTGGGCTTCGCGGAAGCCGACGGTGCGCTTGTCTTGATCTACCAATTGAGAGCCACGCATCAGGCGTACGTGGACGGAATAAAGATTTGGATGGGTGAGATCCCAGAGTTTGATGGCGCCAAGATTGTCGAGATGAACGGAGTGGGCCATGGGGTCGGCGGCGGCTTCGGACGGCGAAACTTTTTGTGTGCCTTTGGCAAGGACGCGCTCGCCATCGCGGAGTTCGACTTCGAGAATAAGGGGTTCGCGTGAGGCTTCGCTGTGCTGGAGGAAACAATCTACGTCGAGAGTCGGATGCGTACTGAGGACGTCTTTGGGCTTGGCGAAAATGTTTTCGATGAAAGTATTGGGGACGATGCGCAGGGAAACTTCGCGATAGATGCCGCCAAAGGTAAGGTAGTCAATTTGATGGCCGAAGGGCGGGATATCGGGACGCTCAGTCGAGTCGAGGTCAACGACGAGGACGTTTTCACCGGCAAAATCAATGTGCGGTGTGAGATCAAAGGAAAAAGGAGTGTAGCCACCTTTGTATTCGCCGAGACGCGCGCCATTGATCCAGACCGTGGAGGCGGTCATGGCGCCTTCGAAGTCCACGAAGACGCGGTGGCCGCGGGCTTCGGCGGGGAGCTTGAAGCGGCGGCGGTAGATAGAGACGAATTCGTAGGACTTGTCGTCGAAGCCGTGCCAGGAAAAGCGGGCATTGGTGTGAGGAATGACGACACGTTCGAAAGCGGAGTCGTCGAAGGTTTTGGCGTGGGCGCCTTCGACGTAGGATTTATTGAAACGCCAGTTGCGATTGATGGGGAGAATCATGCGGCCGTCGGCATTCGAATCGGCCGGCAGAGGAGATGCGCCTGCCAGAGCGCCGCGTGCAAGAGTTGCTCCTGCAATTACCGTGCTTGTCGTTTTCAAGAAGTCGCGTCGGTCCATGATGGTCCTTTCGAATTAAAAAAATTGTTGGCGCTAAGTCGCCCAGGTTAGGAGCTGCTGCAAATCAGTCGCGGCTGTGGATTCGGTGCCACGCGGCACGGATGGGCCGATGGCGATGGCTTCGTTGTGCCCTTCGAACCAGACGAGGAAGGAAGAATGGTCGGCTCCGGGTAGGCGCTGCTGGTTCAGCCAATTGTAGTAGGCACCCATGTCGGCATCCACAAGAGAACCCAGAGGATCGAGTTCGGCGACTTCGTGGCCGGCGGCCAGCATTTCGTTCATGGGTTTTTGGCGCTGGCGCGGAGCAAAGCGGACGAGCACGGTGAGCGGTTGGGCACGGCGGAGAGCTTCGCGGGCGGTCCATTGGGCGAAGGTGGTGCTGAAGATTTGCGTGCCGGAGCCCTCGGTGAGGACTTTGAGCTGGAAGCGCGCCATGACGGGATCCCCTGACTTGGCGAGGCCGAGATCGGCAGGGCGCATCTGCGCCAGGAGCGTGCGCAGGGCTTCAGGGCCCATGCCGGGGCGATTGATTTCAGGGCGCATCTTGCTAGAGAGGGCGGCGCGAGCGGGTTCCAGAGCGTGATAGGAGACGCATGTGAGGGTGGGAGCATAAGGCGCTTCCAGGCCGCCGTCGATGTACCAGTGGGCGTAGGGAGCGGGATGGGATTTCGCTCTTGCGGCTACGGCGTTCAGTAGGACCTCTAAGCCATTTTCTGGATTAACTTTGGTGAAATGCGCGCCGTGGGGGCGGAGCTTGCGAAAAAGGGGATCGTCGTGGGCGGAAACTCCCTGGCCGATGACGGTAATTCCGAGGCGGGGGATTGGAGGCGGCTCCGCCGGCACGGCAGCGTGCAAACGATCAGCATAGGCAGTTGCGGCAATGCGAAAGGCGTCCAGTTGATGCGTGGTCCAGAGGTGCGAGGAAAGTTGTTCGACAAATTGAGCGGGAAGATTGACCCAATCGAAGCGTTCTAGCTGAGGGGAGAGACGGATTTGCGAAAAGCCTTGAATCCAGTCCTTGAGTTGTTCGGGGGAAAGGGAATTGAGGTTCGCGAGTTCCTTTTCGAGGGCGCGACGCTCGGCGGGGAATTTGAAATCGTAATCGATGGCCTCGCGGAGGAGGCTGGGAAGAAAACTAAGGGGAAGGCGTTGGAGCGTGCTGATATAGTTGGTGACAAGTTTTCTTGCTTCCAGCGAGTAGCCATTGAACTGCTCGGGCTTGAGATCGGGTGGGAGCATAACGGCTACGAGAGCTCCGGAATTGGTTTGCCTTGCGCGAGCGAAGCGGAAAACCCGAGGATGGAGCCGAGAGTTGGCACGAGATCGGTCGAGTCCGTGGGGCGATCGAAAACAACTCCTTCGCGGACGCCGGCGCCGAGAGCCATCATCCAAGTGGTGCGGGAGAGGGCATCGCCGGTGCGATGATGCTGGAACCCGTTGCCGCCGGAATCGTCGTCGGAATCGCGGCCAAAATCGGGCAGGATGAACAAAGTTGTTTTGCCGGCGTACTCGGGCTCGCTCTGAATCGTTTTCCAGACTTCGGTGCAAAGACGATCGGTGCGGCGGATGCCGTCGATATAGAGCGAATAAGCACCGGCGTGAGCGATGTCAATGTCGTGCATGGTGATCCAGAGAAGACTCGGAGCCATTTGGCGCATCAATTGGCGCACGATGTAGACGGAGAGCTCGTCGGGACTCGACAAAGTCCGGGCGTGGGATTTGAAATCATCGACGGAGAGCTTGAGCATCATTCCCAGCTGCTGCAATTCGAATTCGTTACCGCCGAGTTGCGGTGTGTAGAAAGGCGTTTCATAGTTGTCGCGAAGCAGATGCTCGAAGTCCGCGCCTCCGCCGGAGGTTGCGGCGGACAAAAGGTGCTTGGGCAGAATTACCCTTGCGCCCAATCCGGGGCCGTAGGAGCGGTGATTGCTTTCGCCAATACGATTGAAGCCGTTGCTAGGGGCGACGACCCAGGCATCGGAGGCGGGACGCTTCAAGTCTTTGCGAAAATATTCGAAGACGGTGGGATGTTCGGGCGGCAGGGAAGCAAAGTTATTGACCGTTTCATAGACGCCGGTGGCGAGGCTGGCGGTGGCGACGTAGTGGCCGAGGATTCCGCGATTCACGACTTGCGTGAAGAAGGTGGACTGGGGGATCAGTTCACGCATGAGGTGCGGGATGTTTTCCTGGCCTTCGGGAGCAAACGTTTCTTGGTCGCGAGCCCCGCCACCGAAAGTGATGACGACGACCTTCCTCTTGCCGGTGGGGATCCCAGTGCGTGCGAGCAGGCTGGAGGGGAGGAAAGAACTCCCGAGTGTGACTCCTGCAGCGGAACGCAAGAACTCACGACGGCTCCAACCGAGCTGACGAGAGAACTCCCGAGGGTTAGAAATCATCTCGGCGTCCCTATCTTTTTTCGTGCGCGGAGAGTGGTAGGAAGTCATTAGAAATCCAAGGCTTAGCCCGTAAAGTACGACGCGTTACCAGCGAAGTCAAGCATTGTCAGGAGCTCATTCTACATAGGCCGGCGATACCATTTTTCGTACAATGCCGCCGCTCCGAATGCCTTTTCCCGGGGCTTAACGCCTGTAATCCTTTCCCCCTAAGTCGAAATTAGCTACGGTTTCGCAGTAGGAGAATCCTTCTCCGAGAATACGAATTGGCGAATTTCAGCTCTTTGTTTGTCGAGATCGGCCAAATGTTGTTCACGAAGTTTTTGGTAGACCTGAAACTGCTCCTGGGCGCGGTCCTTTTCGCCAGTGCGAACATAGGCCTGCGCGAGCCGGTAATGAGCATCGGCCAGATCCGGATTGAGTTCGAGAGCCTTCAAATACTCGGGGATAGACTCGGGATATTTTTTCTGGTCGGACAAGAGATTGCCAAGTTGCAGGTGGGCGTCCGCCAATTTGGGATCCAATACGAGAGCTTCCTTAAGCAGCGATTCGATTAGATGGAGATCCAGATCGGGGTCCTGGGTGCGCTTTCCCTTCCACATACTCATCGCGTAGTAATACTGGGCGCGCGCATTGCGCGGCTGGAGCTCCGCAAAACGGCGGAAGCGCTGGATGACCTCGTCGGCCTGGCTTGGAGAGCTGTCGTAGGCTTTGGAGAGAAATGGATAACCGCGCGGGTCTGACGGGGCCAAATCGGCGGCGCGAAGCAGGGATTTGACGGCGTCGTCATAATTGCCACGGGCGTAGAGGGCCATACCGAGGCCGATCATCAATCGAGGCGAATCGGGGTAGCGGGTGGTCGCTTGTTGGAAGACTTCTACTGCTGGACCGAGGGTGCGGTGGAGGAGGAGTTCGCTGCCCCAATCGAAGAGGTTGCTCTCGCTGGGATCGGCGTGGGCGGCGAGTTCAAATTCATTTTCAGCGGAGACGAATTTGCCGTCTTTTTCTTCAATCTCGCCCAGCAAGTTGTGGAGCTCCGCGGTGTCCTTCCGTTTTAGAAGATCATGAATCAGCTGGCGTGCTTCGGAGAGGCGGCCGAGCTGAAGGAGTGCAAGCGATAGATCGTAGCCGTTGTCGTACGCGGACGGATCGATGCGCTGGGCCTTCTCGAGAAAGGGAGTGGCTTCGGCGAGTTTTCCGGAGCGGACGTAGAACTCGCCCAGGTTGTGATTGGTGTCAAAACTCTGGGGGTCGAGTTCGGCGGCTTTCTTGAACTCGGCGAGTGCCAACTCGGGCTTACCCAGGCGGGTGAGATTGGCGGCCAGATTCGTTCTGGCGGGCGCTGATTGGGGATTCAAGGTTGCGGCCTTCCTGAGGTGCTCGTTGGCTCTGGCATCCTGCGATTGCGCCGCATAGGCCAATCCGAGGAGTTCGTGGACTTCAAAGCTTTCCGGGGCGTAGTGCAGGAGTTTCTCCAGTTGTGCGATGGCTTTGGCAAATTGACCCGAATCGTACTGAGCGACAGCGGCCTGAAAAGCGCGATCCAGATCCTGGTGTTGTTGGCGAGCCGTTGCCGCGGCCGAAAGGCACGCCAAGACTGCCAGGAAAAGAGCGCACTGTGCACGGTGTCTGCTGATCACAATTCCAAGATGTTATCACCGCGCCTTTTCAGGTGGGGGCTGGGGATTGTCAGAATGCCCTGATGAAAACAAAAAAGGCGCCCGTCGGAAGGGGCGCCCTTTTTGCGGGGTGTCACTTCGGTTTAGTAATACAACTTCAGTGCAAACTGGATCTGGCGCGCGTCATAAGGTGCGTCGCGGGTAGCACCGATTTCGCCAAAGTTCGCATTGTTGAAATTGGTGGAGCCGGAGATGGAGACAACGCCGTTGCCGCCGAACCCGGGAGCATTAAAGTTTGGATGATTGAGAATGTTGAAAATCTCCGTGCGGAATTGGAAACGGAAGCGCTCGTTAATAGGGATTTCCTTGAAAATTGAGAAGTCAAGGCGATGGAAGCCCGGCCCGGGAATCTGAGCAGGACCGCCGCCTAACGCAGAAATATCACAATTGACGAGCGGTGCACCTATGGCTGCCTGAGTACACTTTGGTGGCTGTGCGAAAGCTGCGGGGTTGCCAATCCAGCTAAGCTTCCCATTCGCGTCGGTATGAAGTCCCAGATGGGGGTTCTGCCCGCTAACAAGGATATCGTAGCAGCCCGTGCCGGTAGTGGTACCGTTGGGACAGGAAAGAGTAATTGGCTGGCCGCCCTGAAGTGTGGCGAGCCACTGGATGCTCCAGCCGCCAACTACCTTGTCTGCCGCTCCACTGGCGTCGGACATGAAGTGTTTGCCCTTGCCAAATGGCAGTTGATAGCCGCCGCTGAGATGGAAGACGTTGCGGATATCGAAGTTAGCGAGGCCATAGTCGTACCGGATTCCGGCACCAGGAACGTCAGGAGCACGATAGCCAGCGAGGCTACCGCCGTTCAGCAAATCGCCGGCATCCGATAGTGTTTTGGAGAATGTGTAGGTAGCCAGGAAATTAAGGCCGCCGGCAAATTGCTTTTCGATCTTCGTTTGCAAACCGTGGTAAGCGCTGCTTCCCTCCGTGGCGGCATAGCTCGCGCCTCTCCCAAAATCCGGGAAGGGCAAGAATTGCGAGATTTTCTCGCCGGTGGGTAAGGAGGCCGGCAAAATTTGGCTGACGTTGTTGGAACTTGGAAAGACCTCCAAGTGCCGCGCCAGGGACGTTACGTAAGCTGCCTGGACGGACATTGTAGGAGTCAGCTGATATTGCAAAGTGAAATTGCCACTCATCGAATAAGGGGTCTGATAGTCGAATTGGATTCCGCGTAGTTGCAAGCCTGCTGCGCCAACAAGAAGCGGACTGAGGGGATTGCAAGAGAAGCCAGTCTCAAACGTCGGAACGCCTCCGGTTGTAGTCGTAGTGCTGCAGGTCGGATAGGGAGTCGGGATTTGCGATGGAATTGTGGCAGTCCCATGACTGCTGTCTCCGTAAGAGAAATTGAACTGGAAAGGATAGTTCTCACCGAGGTTTGGCGAAAAGCCGCGGTTTTCAAATCCGTTGTAGAACATACCGAATCCGCCGCGAACCACGAACTTGGGGGTAGCCTGATAGGCAAAACCGAAACGGGGCGAAAAATTCGTCTTCTGGGAGCTGCCAAGTCCCTTACCGTAGGCATTGGTTGCGGCGCACGCGATATTATCTTGTGCAAGCAAAGCGATAAAGCCGGTGGTCGGGTCACTCGATAGGGTAGTGCCATCGCAGGTGTTCTTCCCGCCGGGCATTAGGTAAGTTGGTCCGTTCAGTGGACCGCCAGAGGGGATGAAGTTAGCCTGATTTCCGTGGTGCTCGAAGACAAGCCCGAAAAAGTCCCAACGCAGACCGATGTTAACAGTCAGCTTGCGAGTAAGTTTGATGTCATCGTTCCCGTAGACGCCGTAATAGTTCTTGCCATTGTCGGTAAGGGAGATGTTGGAAAGGTAGATCTGCGTCGGACCGCCGAGAAAACCAACAGTGCCTCCATTGGCAGCGGCAGCCGGCGTCAGAAGGAAATTGGCGATGCCGGTGTTACTATTTGCATTGTTCGGGATGTCGGTATAGTTGCCGTTGAAATCGAACTCGCCGCGCGACCATGGTGGCTGCAGGGTGGAGAACTTGACGTGCTGATACTCGATGCCCATTTTGAAGGTATGCTTGCCGTAAATCTTGGTGACGTCATCAGTGACTTGGAAAGTCGAAGTGACTTCGTCAGAGGGCAAGAAAGCGTTGCTGCCGAGAGTTGATAGACCGTTGATGCCGAAGGCGGGAAGTCCGCCATTCAGAGGATCCTGAGCAACATCGAGAATGCCGTAGTCTGCAGGAAGACCGTTACCACCCGCCCCTGTAGGATTATTGGCTTCCGGCGAGAAGCGCGAAGTATGGAGATAGTTCAGGCCGGCGCGGGCAACGTTAATCAAGGTAGGAGAAAAGGTATGGGTCCAGCCAAGCGCGCTTTGCTGCGCATTCGCTGTCTGCGTACCTTGCTGGAATCCGCCGCCGTCGGCTATGCCGCCGAAAATCCCAGGGATGAGCTGGGGATCATCCACGAAACTAAAGCGGTAAAAGACAGTGTCTTTTTGGCTGAAATTAATATCCAGACGGGAATCAAACGCGTTGCGGTGCTCATCGAGTGCGGGGGAATTGGCGAAATTTTGCGAAATCCCCGCGCTTCTTGCAGCGGGATAGAGATTTAAGAGAGAGACGGCGTTCTGGTCAATTCGCCCGACAGGAATCATATTCAGGCTACAGCCGGCCAGTGTGTAGACGAAGTTGGCGGGCTCATTTACGCAGGTGCCGAAGGGGTCGCGAACAAATACTCCAGGAGAGACCTGACGTGTAGTTGTGGGATCCAACACGGTCCCCGTAGGCATTGTGCGGCCAAGAGCGTCTGTCTGCGTGCCTTTTTGAAAGGTGATTAGATCTGTTAGGTTCGTGTAACCAGAGCTTCGCTCCAAATCGGTAGGAACCGAGCCGTTGAGAATGGTGCCTTGAATTCTGCGCAATCCCTCATAGTCACCGAAAAAGAAGACTTTGTTCCTGCCGTTAAAAATGTGCGGGATTACGACAGGACCGCCTGCGGAGAAGCCAAACTGGTTTTGGCGCAATTCGCCTTTGGGAATTCCACCAGCATTCTCAAAATAGTCGGCGGCGTCGAGTTTGTCATTGCGGAAAAACTCCCATGCAGCGCCGTGGAGTTCGTTGGTGCCGGACTTGATGGTGGCATTGAGGATGGCGGCACCGGAGCGGCCGAATTCCGCGCTAAAGCCAGTGGTTTGAACCTTGAATTCTTCAATAGCGTCAACCGGCGGCAGGACGACAAAGTTCGTGCCGTTGAGGAAGTCCACGGTGTCCGAGTTGTTGTCAATACCGTCGAGGAGATAGTTGTTCTGGGCCGGACGATTGCCATTGGCGGCGAAGGCGCCGGAAGCGGCGTTGCCGCGCGTGTCAGCCTGGGGGGTGTTTACACCGGCGGAAAGCTGGGCCAGGAATGTGAAATTGCGGCCGTTGAGGGGCGCGTTATTGATCGCACGAGAATCGACAACTTGACCGACGGAACCATTCTGGGTTTCGAGAACCGGCGCAGCGGCCGAGACTTCAACTATCTCGGTGACTTGGCCGGGCTTTAGTGTGAAGTTGATCAGCACTTCAGCACCGACGTTAACAGTGATCTTGGTCTGGGTAATGGTCTGGAATCCCTGGAATGTGACGCCGACCTTATAACTGCCAATCTTGAGCGGCGTAAATTTGTAAACGCCATCGCCTCCTGTCAGGGTCGAGAGGCTCGCGCTGGTGCCTTCGTTGGTGAGTGTAACTTTGGCGCCGTTGATGGGCGCGCCCGAAGTGTCGGTGACAGTACCCAAGATGCTGCCGGTGTCCACTTGGGCAGGGAGGGGTCTCACGCCCAAAAACAGAACGATGACTGCTATCGCCAGGACCGCCCGCAGAATTCCAAATGTAATGGCCTTCCGATTCATAACCTAATCCTCCCTAGCTTTCAGGCCCACGGTGTTCGGCAAGCGTTTGCCGGTCAACGTATAGGCCAACCCCTCGACGAATACAAAGGAACGAAAAAACCACTCCGACCGATGTTGCGCTCGACTGTGGCAACACTGGTCAAACTGTTTGTTCGATCAACCCGCGCGGGAGTGGCACCCTCACCGCGCGGCACAGAATGCTAATTTTGAGCCCTCAGAGCTACTGAATGTATGCGAGCTGCGAATTGATTCGGGCTCCCCCCAAACAACTTAAACGCTTAACCTAGTAGATTTGTATTACACTGCTTGTTGAATGCTGTCAAGCGCTTTTTTTCATCTATACTTTCTTCTCTAGGGTGGCGCCAAGAAATGAGAAATTATTCCGTGGCGCCTGCGGACGGCGGGGCGTCCCTCATATGGGCTTAACGATTCGTGATGTCGCCAAGGCAGCAGGCGTATCGACTGCCACGGTTTCGAACGTTTTGAACAAGACGGGTAAAGTGGGGCGGAGAACGCATTCGCTAGTACTTTCTACTGTAAAGCGGCTTGGATATTTTCCAAACGTTCATGCACGACATTTGGCTTCGCGCGACAGCCGCACACTGGGAATCATTGTGTCCGACATTGAGAACCCTTTTTTCCCCGAAGTAATCAAAAGTTTTGAAACGCGCGCGCGGCAGCTTGGCTACGATGCGATTCTGAGCGACACAAACTATGATCTCCGAAGAACACGGGAAGCCGCGGAGAGAATGATGGAACACAATGTGCGCGGCGTGGCAGTGATGACCTCGGAAATTAGTTTGCGCTTGATTCATGAACTTGCGCGAAGAAGGATTGCGGTGACGTTTCTGGATCTCGCCCCGGTGCAAAGCTACATGAGTAACTTGCGGATCGATTATTTTTCGGGGGTCGAGAAAATTGTCAAATATTTATATCAGAACGGGCATCGGCGAATCGCTTTCGTTGCCGGCCGGCCCGGGTTGAACTCCAACCTAGCGCGGTTGCATGCTTATGAAAAGTGCATGCAGGCTTTGGGGCTGAAGCCGGGACCGGTAGTGCCCGGCAACTTGCGCTTCGAAGGTGGGCTGGCGGCGGGTCTAGCCATAGCGAAGCTGTCACCTAGGCCCACGGCAGTAATGGCCATAAATGACCTTACGGCTGTTGGCGTCCTCAAGGGGTTGATGAAATCGGGCTGCCGTGTGCCTGAAGATATTTCCGTAACCGGTTTCGACAACACGCGACTGGCTGAATACAGCAATCCTTCTATCACTACAGTAGATGTTCACCGGGAAATGGTGGGCCGGATGGCTGCCGACGCTCTACACGAACTTTCCTGTTCCGCCGATCCACATGGAAGGGAATACCAGATTCCCGCCGAACTGATATTGGCAGATTCCTCCGGACCTGCTCCCACTGAGTAAGCATTCCTTGATAGAGTGAATTCGGGCACATGGTGCGTCACAAAGACGGAGACAAGATATTTTCACGTCGAACCTTCCTCAGAGGAATGCGTTGGGCGCCTGTGCTCTTGCTTCCAGCGCCGATTCATGCATTTCCATTCCAAGCAGGAGTGTTGCAGGGCTTCCTGGGCCGGAGCTCTGGTTTTCCATTCACTGATTTTCGTCTAACGCCGCACTACCCCGCGAAATCTCCACTTGAGGATGTACTTCGACTGGTCGTTCCCGGCGGGGATGAGTACGTTACAGAGAAGTATGCGTTTGAAATCGAGCGACTGCTCAGAGAATGGGCGCAAGGCTTGAAGGAGGGGGCGCCGGCTCTCGCCGTCGTGGGGAAACTTCTTGATGCTTCGATCGAAGGTGGCTCGTTTGTGCCGAACGGAGAAACAACTTTACGTTCGGGAAATGGGATCGAGGTGGTTCGAAGACGATTTTCGAATAGCGTTGGGCCGGGGCGCGAACGGTTTCTGCTGGAGATTAAGAATTATTTTGCGCAGATGGCGCAGGTGGAAACGGCGGAATTCGAAATCGTGAGCATCGAGGAGATCGCTGGTGCCCCGCTTAGCGTTCAGGTTGATATTCGGTACAGCTTTGTTGGCACGCGCAAAGACACCGCGCGGGAGGAGAGAGTTGGACATTGGCTAACCCGATGGACGCGCGGTGATTCGAACACTTGGCGAGTGCTGCGATGGGAGGCGAAGGAGGAGACGCTCAGCCGAGCTCGCGAGCCGGTTTTCATTGATATCACTTCACAGGTGCTTGGACAGACGGAATCTTATAGGAATCAGTTGTGCCACGGAGTGGATTATTGGCGGACGGTTTTAGATGGGGCTTGTGGGATAGATGTTTATGGAAACAACGGATTGGCAGTTGGAGATATGGACAACGACGGCTTGGACGATTTGTATGTTTGCCAGCCATCGGGACTTCCCAACCGGCTTTATCACAATCGTGGCGATGGCACGTTTGAGGATGTGACGGACAAAAGCGGAGTGGGGGTTTTGGATGGCACGGCTTGCGCGCTGTTCGCGGATTTCGAAAATAAAGGACTGCAGGATCTCTTGGTGGTTTGCGGAAATGGACCGCTGCTCTTTCTGAATCAGGGGAACGGAAAGTTTTTACAGAAGCGCGATGCTTTCAAGTTTTTGCGCCCCCCTCAAGGGACTTTCACGCATGCTGCCGTCGCCGATTACGATGGCGACGGACGTCTGGATATCTATTTCTGCTTGTACAGCTATTACCTCGGCCTGGATCAGTATCACTATCCTGCGCCGTATTTTGACGCGAGGAATGGTCCTCCTAATTTCTTGATGCACAACGAAGGGAACGCCACTTTTCAAGATCGGACTGAGGCGGCCGGCCTGAATATAGATAACGACCGTTACAGCTTTGCGTGTGCGTGGGGCGACTACAAATCCAATGGTTCGCCGGACCTTTATGTGGCCAACGACTTCGGACGGAATAATCTTTACCGCAACAAGGGAGATGGAACATTCACGTGCGTTTCGACTGAAGCGGGAGTCGAAGATGTCGGCGCGGGGATGAGTGCGTGCTGGTTCGATTACGACAACGACGGCAAGCAGGATATTTACGTTGCGAACATGTGGTCCGCCGCAGGGCAGAGAGTTTCGGAGCAACAAAACTTCCACGAGAAAGAGCCGGAGAGTATTCGCGCACTTTATCGCCAGCATGCGCGAGGAAATTCGCTGTATCGAAATAAAGGGAATGGGAAGTTTGAAAACGTAAGCGCGCAAGCGGGAGTGGAGATGGGGCGCTGGGCGTGGTCCTCGGATGCGTGGGACTTCGACCATGACGGATACCCGGATCTCTACATTGCGAACGGCTACATCTCTGGACCGGCGAATTCGGAAAGGGAAAAGGGCGACCTGGCGAGTTTTTTCTGGCGACAGTTGGTGGCGAAATCGCCTCAGACTGCTATTTCCTCGCCGAATTACGAACGCGGATGGAACGCCATTAACGAGCTGATCCGATCGGATGCAACTTGGAATGGTTACGAACGAAATGTTTTTTACGCGAACAACCGAGACGGCACGTTTTCTGAGGTGTCGGGCACGGTGGGATTGGATTTTCCTGATGACAGCCGCGCGTTTGTACTCGCCGACCTGGACCATGATGGGCGGCTGGAAATTATACTTAAGAACCGAAACGCGCCGCAGCTGCGGATCCTGCGAAATGTAATGAAAGATCTGGGTAACTCGGTTGTGTTTCGCTTGCGGGGAACAAAAAGCGACCGTGATGCGATTGGCGCGGCGGTCACTGTAGAATCGACGGCGCATCGCCAGACAAAATATTTGCAGGCCGGTTCCGGATTCTTATCGCAACATACCAAGGAGCTTTTCTTTGGGGTTGGAAAAACTGAAGGGACCGTTCGGGTTTCCATCCTATGGCCCAGTGGCCTGACGCAGTTCTTCGAACACTTGCCGGTAAACCAGCGAATTGAAATCGAGGAAGGCTCCGAAAAGTTTTTGGCTAAGCCGTTCGCGGGTGCGCCTGCTTCGTATTCTCGAACGGGCGAGATTCAGAAGCGGGAGGTTTTGCCGGCATCGGTGGAGACCTGGCTCATCGAACCTTTGAGCGCTCCAGAGTTTGCGCTGCCCGACTTAGCGGGCAACATGCGGGAGCTTCGGTCCCTTCGGGGCGGCGCAGTGTTACTTAGTTTTTGGGCGGTGGCGTCGCCGTCTTGCCACGAGCAGCTGCAAGATTTGCAGAAATACCTAACGATTCTGGCTTCAAGCGGTGTTCGCATTGTGGGAGTAAACGTTGATGATGCAGGCGACTCACCAACAGTGCGTTCCTTTGCCGCCAAAGAGGCGCTGACATTTCCCAATTTGCTTGCTACGAATGATGTGGCCGGCATCTACAGCATTATTTATCGCTACCTGTTCGATCGGCGCAGGGATCTGCCGATTCCAAGTTCCTTTCTTCTGGATAAGGACGGCATGATCATCAAGGTTTACCAAGGACTGGTAAGCCACGAACGGCTGATCGAAGACGTGAAGGCGATTCCAAAAAGTACTGAGGATCGAGTTCGGAAAGCACTCCCGCGCGGTGGAACACTGACTGAGGGGCAGTTTCATCGCAACGACTTTACGTACGGAGTGGCGATGTTTCAGCGCGGATATCTGGATCAGGCGGCAGCCTCTTTCAAACAGGTGATCGCATCTAAGCCAGAGAACGCCGAAGCCTACTACAACCTCGGAACGCTTTATTTGCGAAGAAACTCTCTTCAAGACGCGCGGCAATATCTCGAGCAGACGGTGAAGCTGCGTCCAAACTATCCGGAAGCGTGGAACAATCTTGGAATGGTTGCGGCGCAGCAGGGGCAGGCGGATGAGGCCGTTCGAAGCTTCAAAGAGTCTCTGCGCTTGAGGCCGGCCTACGCTACCGCGCTCGTGAACCTCGGAAACATCTATCGAAGACAAGGAACGCTTGACGAAGCTGAAAAACTGCTGAGCCGGGCGATCGAAATTGAACCGGATGATCCTGAGATCAACTACAGCATGGGAATGCTGTACGCGAGGGAGGATCAGCTACCTCGTGCGGAGGAGTATCTTGAAAAAGCGGTGAAATTTCGGCCGGAGTATCCCGATGCGCTGAACAACCTGGGCGTACTTTTTGTCCGCGAAAGGCGCAACCCGGAGGCGGAAGAGCAATTCAAGACTTGTATCCGTGTGGCCCCTAGCTTTGACCAGGCGTATCTCAACCTGGCGCGGCTGTTCGTGCTTATGGAGCAGAAGGCGAAGGCCAGAGAGGTTCTACTAGCACTGCTGCAACAGCAACCCGGCCACAAATTGGCTCAGCAGGCATTGGAGATGCTAAATTGAGCTTTCGAGACGTGGGAGCCTAATTCGAATGGAGGGTCATTGGTGGATGAGGATTGACGCTCCATTTTCGTGTCCGCCCAGAAGTAAGCACGGTTGGTCAAACCGCTCTCGAATCCTCGCATTCGTACTGATTTTGTTTCTCTCTGCCGGAGTATCCAGGGGTCAGCAATCCGCCCCCGGCAAAAGCAATCCACGGCAATCCTCAAAGAACCAGATACATTTCCCGGAAGTGGAGGAGTTGCTCGGCCAAGGACTGCTTGATCAAGCCAAGGAAAAAATTCAGGGAGAGCTCAAACGGAATCCCTCCAGCGTAGAAGCGTACAACTTGCTTGGGATTATCTGCAGCGATCAAAAAGACTTTGCAAATGCGGTTGATGCTTTCCAACAGGCCCTGAAGCTAGATCCAAACTCCGCCGGAACGCATAACAATCTTGGAAACGCTTATGTCGCCCAGGCGCAGCCGGTCCCGGCTGAGAAAGAGTACAGGATCGTACTGCGTGTCGACCCTGGCAATCGCGATGCAAATTACAATTTGGGCCTGGTCTTGATGGCCAAGGGTTCACCGTCGGAGGCCGTCATACATTTCCTGCATGTGCATCCTGCGAATGTCGAAACTCGCTTCAATCTTGTTCGGGCTTACCTCCAGGCTCACAGGACAGCCGAAGGTCTAAAGGCGGCAATGGAACTTTCTGCGGAAAACAAGGGTGACGCTCAACTGCATTTTACCCTGGGGACGCTGCTGGCTTCCGAAAAACAGTATCGGGCAGCAGAGGTTGAACTTGAAAATGCGAATGCACTGCAGCCCGAAACATTCGAGATTCTCTTCAACCTTGGACAGTCCTATCTCCGAAGCGGCGATTATGCGAAAGCCGAGCAGGTCTTAAATCGAGCTCTGAAACTCAAGCCCGATTCACCCGAGACTCTCTACGTGATGGCGCAAGTCTACGCGGATCAGGCGCGGGCCGTAGATGCCCTGGATTTACTCGCGCGCGCGCATAAGCTGGCTCCTCGGAATACGGACATCATCTTTCTTCTGGCACGCGTCAGCATGACGCAAAATTTCTTCGAAGATGCAATTCCGTTGCTTGAATCAGGTTTGAAGATTGCACCCCAACGTGCTGATCTCCACGCGGCGCTGGGCGAAAGTTATTTCATGTCCGGGAAAGCGGAAAAATCCATTGAAGAGTTTCAGAAGCTGATCGAGCTGGACCCGTCCGCACGATCGTATGCGTTCATGGGGCTGTCCTACAGGCATCTCGGACGCTTTGATGAGGCCAAGAAGTATTTTCAGGAGGGGCTGAAGAAGGATTCTCACAACGCAACTTGCTTGTTCAACATGGGGTATATCGAAGAACGGCAAGGAAATCACGCGCGGGCGGAAGAGTTCTTTCAACAGGCGCTACGGTCGAACCCGGACTTTTCCGACGCGCTCTTTGAATTGGCAAACTTGCTGATCGCGAACAAGAGATTCGAAGAGGCGGCCACGCTGCTCCGGAAATACGTAAAAGTGAGCCGCAAGCCCGCTTCGGGGTACTACAAGCTCGCGATGGTGGAGAGAAGCCTCCATCAGATGGAGGCAGCACAAAGAGACTTGAGTGTATTTCAGACGCTATCTAAGGACGCTTCTCCGGGTCCTTATCCTTATCAACACCTCTTCGACTACCTCAACAATCGCTCAGACCTTTCGCCGCGGGCGCGAACTCAATTGGATTTGACCGAACTGACGGAGCAGATCCAGAAGCACCCCGGCCAACCACAAGACCTTTATCTGTTGGCAGAAACTTATTTGAAACTAGGCAAATCGGAGGAAGCTCGAAAGGCAATCGCGCAGCTTGACCAGATCAGCGCGGACGACTATCGCATGCAGACTGGAGTGGGTGTGCTGCTCGCGCGCTACCGTTTGTATGACGAAGCTATCCAGCATTTCCAGACGGCATTGCGCGCCAATCCCGATTCGGACGACGTGAAATTTGATTTGACGGACGCTTATTTTCGCAGGGGCCTCTATGCCCAAGCGCTCGAAACTTCGCGGCAAGTTTCGGTGACGGGCCAGCAGGACGATGCGTTCCTGGCGTTGCTGGGAGATATCCACGCGCATCTCGGCGACACGGCCCGAGCTAAAGAGATTTTTCGCGAAGCGATCGGGCGAAATCCTGATAACGATCAGTATTACCTTTCGCTGACACTTGCGGAGCTTCGCGAAAATAATATTAATGGTGCCGAGGAAACATTGCGGAAAGGCCTGGCCCGAATTCCGAGTTCAGGGAAGATTTTGTGGGGACTGGGGATCGTTTCGGCGTTGGAAGGGAAGACTCCACAAGCTGCCGAGAACCTTGAGCGCGCGGTGGATTTATTGCCGGAGTGGCCGGGAAGCTATTCAACGCTGGGTGTTTTTTATTACCAAACAGGGGAAATCGCCAAAGCCCGCGAAGTGCTGAACCGTTTTAGGGGCAGCAACGCGGCTGGAGGATTTGATATCAATCGGATTGAAGAAGCCCTATCCAAAGCACCCGCTGCAAGTTCTACGCTTCGTGAACCCATGCCGATGCTTGCCCGGCAGCAGCTTCTGCAAATCGCGCTTTCACTTGCTGACCTCACTCTCTGAAAGTACCGTTGTGAAGCTTGGTTGAGCGTCTGTGTTGACGAAGCTAATATGCGTGAAGATTTCAAAGTTGGGAAAATATTGGGAGCGTCGCAAAGCTCTCGTAAATGGTCAGGCACTACCTAGGCTATCCGCAAATGGCGAAAAGTTCGAAGATAGGCAAGCGACTGGCATTTGGAATCACGGGCGGCGCGTTGCTCGCTTCAATCATCCTAAGTGTCTTGGGGACGTATCAGAGGGCGCAGGCTGGACAGACTCCTAAAACGCAGGATTCTCGAATAACCGTTCGCTATACAGACATTCGACAAGCCGCTGGTATCACTTTCCGGCAGGATTCCACACAGACCGATGAAAAGTATTATCTGGAAACGATGGGCACGGGTGTCGGTTGGATTGATTATGACCAGGACGGGTTGATGGATCTCTACTTTGTGCAATCGGCCGCCACGGACATTTACAAGCCGGCGCATCCTCTGCGTTCGGCGCTCTACCACAATAATGGGGATGGGACTTTTACCGACGTCACGGAGAAAGCCGGCGTCGGTGGCGAGGGACACTACGGCCAGGGTGTTGCAGTCGGGGACTACGACAATGATGGGTATCCCGATCTGTACGTGACTGGCTACGGCCGCGCCATTCTTTACCACAACAACGGTAACGGGACGTTTACCGACGTGACGGCTAAAGCCGGCGTTGCGGACGAAGGCGGATGGTCCACCAGCGCAGCATGGTTTGACTATGATAAAGATGGTTGGCTCGATCTGGTCGTGACCAATTACCTCGAATGGACGCCGAAAAATAATTTGTGGTGCGGCGAACGACGGCCTGGCTATCGGTCCTACTGCAATCCGGGCAATTACAAAGGGCAGAAAACCAAGCTCTATCACAACAATCACGATGGGACATTCACGGATGTCAGTGATGCGTCCGGCATCGGCACGCCAGAATCCAAAGGCATGGGCGTTGTCGTGGCGGATTTCAATAATGATGGATGGCCGGACATCGCCATCGCCAATGATACGTGGCCCAATTTTCTGTTTCTCAATAAGAAGGATGGAACGTTTCAGGATGTCTCGTTCGTTTCCGGGCTGGCGGCTAGCGAAGATGGCCGCTACGAAGCAGGAATGGGAATTGACGCGGCGGATGTGGACGGCGACGGCTGGCAGGATGTGTACATCACTCACCTTGATTTCGAATTAAACCGGCTCTATCACAATAACCACGACGGGAGCTTTGACGACTACACGTTTCGGTCGGGGATCGGGAACAAGGCGATCTTGTTTAGTGGCGTCTCGATGAAATTTCTGGACTATGACAACGATGGCTGGCCCGATATTTTGCAGTTGAACGGCGCGATGCTGGACAATGTTCAGCTGTATCACAGCGAAGTGGGTTACAAAGAGCCATTGCTGATGTTCCGGAATTTGGGAAAGGGCCAGTTTGATAAAGTTTCGGAGACTTTGGGACCGGACTTCATACGGCCCATCGCTGGGCGTGGAATTGCCACCGCTGATTTCGACAATGACGGCGATGTGGACATTGCTGTCAATGTTCGCGGCGATTTCCCGGAGCTTCTGCGGAACGATGGTGGAAACGCTAATCACTGGCTGGAAATTTTGTTGATCGGAACGCGGTCTAATCGCGATGGTGTCGGGGCGTCGCTGAAACTGACTTCAGAAGGAATTACGCACGTTGAGCAGGCAAAAGGTGGGATGAGTTATATGTCGGCAAGCGATCCGCGGATTCTTTTTGGGTTGGGAAAGCGTACGAAAATTGAATCGCTTGAAATTACTTGGCCCAGTGGACAAGTGGATCGTTTGACGAATGTGCCTATCGACCGGATTATTGCGGTTAAGGAAGGTACGGGAATTGTACCGCGCAACTTTCCGAAGGTGCCGAGCCGATGATACGAATGCCAGCATTACATGAGAAAAACGAATTGGTGCTCGTGCGAATGTTCGGTGTCGCAAGCATCGCCTTCAGTGATCCCAAACTATGAATCTCTTCAGGCGGCGTTTCCTGGGTTCTTCTCTTGTTGTTCTCGGTAGTTCTCTCCTCGATGCAGTTACTACGCCGCTTTGGAAATGGAAAGGCTCGATGCGCCTTGAAGCGGCGGCCCTTCCAAATGCCTTTGCTTCGAACCCGGCGGCCGTTTCTCCAGTCCAGTTCGTTGACGTGGCCCGCGAAGCTGGTTTGAATTCTCCCAACGTGTGGGGTGGCGTCGAACACAAAAAGTACATCATCGAAGCGAAGGGCAGTGGACTCGCATTCTTCGATTACGACAATGATGGCTGGCTAGATATTTATTTGACGAATGGGACGCGATTCAATGCCGACTGGCCGGTGGGGAAGGCGCCGACTTCGCATCTATACAAAAACAATCGTGACGGAACTTTCACGGACGTTACCGAAAAATCCGGGCTCGGACGTACAGGCTGGCAGACGGGCATCTGCGTCGGGGACTACGATAACGACGGCTGGGACGATCTCTTCTGCTGTTTCTGGGGACACAACATCTTGTTTCATAACAACGGCGATGGGACGTTCACCGACGTCACGAAGAAAACCGGCGTCTATGACGAGCAGATCCGCTGGGGGGCGGGTTGCACATGGCTCGACTATGACCGCGATGGACGTCTGGATCTTTTTGTCTGCAATTACATAAAACTCGATCCGACAAAAACTCCTTGCGCCAGCGATCCGGACCAGTGCCAATGGAAGGGTATTCCGGTGATGTGCGGCCCGCGTGGCTTACCCGGAGACACCAACGTTCTTTATCACAACAATGGAGATGGAACTTTTACGAACGTTTCAGAGAAAGCGGGCATCCTCAAGCCTGGGCCTCGGTATTCCATTACGGCGGTCTCATACGATTTTGACAACGACGGTTGGCCCGATATTTACGTGGCGGTTGACTCGCAACCGAGCATTCTGTTTCGCAACAATCACGACGGTACGTTCACCGACGTTGCGGTAATCGCGGGATGCGCTTACAGCGAAAATGGACATGAGCAGGCGGGCATGGGCGTGGCGGTGGCCGACTACGATTGCGATGGGTGGTTCGACATTTTCAAGACGAACTTTGCTGACGATACCTGCAATCTGTATCACAACAACGGTGACGGAACATTCAGCGACGATACGTTTTCTTCGGGAATTGGGATCAACAATCAGTTCGTGGCGTGGGGTTGCGGCTTCCTTGATTACGACAATGACGGCTGGGCAGACATCCTGCAGATCAATGGACACGTGTATCCGGAAATTGATGGGCGCGATCTTGGACAGACTTACAAGAATCCGCGCCTGGTGTACAAGAATCTAGGCGGGGGAAAGTTCAAAGACGTTTCGCCGGAGATGGGTCCTGGCATCAGCGAGCATTTTTCCAGTCGCGGGGCCGCGTTCGGAGACTATGACAACGACGGCGATATTGATGCTCTGGTGTTGAACATGAACGATTTGCCCTCGCTGCTTCGCAACGATGGCGGTAACAAGCAGAATTGGATCAAGATCAAACTGATTGGAACGAAATGCAATCGCACCGCGATTGGGGCTCGCGTGCGTGTGGTAACGGGCACACATGCGCAGATGGACGAGGTTCATAGCGGATCCAGTGTGATGTCGCAAGGCGATCTGCGTCTGCATTTCGGATTGGGGAAAGCGCAAACTGCGGATCTTATCGAAGTAAAATGGCCGACAACGCAAAAGGTAGAGCGGTTCACGCAAGTGAAGGCCAACCAAATATTGAGTATTCGCGAAGGCAGCGGAATCGTTTCTAGCTCCAAACCATCTGCGAAATAGCTTGTTGATATTTTCTCGCCGCCGGGAGCGCTTGGATGACAGCGACTAACTCACCTAAAAATATTCTTGTCACGGGAGCTGCCGGAAAAGTAGGAAAGCATTTCATCGATCGAATTCTTCAGTCTGCCGTCGGTCAGGATGCACGCGTTCGTGCGTTGTGTCACAACCGGTTGCTTGAACCGCGTGCGGGGCTGGAAGTTTTTCAAGGAAATATTTCCGACCGTAATGCCGTGCGGAAGGCCATGTCCGGCATTACGCACGTCGTTCATTGCGCGACTTGCAAGGAAACGCCGGACGATGTGATTGACGTCACGGTCAAGGGTCTATTCTGGCTGTTGGAAGAGTGCCGCGTCAGCCCTACCTTCAGACAATTTATTTTGCTCGGCGGCGATTGCGCCGTGGGCCATTTCTTTTATCCGCACGCACTCCCGATAACGGAAGAGCAGAAACACACGGCCTATCCCGGTTGCTACGCGCTTTCAAAAGTGCTCGAAGAAGTGATGCTCGAGCAATACTTCATCCAATACAATCTGGCGGGGTGTTGCCTTCGCGCTCCGTGGATCATGGAAAAGGACGACTTTAAGTACACGCTTTCCTTTGGCGACGACGTGTTCGGGGGACCTCGCTGGCGCGACTTGGTCGGGGCTGAGAAAGCTGACGAGTATATGCGCGCCGGAACAGTGCCGCTGATGGTTGATCCCAATGGCAAACCGGTGAAACGGAATTTTGTCCACCTCAGCGATCTGGCTGACGCACTCTTGCTCGCGCTGGACCACCCTGAAGCGCATCAGCAAACTTTTAACATTTGCATGGATGAGCCAGTGGATTGCGCGCAAGTTGCCAACCACCTGCTCCAAACGCGGGGACTTCGCTCAGTCGAGATAAAGACTCCTTACTGGTCCACGTGGTTGGACAATACAAAAGCAAAGTTCTTACTCGATTGGCGGCCGAACTACGATCTGAAGCGCCTCATTGACGAAGCCTGGGCCTATCGGCGAGACCCGAATGACCTGCGAGTGGTCTGGTATCCGGGTTAGTAGTCCTTTTGGTGCGCGCACGTTTAATGCGGTGTAGCGGTCACTGGCTGGTCTTTCAAGATAACCAAGAAATGTTGAAGTTCCCGCCGCTGGCGTTCGATCTCAGCGGTCTCTGTTTTTTCAGTCTGCTCATACAATTGAAATTCCTGGCGCGACTTCGCTTCTTCGCCTTTTCTTTTGTACGCCAGCGCCAGCCGGTAGTGAGCCTCCCCAAGTTGGGGACTCACCTCGACAGCTTTCTCGTAAGCATGAATTGCTGGTTCGAAAGCATCCCGACCGGAATACAAGACTCCGAGTTGCAAGTAAGCCTCACCGAGTTTGGGATCGATGACCACTGCTTTTTCGAGTAATGCCTCGGCGTGATGCAAAGCTGCTGAGTTCTCTGAGCCCTTCTCGCGCTTCCAAAGTGTCATCGCATAGTAGTAGTTTGCGAGAGCGTTCTCGGGCTGTTCCGCCGCGAAGCGCGCCAGCTTTTGTTCGCTGCAGGGAAGTGGCGTGGGCGAAGCTTTTTCCATTTTGCCAAGGTAAAGGTATGGCGTGGGATCGGCCGGCTTCAAGTCAGAGGCCTCGCACAGCCGGCGCGCCGCGGCCTCAAATGCGCCGCTGGCGTAGAGTGCCGCCCCAAGCCCCACCAACATTCTTGACGAGCGCGGATGGGTGGCCGAGGCTCTTGTAAAAACTTCAACAGACGGCCGCACGGCACCGTGCAGGAGCAGCTCCGTGCCCCATTCAAAGTAATTTGGTTCGCTCGGATCCATTCGAACAGCCTGCTCAAATTCGCGTACTGCTTCCAGAGGATCTCCCAATCGTTCTTCGAGATCGCCTAGCAAACGGTGCTCATCTGCTCCGTCTTTGATGGCAAGTATTTTTCGCACTTGCTCACTTGCCCGCGGCAAGTCGCCGTTTGCTCTATAGGCCAGCGCCAAGTCGTAGGCATTGGCGTGATTTCCAGGATCAATGCGGTAAGCGGCCTCAAGTAGCGGGATAGCCTCCCGGTGCCGTTCAGACGCGAGGTAAAACTCGCCAAGTTGATAATTCGCTTCAAAGCTATCGGGTGCCTTTGCCAAGGCCGAGCGCAACTTGTCTTCAACCTCACGCGCTTCTCGGGCGTTCGCCCCAGCGTTGGGAGCGCGGGACGAAACTCCATCAGGCGCGCTGGATTTGAGCCCAAGAGTGTCTTTCGCAAGCGCTTCGCTGGTTCGCAAACTGACATCCGAACCATGTCCGCCGGCATTGGCGCGATCGGTAATCCCTGCCACGGTGAAATTGGGTTTGTCGTCAAATTCCATCGCAGCAGACGAGGAACCAGATGATTCGAGGATCAATTCGACGTGCTTTTTCTGTCCGGCGGACAGCGTCATGAAATCGGTTACGCCGTCGCGCCATCCAGATTTCTTTGCGCTAACGGAATAAACGCCTGGGCTGGCAGTTAACAAGACAAATGTCCCGTCCGCTTTCGATAGGGTGTTTACGCCACCCGAATTGTCCTTCTCCTGAAGAAGCACGGATGCTCCCGCAACGGGCTCTCCAGAAGCGTTCCGAATCGTGCCTTCTACCGTGATCGCATCGTGTGCTTGTGATGGAGACTGACTCTGAGGGAATGCTGCCGCGCTGACCGCGATCAATGTCGCTCCAGCCAATATCGCGAGAGCTACGCGAAGTCGGTGGTAGGTCGCGTGAGTAGAGAGCCGCAATGTCTGTGAACTATTCACAAGGGGAGATCGAACTCCATTTTCTCAGCCAGAATCCAACTCTGTTTCAAGTCTTCTGGGCATTCTATCCCCCGCAGTGGTCGCTCGCAAACGCCTATGGTCTGGACTTACAGCGCTGAAGAAAGTCCATGAGCATCAATGGAGCCAGCGAAGGTGTCCCAAGATGGCAACTTGACAACTACTATCAACTATGATATAATGTATGTCGGGAGGACAGCAGTCTTTCGCCTTGGGACTCACTGTGGGGTCGCTATCCTTCCGGGCACGCTCAGAATGGTTCACTTCTAAAAAGGATGAACCATGACAACAAACAGCTCCGCTCCTCAGAGGCTCTATTTGATGCAATTATCGGCTTCAACAGTCCCTTTACCGCAGGGAAGAACAATGGAAATGATACTGCCTTGCTATTTCATCAAGACCAAAGATGGGAGGCACATCTTGGTCGACACTGGAATGGCGGCGGACGCCCGATCCCCAGGCTCGCCTCCAGCCAGGGACGAAAAAAACGTGATCGAGCATCTCGCCGATCTAGGCATGCGACCGGACGACATCGATACCGTCATCTGTACTCATTTCGATGTGGACCACGCTGGATATCATGATGCCTTTACGAAAGCGGAGTTCGTCGTCCAGCGCGAACACTATGATCTTGCGCGGGGCGGGCATCTGCGCTTCGCTGCCGCACGTGCACACTGGGATCATCCAGCCCTTCGTTACCGCCTGATTGACGGCGATACGGAACTTCATCCCGGCCTGACTTTGCTGGAGACCAGCGGGCACACTCTAGGGCATCAATCTGTGTTGGTGCGCCTGCCACGGGCCGGCGCGGTCTTGCTGGCCATTGATGCAGCGATGATGCAGCGTACGTTTTCCCTCGATCGCAAAGCCTGGCCAAATGATGACAACGAGGCACAATTGCGCGCCAGCACTCAGAAACTCCTCGACATTGTGGAGCGTGAGAAAGTGAGACTGGTTATTTTTGGCCATGACGGTGAACAATGGCGAGGACTGAAGAAAGCGCCGGAATTTTACGAGTGACGCGTCCGAGTAGATGAATGCTGAAAACGGTCGCGTCGTCCCAACTTTACATTTTCGGGTAGCTCAGGCATAACGGGAGCGGAGATGCATAGAGAACCATCGCTTAGAAAATAATCTTGCGCTCCCATCAGACTTATGAAGGCTCTGCTGCTTTCGAAATACAATCATCTTGAGATAACCGACCTCGCCGTTCCCACGCCAGGCCCCGCCGAGATCCTCATCAACGTGGCGGCCTGCGGAATCTGCGGCAGCGACGTGCACGGCTACGATGGTTCCTCCGGCCGCCGCATTCCGCCGATCGTGATGGGGCACGAAGCTGCAGGTCGTGTCGCGCGCGTGGGACCGCAAGTGACCAAATGGGCCGAGGGCGATCGAGTCACTTTTGATTCCACAGTCTTTTGCGGGAGTTGCCCATATTGCGCGCGCGGAGAAGTCAATCTCTGTGATCGTCGCCAAGTTCTGGGTGTTTCCTGCTCTGACTATCGTTGCGCCGGTGCTTTCGCCGAATACGTAATCGTTCCGGAACGCATTGTGTATCGCTTGCCTGACGCGCTCTCCTTTGCCGAAGCAGCCATGCTGGAGGCAGTGGCGGTGGCGGTGCACGCGGTTTCTCTTTCGCGCGTTTCTCGCGGTGATCAAGCCTTGGTGCTAGGCGCCGGGATGATCGGGCTGCTTTCCTTGCAAGCACTTCGCGCCGCGGGTTGTTCATCCGTTTATGTCGCGGATGTGGATGCCTCGCGGCTCAAGCTGGCTAAAGAAGTAGGGGCAACCGCGACCTTCCTCGGATCTGGCGAAGATCTGACTTCTGAGATTCTTCGCTTAACGAGCGGTGCAGGCGTCGACGTAGCCGTTGAAGCCGTCGGTATTGATGCCACCGTCCGCGCGGCCGTCCAGTCTGTTCGAAAGGGAGGAACCGTCACACTGGTTGGGAACATCACTCCCGAAGTTACGTTGCCTCTGCAAAAAGTCGTGACCCGCCAGATTCGCCTCCAGGGTTCGTGCGCCTCCGCCGGAGAATATCCTCAAGCCATCGAACTCTTGACCAGCGGCGCCATAAAAGTAAAACCGCTTATCACCGCTATCGCGCCGCTCGAGGATGGTCCCCGATGGTTTGAGCGCCTCCATTCGCGCGAGCCCAACTTGATGAAAGTTGTCCTCACACCCGGCAGCGTTTCGTGAATAGATTACTATGAGCAACGATCTCTTCGATCTGAGCGGTCGTGTAGCTATTGTGAGCGGCACCAGCCGCGGTCTTGGCCAAACTTTTGCGCGCGCGTTGGCGAAGGCCGGCGCGGACCTAATACTCACCAGCCGCAATCGCGATCATCTGCTGCCATTCGAAACAGAGATCAAGGCGCTTGGTCGCAAAGCCGTCTCGCTGGAGCTTGATGTCCGCGATCTCCCCAGCATTCAACAGATGGCTAAAAATGCCGAGTCCGCGTTTGGCCACGTGGATATCTTGGTGAACAACGCTGGTTGCAACGTTCGAAAGCCTGCTCTGGAAGTTACCTGGGACGATTGGAACCTGATTCTCGACACTAATTTGCGCGGCAGTTTTTTCGTCGCCCAGGCTGTAGCTCGCTTCATGGTCCCGCGCGGCTATGGCCGCATCATCAACATCGGCTCCGTCACCAGCGTTGCCGGTTATGCGGGACTCGGGCCCTACGGCGCCAGCCGCGGCGGCATTCGACAGTTGACCATGAGCCTCGCGGATGATTGGGGCAAGCACGGCATTACGGTGAACTGTCTGGCCCCGGGTTGGTTTCGCACGGAGCAGAACAAAGTTCTGTATGAAAACAAGGAATGGGTCGAATATCTTTGCGATCGCATTCCGCTCAAACGGCCCGGCCAGCCGCAAGATTTGGAAGCAGCCGTAGTTTTCCTAGCCGCGGAGTCCAGCCGCTACGTGACTGGGCAGACTCTGCTTGTGGACGGCGGCATCTCCACTGGAGCAACGCGCGCATTGGTTCAGCCGCGTCCGGACAAGCCCGCAGAATCACCCTAGATCAAACCTATCTCTGCTTTTGTTGAGTATCCACGGTTCACGCAGGTTCGGGAACTGGCTCCATTCCCCCCAGCAAGAATATATATCCCGCGATTCCAACGAGCAAAAACACAGTTGGAACAACAAACGCCCACGCAAAGGAATTCGTCGCCTGCACGATGTAGCCTGTGACTATCGGCGCGGCAATCCCCGCGAGCTGATTGCTTAAATTCAGTATGCCTCCGACAGTGCCGACGCTTTCTCGCGGAGCGATCAGCGAGGGGATGGACCATCCTACGGGCGAAGCGGCAGATAATCCGCCGATGGACATGCTGATCCAGAAAAGAGCAGTGGCAGGAGTGTGAGCGCGTGCCGCACCGAGAATTCCCAAGCCGAATGCGGTTCCACCGATGAGTACCACCTGTCGAACGCGCACCGCGTTCCAGCCGCGTTGTATCAATGCGTCCACCAGCCAACCACCCACAACAAGATCGGTGAACGTGGCAAACAGCCAGGGCACACTCGTATAAAGCGCCGAATGAAGTAGGTCGACGTGCAGGGAAGTGGATAGATAAGACGGTAACCAGGTCAAAAGCAGGTAAAAAGTGTAGTTGTATGAGCCGAAGCCCAGAGCCAGTCCCCAAACTCTTCGCTGTCGGAGCAAGTAGGCGAGCGGAGCTCCCTTAGCGGCTTGGGCGCGATCTTCCGGCTGCGCTCCGCCCTTTGCGATAAACGCTCTCTCCGCATCAGTCAGTAATTTATCTTCACTCGGATTCCTGTAGTAGGCGTAGAACAGAGCAAAATAGACGAGGCTGATGAGACCTGTGGCCGCAAAATTCCACCTCCAGCCAAAATAAAGCAGCAAGAGTCCAAGCAACGGTATTCCAATCGCCGAAGAAAATTTTGCCGCGGCGTCAAACATGGCGGTGGCTAGGCTGCGTTCGTTCTTTGGGAACCAATAGCCGATGGCTTTTGCATTACCAGGAAATGTCGGAGCTTCGCCGATCCCCAGCAGGAATCGCGCCCCAAATAAACCGCCGACGCCCGTGCAAACGGCTGCGGCGAACGAGGCTACACTCCAGATCACCGTGCTGATGATACCGACGCGACGTACACCGAAGCGATCCAGCAGCAGGCCGGAAGGTAACTGAAGCAACGCGTATGTCCAATTGTAAGCGCTGGAGAGATAGCCGAACATCACCGCGGAAATTCCAAACGAAGCTTGCAACGCATCGCGCGAAACAGAAAGATTCACACGATCAAAATAATTGACTAGAACTCCGAAGCCCAACAGGAGCGCAATTGCCCATCGTCTGCGAGGCACTTTTGTGCTGTCTGAGATTTCTTCCGGCATTACCCCTCGCGGTTTGCGGTGGCCATCATATCGCATCCTTCCTTAGGCACTGAAGGCGTTGGCGAATGCCACCGATTCGCACGATACTGGTATTGAACCGCGTGATAAGCGTTCAGTGCACTTGTTGTGTCGCAGAGTTGCCCAGATTGAAAACTGGAACGCCCTTGCGGCTGCGGGCGAACCTTCAGTACGATTCGGACTTACAGAGCGACAGGGGGCAAACCATCTTGAAAGCCAGTTCACGCATTCTTAGGGATTCACTTGTAACGGGGGCGCTGGTACTCATCGCCTTCCGTCTGCCATCGTTGGCCCAGAATTCAAGTTTTCATAATGCACCGGCATCATTGAAGCGAGAAAAAAATCCTTATGAGGGCCAGCACCCTGCCTCCGCTAAGGTCGCTTACCATCTTCGATGTGCGCAATGTCACGGAGAAAACGGAGAAGGCACGGGAAACATTCCCGCATTGGCCACTGGCAAGGCGCAAGGAGCCAGCGACGGCGAACTCTTCTGGTACATCACCGAAGGCGATGCAAACAACGCCATGCCATCGTGGGAGAGTCTGCCTTCACAGCAGAGGTGGGAGATCATCAACTATCTCCGAGTCCTTGGCAGCCTCAAACCCGGCTCTCCGCGCGTACCGCTTTCCGCTGACGAAGCGATTGAGACCAGCAAGAACTCACCTCCGCCCAAGGCGCCTTTTACTGATTACCGCTACGAAAAGCCGGGAGAAATTCGCAAAATTACTCTGAAGGACTTGCCTGCTCCACTTGCTACGTCGTCGTCAGGCAATGGTCCGAAACTCGTGCCGCGCCCAGAGAAAGCGTGGCCGCAAGTTTTGCCTGGATTCAAAGTAGAGCTCTATGCCTCGGGACTTGATGATCCCAGGCTGATTCGGACTGCGCCGAATGGCGATATGTTTGTCGCGGAGAGCCACACCGGCAACATTCGAGTCTTCCGCGGAATCAACGTGGAAGGAAAGCCAGACCGGGCCGAGATTTTCGCCACCGGTCTGAATAGACCTTTCGGCGTCAACTTCTATCCTCCGGGGCCAGATCCGCAGTGGATCTATGTTGGGAACACGGACTCGGTGGTGCGCTTTCCTTATCAAAATGGAGATTTGAAAGCGCGCGGCCCTGCGGAGCACATTGCAGACGTGCCAGGGGGCGACGGCCATTGGACTCGCGACATTCAATTCACACCTGACGGCAAGAAAATGTTCGTCTCGGTGGGTTCGGCCTCAAATATTGATGATCCCGATAGCACGCCTGCAGAGAAGAATCGTGCCGATGTTCTCGAGTTCAATCCGGACGGTTCGGCGATGAGAGTTTACGCCTACGGCATTCGCAATTGCGTGGCGATGGCGATCAATTCAAAAACCGGCGAATTGTGGTGTTCCGTGAACGAACGCGACGCTCTTGGCGACAATCTTGTGCCGGATTACATCACTCATGTGCAGGAAGGCGGTTTTTATGGCTGGCCCTGGTGGTACATGGGCGCCCATCAGGACCCGCGGCATCAGGGCAAACATCCAGAACTGAAGGAGAAAGTCATCACACCGGACGTGATCCTCCACCCGCACAATGCCTCGCTTGAGCTGACTTTCTACAACGGCAAGCAATTTCCAGCGGAATATCAGGGAGATATTTTCGCTTCTGAACATGGCTCATGGAATAGAGCGGTTCGCGTGGGCTATGAGTTGATTCGCATACCTCTCCATCAGACTGGCCATGCGAGCGGCGAATACGAAGACTTCATGACGGGATTTGTCGTTGATAACGGACACGTTTGGGGCCGGCCCGTTGGCGTCACCGTTGCTCCAGATGGTTCACTCTTGGTCACCGATGACGGCTCGAAATCCATCTGGCGGATTAGCTACACGGGAAAGTGAACTCCGCGCTGATCGAGCTTACTCCGCCATTGCCAAGTGCTGTCCGAAAGTAGCTCGCCCTCATATACAGCAAAAAAAAGCTGCCAGCTCGAAGATGCTACAATTCCACCAGATATTCATTTTGGAGGGTCAATGCCGAAGCCAATGAAAGCCCGCCTGACGCAACCACTGATACGCGAAAACGGTTCGCATCGTCCCGCTACCTGGGATGAAGCCATGGACCGTGTCGTTGCGGCCTTTCGTAAGTCCATCGAGAAGAACGACCCGCGTGACTTTGGCATGTTTAGTTGCTCCAAGACCGTCAACGAACTGAACTACGCGGCTCAAAAATTCGTCCGCAGCATCATGGGTACCAACAACATTGATAGCTGCAACCGGACTTGACATGCCCCTAGCGTCGCCGGTCTGGCGGCGGTATTCGGAGCAGGCGGCGGGACAAGTTCATATCGTGAAATTGAAAACACAGACGTCATCCTGTTGTGGGGATCGAACGCGCGGGAAACGCACCCGATCTTTTTTCATCACTTGCTCAAGGGCGTCCGCAACGGTGCTGAACTTTATGTGGTTGATCCGCGGCGTACCAGCTCCGCGCGCTGGGCCAATCTCTGGCTCGGATTGGACGTCGGCTCAGATATTTCACTCGCCAATGCGGTCGGGCGCGAAATCATCGCCGCTGGGCTGGCCAACGAAAAGTTCATCCGCCACGCGACCAGCGGATTCGAAGCTTACAAAGCGCACGTTGAGAAATATACGCTGGAGCGCGCTGAACGCGAGACCGGCGTGCCTGCCGCAGCCATTCGCAAGATGGCACAGGCGTACGCCAGTGCTCCGCATGCCCAACTCTGCTGGACGCTGGGTATCACCGAGCACCATAACGCCGTGGACAACGTGGTGGCTCTCATCAACCTTGCGATTCTTACTGGACACGTTGGCCGCTACGGCAGCGGCGTCAATCCTCTGCGCGGACAGAACAACGTCCAAGGCGGCGGCGACATGGGTGCCATTCCTGATCGCCTCACCGGGTTCCAGCATGTTGAGAACGACCAACTGCGCGCCAAGTTTGAGCAAGCCTGGGGCGCAAAAATCCAGCCAAAACGTGGCTGGCATCTGAGCGATATGTTCGAAGCCATGGAGCACGGCCAACTCACTACGCTCTACGTGCTCGGTGAGAATCCCGCGGATTCGGAAGCCGACCGGCATCAGGCTCTGAAGCGACTTGGCGGCCTGGATTTCCTCTTGGTACAGGATCTTTTCTATACCAAGACAGCTGAACTCGCGGACGTTGTACTGCCCGCCGCGTCTGGCGCATTTGAAAGTGAAGGAACGGTTACTTCCAGCGAGCGCCGCGTGCAACGCGTGCGTCGCACCGTGCCACCTCCGACCGGCGTTCGCGACGACCTTGACATTATCTTCGACTTGGCACGCCGCCTCGGCCATGACTGGGGCACGCCGAACCCTGAAGCTGTCTGGAACGAGTTGCGTACCTTGAGCCCGATGCATGGCGGCATGAGTTACCGTCGCCTGGAAGAGATGGGCGGCATCCAATGGCCGTGCTATGACGAGTCGCACCCCGGTGAAATGTTCCTTCACGGACGTCTCTGGAGTGATCCGCTGATTGGCCCGCGTGCGCCATTTAGCGTCGTGGAATTTGAGCCGCCAGTGGACCAGCTTGACGAACAGTATCCCATTCGCTTGACCACCGGACGCCGACTCGACGATTACAATACCGGCGTTCAAACAAGGGAATACTCATCGCCGTTGCGGCGCAGGGAAGCGCTGGAGGTTTCTCCAGAAGATGGTCTGCACTACGATTTGCAAGAAGGTGAAGAGGTTCGCGTGACGTCGCGGCGTGGCTCACTCGTGGCTCCCGTGCGTTTTGATTCGGCTTTGCGTCCGGGCCTCGCATTTTTGTCGGTCCACGCTCACGATCAGGTAGCGACTAATGATCTGACGATTGATGCCGTGGATCCCAAATCCGGCACCGCGGAGTTCAAGGCCACAGCCATCCGCATTGAAAAAGTATAAGAGAACTGATTGGACCTTCATCTAACCAACGCGCAAGCTACATCAGAAGAACGCAGAGCCGTTGATTCTGAATTGGGTGTGCCCGCATCAAGCTGGCAAGGTGGCCAGCGGCAAACCAAAGACACGCGCGCAGCGTTCAATGGGGACAGTGATGGCAGGCGACATCGTCTTCTCCCCGTGCTGCATGCGATCCAGAAACGCATCGGCTGGATCAGTCACGGCGCTCTCAACTACCTCGCGTTGCGGTTGGACACAGCCCCCGCTGAAGTTCACGGCGTGGCGTCTTTCTATGGAATGTTTTCGCTTCACCCCCGGCCCCCGGTTGTGGCTCACGTCTGTGATGACATTGCGTGTATCACGCAGGGTTCAGACAAACTTTGCGCCGAACTGGAACGAACTTTTGGTCCCGCGGGTTCTCCTTGTTCTGGCGGACGCGCCATCTGGCTGCGCAGCCAATGCCTCGGCCTATGTGAGCGCGCTCCCGCCGCGATGATGAGTGCGGCCGGCGAGAAATTTGCTGAACGAGTCCTCGCGCCTGCTTCAGCAGTAGCAGTACAGACTTTGGTGGATGATGCTATCCACGGTCGACTGCCCGCTGAGCCGGACGTACTGAACGTTCAGGCTAGTGTTCCCCAATCTGCGCTGAAAACGGAATCCTCTCCGTTACGCCTGCTCCGTCGCCTAAAGGAAGGTGGCGCTATAACTTTAGAAGCCTACAAAAAGCTCGGCGGCCATGAGGGTTTGCGCAAATCCTTGGAGCTTGGTCCTGAAGGCACGTTGCGCGAATTGGCTGCTTCAAAACTGCTGGGCCGTGGTGGAGCGGCGTTTCCCACCGCTAAAAAATGGGAAGCACTTTTTCAGCAGAGACATTTGCTCAAGCAAGATTCTGGTCGCGCGCATTACGTCATCTGCAACGCCGATGAATCCGAGCCGGGCACGTTCAAAGATCGCATCCTCATGGAAGGCGATCCCTTTGCGGTGATCGAGGGCATCACCATCGGTGGTTTCGTTACTGGCGCGCGCCAAGGTTACATCTACCTGCGCGGCGAGTATCCACTTGCAGCGGAGCGCCTACAGCACGCCATTGAGTCCGCCAAAGAACACGGTTTTCTCGGCGAAAACATTCTCGGAAGTGGTCTGCAATTCAACATTGAAATTCGCCGTGGCGCCGGAGCCTATATCTGTGGTGAGGAAACCGCGCTGTTCAACTCGATTGAAGGCTACCGCGGTGAACCGCGAAACAAACCCCCATTCCCTACGCAGTCGGGGCTCTTCCGCCAGCCGACTGCCGTCAACAACGTGGAGACCCTCGTCAACGTCCCCGGTATCATCCGCGATGGCGGCGCTGCGTACGCAAACCTCGGAACGGAAAATTCCGCCGGCACCAGACTCTTCTGTCTTTGTGGGCACGTGGCGCGCCCCGGAGTCTATGAAATTGCCATGGGTGCGACGCTGCGCCAGCTCATCGATATTGCCGGAGGCGTCGCTGGCAGCGGCAAACTTCAGGCAGTTCTTCTGGGAGGCGCGGCGGGCGCTTTTGTCGGGCCTCACGAACTGGACACGCCGCTCACGTTTGAGGGCACGCGCGCCATTGGAGCCACTCTTGGTTCCGGTGTCGTCATGTTATTTGACGACACCATTGATCTTCGCCAAATTCTGTTACGCATCGCCAGCTTTTTCCGGCATGAAACTTGCGGCCAATGTGTTCCTTGTCGAGTCGGAGTCGTCCGCCAGCAAGAGGCCCTTCAGCGGTTGGTGAACACCAAGCCCCTCGGTTCGGTAGCGCAGGAAATCTCTCTGTTACGCGAAATGGGCCAGGCCATGCGCGACGCCTCAATATGCGGACTCGGCCAGACGGCCTCGAGCGCGCTGGAATCCGCCTTGCAACGCTGGAGTATTTTTCCATGAATGATCCCATCGTAGAAAATCCCATACTCGACGCGCCTCGGCCTACGATTCCTCTCCCCCGCGGTCCAGTCCCACAGGCTCCCGCGGAGCCCGAACGCCGTTCCATCGAAATCAAGATTGATGGCAGACCCGTTTCTGTGGCCGAGGGTTCCACAATCCTTGACGCTGCAAAGAAACTCGGTATTGAAACTCCGACGCTCTGCTTTCTGGAGAGCCTTACTCCCGTCAATGTCTGCCGCGTTTGCGTCGTGGAGCTGGAAGGCTCGCGCACACTTGTTCCCGCTTGCTCGCGCAAGGTGGAACCTAACATGTCCATCAAAACAGATTCTGAGCGCGTCCGGCTCAGCCGCAGGCTAGTGCTGGAGTTTCTGGCGTCTTCCGTAGATCTTTCCACGGCACCCGCGATGCATGAATACATGAATCGTTACCACGCGCACCCTGAGCGCTTCGGGGAAACCCGCGCCACCGTCGCACAGCCGGTAAAAATTGACAACGATCTCTACGTCCGCGACTATTCCAAGTGTGTTCTCTGCTACAAATGCGTGGAAGCTTGCGGTGTGGATGCGCAAAACACTTTTGCCATCGCCGTCGCGGGCCGTGGCTTCTCCGCGCACATTGCCACGGAGTACGAAGTCCCGTTGACTGATTCCGCTTGCGTTTATTGCGGCAACTGCATCGGCGTCTGTCCTACCGGTGCCCTGATGTTCAAAAGCGAATTCGACATGCGCCAGGCCGGCACTTGGGACGAAAGCCACCAAATCCAAACGGACACCATCTGTCCCTATTGCGGCGTTGGCTGCGACCTCATCGTGCACCAGCAGGATGGCCAGATCGTTCGAGTAACTTCACCTCTTGACCACAGCGTGACTCACGGCAATCTTTGCATCAAAGGCCGCTTCGGCTGGCAGTTTGTGCAGGTTCAGCCATCTTGCAAAGCAGAAAAATAGTGTCACTGCTGGTCACACAAAACGGTCGCGAATTGGCGAACGTACTAATCGAAGCGCAGCGCCACCAAAGGGTCGAGGGCCGCGCCGCGTCGAGCAGGCACGTAACACGCCGCGAAAGCGACAACTAGAAGAACGCCGGCCGAGAAGAGCAGTGGCACGATCTCCAAACCATGGACTTCAGACAAGAAACTCGTGAGCACGCGGTTCATGCCCACCGTTATGAGCACGCCAATCACTAAGCCGGCGCAGCTCAACCTCAAGCCGCGGATCAATACTTCGGACAACACTTGATTGCTAGTGGCGCCGAGCGCCATGCGAATGCCGATTTCGTGTGTGCGCTGAATCACTGCGAACGCCATCACTCCGTAGACTCCCAGAGCGGCAAGCAGCAATCCAAACCCGCCGAAGAAACTCATCACACGCGCACCGAGCCGGTCTCTCTCTAGGCTCTCGGAGTAGTAGCGATCCATCAACGAAATGTCGTAGACCGCGAGCGATTTATCCGCTTGCCACATGGCTTGCTTGATGCCGGTGACGAGTGACGCCGAATCCGACCGAACGCGCACCATCAGATAAATCGAGTCCGCCGCCGCAGTCCCGGCATTTTGTGAGTACGGGAGATACCATGTTTCGCGCGGGTCGCCGGGATCACCTGTATCGTGCACATTGCCGACGATGCCGACGACGGTAAGCCAAGAGGCATTCGGACGATCTATGCGCAGGCGCTTGCCGAGCGCATCTGCATTGGGCCAGAAGCGCTGCGCCATGTCCTTGCTCACGATGGCGACACGCTCGCTTCGATCATTGTCGAGCTCAGAGAAAGCACGGCCTCGCAACACAGGGATGTTCATGGTGTGGAAAATGTCGCTGCTGACGAGACGATGGTTGACGATGTAGTCCGCACTTCTTCCGCTGATGTCCGTACCTTCGATGATTATGGGAGCACTCCACGTGCCTCCACCCAACGGATTCACAGTGGTTGCAGCAGCAGCTGTGACTCCGGGTGTGGCGCGGACTGCCTGGAGCATGCGGTCGACCAAGACGGTGCGGCGGGGACCGGCGGGATAATCGATTTGTGACGGCGTAATCTGCATGGTCAGAAGCTGGTGAGGCTCGAAACCGAGCTCGAGAGTTTGCAGGCGGCGGAAATGCTCGGCCATTAGAGCTGCGCCGGCGGTTAGCACGAGGGCTAGAGCGGTTTGCGCGATGACGAATCCGTTTAAGACTCGATGCGTGACACGGCCCGCACCCGAGCCCGATCGTCCAGCTTGTTTCAGAGCATTTGCTGAATTGTCTCGCGCATTGCCCAATCCTGGAAATAATCCCGCAAAGATTCCCGCGAGAAGTGAGAGCGTCAGACCAAAGAGCAGTACGCGATGGTCGAGTTCCGGAGTGGGCATGCCCAATTGCAGACGGAAATCCGACGGCAGGAGTGTGGCAAGGTAGCGGTTCAACCACGAAGACAACAGCAGCGCGCAACCGCATCCTGCAATCGCCAAAAGAACGCTTTCGGTCATGGTCTGCTGAAGCTGGCGTGCGCGGCTGGCGCCCAGAGCCGCGCGAATCGCGAACTCACGTGCACGGACGGCGGAGCGAGCAAGAAGCAGGTTGGCGACATTGACGCAGGTGAGCAGCAACAGAAAACCGACGACACAAAGCAGCGCGAACATGGTGCGCTCTTGATTGCCGTTGAGATTTTCGCGAAGAGTAATGCTAGTGACTTCATAGCCCGGTGGTGTGACAGGATATGTTTCTTTAATTCGCGCAGTTACCTGAGCAAGAGATTCGCGAGCCTGCTCCGGCGTGACACCGGGTTTGATATGAGTGAAAACGGCAAACTCACGAGCTGGATTCGTACGATCTACGGCAAAGGGAAGCCAAACGTCTGCGTCGTATGGGAAATTGAAACCAGCAGGCATGACGCCGACAACGCGGAAAATCTGATTGTCGAGGGTAACGCTTTGCTGCAATGCCGAAGTGCTGCCGCCGAATCGACGTTGCCATAGGCGAGAGCTAATAAGAGCGACACCGCTACCTAGGCCCTTGCGCTCTTCTTCCGGCAGGAAGTCGCGGCCCATGGTGGGCTGCACCTTAAGGGTGGAAGACCAGCCCTCGGATCGGTACACCACGCTGATTCGCTCTGGTTCTGTGCCGCCAGCTAGGGTCAAGCTATCGCCCGATAAGGCAACCATGCCGTCGAAGGCCGACGCTGTTTCGCGAAACATCACGACGTGGGGGCTGTGCATTCCGAAAGTGCTCAGATGGCCGTCGGGCCCGCGATTGGAATCGAGGACGCGCAAAGTGCGATCCGGATCGGCAAGAGGGAGGCTGCGAAAGTAGATTGTGTTTACGAGGCTGAAAATGGAGATGTTGGCGCCAAGACCGAGGGCCAGGGTAAGGACAGCGACGGCGGTAAACATTGGGGCGCGGCGGAGGAGCCGCAGTGTATAGCGCAAATCCTGCCAGAGGCTTGACATTGAATCACCCGGACTACTAGACGCGGCAAAGTTGGCTTTGTTTCGTCTTCCGAGCTTCCGTCAAGTCCAGATTAACGTACTTGCTGGGAGAGTGGGTACCAGTATAAGCGAGCAGTGATAGCACCCTGTTCATCGTGGCGATTCTGCTAGACGCTTTCTGCTGTTTCGCAGATAACTCAGTTTCACTTTCCGCGTTGCCCAGTTCTCGAGAATGGTATACGGAGGCGACACGAGCAGAAAAACTCCCAAGAATTGCCAACGCGACATATGGTGTTCAACGGTCCACCAGATGAACGTATTCTTCTCTACGCATACCAATCGCCCCAAAATTGTTCGCCGTGGGCAAAAAAAAGTGCTCACTTCCGTTGACTTGGCTGCTCCTACTGATTCGATTGCTGAAGATCTAAATTCGACAGCGCTGAAACTGAGGATAAACTTGCTGGTCCTTCCCGATCGGTGTTTTCGAAGTGGGTGAGTGTGACATCGTCGGCGGACTAGTCGTGGGGGGATATTCCCGGCAATGAGGCTTTCAAATGTGGTCAAACAGGGCTCTATTAGTGGCAAGAGTGGTATCAACAATACCGATCCGAATGCATGCAGGAAATCACGAAAATTGCGGACGGGATTCGTCGAGGAACCTGCGTGGAATCCCAATTGCTGGCGTACTGAAACAAGATCTGTTGATCCTCGACTCGGCGGGTCGAACGTCTTTCAGGCGATTGGTTCCACTGGTTCGCCTTTCCGACGGTCCATCGATTGTCCGTCCGGGCTTCTTTATAGTCGATAGGCTACCCGATGGTAAACCAATAGGACAAAGCCAGCGCCGCGAAGATCTCCTTCGAACACCACTAGCGGATTGAGCACCCGAACTATCGAGACCACTTGTATCTACTGTCCATTCGGTCACACTGAGATCCCCTTCGACACTTAAGCCGCAAATAGTTGCAATTTTTATCCTTATCACGATTTCCTCCCTCTCCGCAGATTGGAACATCAGTCGGCGTCGGTCGTGAAATCAGGGGTTTCGATGTCTGAACCCAGGCGCCTGCTGCTCAGACTTCTTGGAATCCCCCACTCTCGAGTTCGCTTGACGAACACGGAGAAACTACTACGGCAATTTGGGATCACGAAAGGGTGTTGAGCATGTGCAACAGAATAGCGAATAGAATCTATTTTGGCGTGATGCTATACGGGTTGATGCTCTCCTTTTCTCCGATGCTATACAGCCAGACCACGGGTAGTCTATCCGGTAACGTTTTGGATCAGTCTGGATCAAGCATCTCGGGAGCCACTGTCACCGCCATTTCGCAGGGAACTGGTTTGGCCCGTGAGTCTATAACTGATGACGATGGCCATTACCTTATCCCGTTGCTGTCGGCTGGCGTCTACACGTTGCAGGTCGAGTTCGCGGGTTTTCAAACCGTCGAGGCGAAAAATGTGCGCTTGCAGGTGGACGAGGCGCGTGGACTGAATCTTACAATGGCGCTCGCTTCTGTAGCTTCTCAAGTGGAGGTGCATGCTTCGGCGGTGGCCCTGGAGACTAGCAATCCCTCGCTCGGGCAGGTCATCACCGCGCAGCAAGTGACGCAACTTCCTTTAAACGGGCGCGATTTCGTTCAGCTTGCCACACTCACCCCCGGCACTACGCAGGAAACCAACACCAGCAGCTTTTTCAACGGCGGCGCCAACAGTGAAGTATCGGCGCGCGGCTCGTTCTCTCTTTCGGTGGGCGGCTCGCGCGCCAACAGCACAGATTGGTTGCTCGACGGCAACGACAACAACGAGCTCACGGCGGGCGGCATCGCCATTCTTTCCTCGATCGATTCCATTCAGGAATTCAAGGTTCTTACCTACAACTACTCTGCGGAATACGGGACCCGTGCAGGACCAACCGTGCTGGTGACCACGAAGTCGGGCGCCAACGATTTCCACGGTTCGCTTTTTGAGTTTCTGCGTAATACAGCATTGGACGCTCGTAGCTTTTTCGCCGTATTGCCGGAAAAATTCAATTTGAATCAGTTTGGCGGGTCTATCGGAGGCCCGATCCGCAAGAGCAAGACGTTCTTCTACCTAGATGGAGAACAGAAGTATCAGCGCAAGGGCGTTACCTTCACGGGATTGGTCCCAACCCAGGCGATGCGCAACGGTGATTTCTCCGCGGACCCATTCGGAAATCAAATCCCGCTGCCTACGACACAGAATCCACTTTTCCCCGGAGCCATCGTCAATCCAAACGCGGCCGGGGCGAGCACGGACCCCACGGTTCGCCCGAATGTCTATTTCCAGTGTGATCCATCGGGCAACCCGTTACCTGCGAATGTCGATGGAAGCCAATCACCCGGAACGAACTGCTACAAGATTCCTTCTAGCCTGATAAATCCCATCGCTGCACAAATGATTGGTTTTTATCCTCTCCCAAACACGACAAATGGGGGCACGGTATACAACTTCGTTGGCGAGCCCGTACGCAAACTCGATGAAACTAAGTTTGACCTGCGGCTGGATCACAATTTTTCAAACGCGGACAACATGTTTGGACGTTTTAGTTATGATCAGGCCACGTCATACGTTCCGGGTGGAGCGCCCGGCTTCGCCGAGCAAGGTGCCTTCGCCAGCAATCAGAGCATTATCAACCATGCCCGCAACATCGCCCTCTCGGAAGCGCACGTTTTTTCTTCAACGACCGTCAACCAGTTGAGTGGTGGGTACAATCGGATTTTCAATTACATTACGTCGCAAGGCACCGGGAGTTGCCAAGCTGCGAAGATTGGCATTCCCGGAGCCAATCTCGATTGTGATGCCGACTATGTTTGCTCCCCAGTTGGCACCAGTTGTGGTCTGACTTCAACCCAATTTGATGGCGGCTATTGGGCCCTCGGAGATCGCGGCTTCTCCCCATTCACAGGCGGTACAAACGTGTATTCCCTCAACGACTCTCTGGACCTGATTCGGGGTAAACACGACATCAAAATAGGTGGATCGATCCGTGCGAATCAAATGAACGTTCGAACCGAAGGGTTCCAAGATGGCTACTGGATCTTGACGGGATTTTGGACCAACAATCCTGAGGCCGACTTCCTCCTGGGCCTGCCCAGTCTAGCAATTCATGACCAGACCTTCGAAGGTGATGTGACCGGCCGTCGCTGGAAAATCTTCCGTCCCTATGTCCAGGACGATTGGCGGGTAACGAAGAATATCACGCTGAATCTGGGCTTAGCCTGGAATTTAACAACACCGATTTCTGAAGCCAGCAATCGTCAAGCGAATTTCGATCCCACGACTGCGCAATTCTTGATTGCCGGCCAAGGCGCAGGCAAGTGGGCAGGCATCCAATTTGATAAGACCGCATTTGATCCACGCATCGGCCTTGCGTGGAAGCCTTGGGGGAGCGCGATTACGGCGGTGCGCGCCGGCTACGCTATTTATCATGACTCTTCGTGGAGCCAGGGCGCACAAGGCTTGTGGCAGAATCCGCCCTACTACGCTGAATCGGACCGTTTCGCCTTTGGTGGCTCATGTACTTTTGTAACGGCTGCCTGCTCCACGCTGTACGGAAACACACCCTCGGCGATCAGTTTGTCCGATGGATTTCAGTTTTTCGACCGGCCTCCAGTACCTGCGAATTTCACAGGGACAATCCAGTCACAAAACACCAATTTCGAGCTTGGCCGTGTTCAACAGTTCAGTGTAAGCATCCAGCACCTGTTTCCCGGCGACATCGTGCTCACAGTTGGGTATGCGGGTTCTCGTAGTTCCCACATTCTGATTGATGGGAACAACCTCAATGTGACTAGCCCGTCCGCTTGTGGGAGCGTGCAAGGTTACACGCGGGGTTGTGGGCAGGGCGGATCGTTCGTTGGAATACCGTATTCATCCTTTCCATTCTCAACAATCTCCAATATTAGTGATCAAGGCCGGGCTTACTACGATGGCTTGCAACTCCGAGCGGAGACCAAAAACTCGCGTTACGGGATTTACGCATTAATCGGGTATGCCTATTCCCGCACATACGACAACGGTCTATCCGATGGATTGGGAACCACCATAGGCGCTACATACTATCCGTTGCCGAATTGGGAGAAACTCGATTGGGCGCTCTCGCAAATCAACCTGAACAGCAACTTCACAGCCAGCATCATTTACGATCTACCATTTGGCAGAGGGAAGCAATTCGGCCAGGAGTGGAATGAAATAGTCAATACCATGCTGGGGAACTGGCAAGTGACTGCCATTCAGAAAGTTACTGCGGGCTTTCCAGTTTTCGTGGTCGATAGCTTTAATCAGAGCGGTGTGAACTTCCAGAACAACGGGAATAGCCTGAACCGCCCCGACGTTGTTGCTGATCCTAACAAGGCCGGGGTAGTGAGTGCCAATCCCGGTTGCGCGGCGCCTGCTCACCTGCACACAGCAACGGCATGGTTCAATCCTTGCGCGTTCGCGTTGGTTCCCTCTGGGCAACTGGGGGACGCCTCGCGCAGCCCGATCTCAGGACCAAGCTTTGTCAATACGGACTTTTCTGTCATAAAGCAGTTCGCTCTACCTTGGGAGAACGTGGGTCTGAATTTTCGAGCGGAGTTTTTCAATCTTTTCAATCACCCGCAGTTTGGCCTCCCCGTCACTCCAGGCACCGGATACGCAGATATCAACGCGGGAAACTTCGGAGCGATCAGTTCCACAGTAAACAACGCTCGCGTCCTGCAATTCGGCGTCAAATTGACATTCTGAGGTGGCCGATCGTGCTGGCACGGAGCTACTGCGGAATCTTTGTCGGCACGGAGCACTTCAAGGGACCAGCCAATTTTAGAACTGAAACAGAAAGGCATCACAATCGTGAGGATAGTGGAGTCGAGCGTGCCATTACGAACAAGAATCCGCCGCCGTATTGTTGGCTGGACGACAGCTGTGATGTTCCTGCTCGCTTCATTTGTTGGATCCGCTGTTCAAGCGCAATCGCTGCGGAAAGTCATCATCGACGAAGATGCGTCCGGCCCTGGCGGCAGTGACATGCTGGCCATTCTGATGCTGGTCAACTCGCCGCAGACCGATGTGCTGGGCATTACCGTTTTGACCGGCAACGCCTGGAGAGATGAAGAAGTGCTCCACGCGCTTCGTTTGCTAGAAATCATTGGCCACACAGATATTCCGGTGGTGCCTGGGGCAACTTTTCCGCTGGTTAGCAGCCGTGAATATATAGCCAAATGGGAAAAGCGGTATGGCAAGGTCGCTTACCAGGGTGCTTGGAACCATGCAAAAGGCCATCCCGTCCATGGGCCGCAGGAAATTCCGCCGATGCCCGAAGGATCGCCGACTACCAAGGCCTCGAACGAAGACGCTCCGCACTTTCTGGTGCGTTTGGTGTGTCAGTATCCGCACGAAATCACCTTATATGCCGCTGGGCCAATGACCGATCTCGCGCTGGCCATCGCACTCGAACCGCACTTTGCTGAGCTAACGAAAGAACTTATTGTCATGGGCGGTAGCATCGATCCACAAACCAAGAATCCGCTATTTGTACGCAATCCGAGGCGCGAATTTAACTTCTGGATGGATCCAGAAGCATCAAGAGCCGTGTTGCACGCGCATTGGCCACGGATGGTTCTAACAACTGTTGATATTTCCGTGAAAACCTATCTGGAGCCCGGCCTTATCGCGCAAATCGCGAAAGGAAAGGGGCCATCGGCGCAGTACGCCGCCGAGTATGCTGAAACGGGCTATCTGTGGGACGAACTTGCCGCTGTGGCGTGGCTGGATTCCAGCTTGATTACAAAATGGGACAAACTCTACGTCGACGTCAATATCGATCATGGGGCAGGGTACGGCGACACTCTGGTGTGGATTCCAGGCAGGCAACCAGGCTTTGGAGAACAACTGGTTGAAGTCCAGCAAGACCTCGACAAGGGAAAATTCTACCGGGAATTCGTGAACTTGCTTAGGGGCCCGACGCCCCCACGCATCTTGGGAAGGTCACCTTACCTGGCGAGCCCTTCCACGCATTTGGACGATTAAGGAGCGGTTCGTGATACTTCGTCTACCCGAGGCGGAATACGGAGAGGCCCTTCGGATCTCAGAACACCTGGGTGTGTCCAAAGCTTTGCCAGATCGCCCTGCAGCAGGGGCGTGCCGTCAAAGGATTTCCCAATCCTTACCGAGCCGACAAACCTACAGATTTGGCCCTCTGAGCGCTGGAGAGAACCTAGGGATGTCGTATTCGGGAGCTCGATAAAATGCAGGAAAAGCACTCAAAACCACTGAATCCGCATGGATAACTTAGCATCCCGTCATAGCGTACCTCGGTCGGTGAGGAGCAAATGCAGAGCTTTTCCAGGCTGAATTCCCATTTCGGAATATGATCAGCAGCGTCTGCTGCAATCGAACGTTTGCCGCGTTTGAGTTATACCGCCAAGTCTGTGCCGCAAACGAAATGCACGTTAAGAGTCGGCCGGAGGGTCGATTGACCGAAAACACGCGACGAAAGCTCCGACGGTTGCTAGTTGCAGTGTGCTTTGTTGCGGTCCACGTGCTGCTGGACCGTTCCACGGTATTCTTTCAGATTTGGACGGAGATCAGCGCGTGGTATCCGCCCACCGGCTTGGCGTTCGCGGTTCTGATTGGATTCGGGCCTCGTTATGCAGTACCCATCCTGATCGCGGCTGATATTTCGTCGATCATGAACTATCACCAGCCGGTGTACTCATTCTCCTTTTTGGTAGGGAACATAGAATTCACGGCTGTCTATACCGCTGCAGCTCTGCTATTACGGCACATAGTCAAGATCGATCTTCATTTGCGATCGCTAAGGGATGTGATGTGGCTGCTGCTGGTTGCGGTCCTCTCCTCAAGCGTGACGGCCTTCGTGGGCGTGGGGTTCCTGGCCATCGACCACTTGATACCTTCGCAGGAATACCTGCGGGCAACGCTCAATTGGTGGGTCGGTGACGCAGTAGCGATTACATCGATTGCACCATTTTGCCTAATCCATGTGTTGCCAAGGCTCCGGCAGTTTACGGGCTACTCCGAACCTGTTGGAATAACAGGGGACCAACTACCGGTTGTGGTTGGCAAACACGAATTGCAAGGAATCTGGAGAACAGTTGAATCGGCGCTATTCGCAGCGTGCATCACTGTAGTGCTCTGGATGGCTCTGAGCGGACGCTGGTCTCGTGGCAATGAGATGTTCTATTTGCTGTTTCTGCCCCTGATTTGGATGGCGGTGCGGCGGGGTCTACGGGGCGCCACAGCGGCGATTCTGGCGCTGGATTCGGGAATTATCGTGGCGTTAAGGATTTATCCGAGGGTTCCAAGTGAACTTACACTGCTGCAGTTTCTCATGCTCATCCTGTCGCTTGCCGGACTGGTGCTGGGCGCACTGATCAGCGAGCGAGATGCGGGCGAGCAGCGACTGTCTCAGGAAGAAGGGCGGATGCGGCTGCTGCTGGAATCCACGGGCGAGGCCATTTACGGAGTGGATACCAAGGGCGAGTGCACGTTTTGCAATCTCGCGATGCTGCGGCTATTACAATACGGATCGCAGGACGCCGTGCTGGGCCGCAATATTCATGACGTAATCCATCACACGCGTCGCGACGGATCACACTACCCGCGAGAAGAGTGTGAGCTGCAGAAGGAATTCCTGGCCGGCAGAAAGTTTCATGAGACCGACGAATTGCTGTGGCGCGCGGACGGGACCAGCTTTGACGCCGAGATCTGGTGTCACCCCCTGCTGCAACAAGGCCAGATGCTGGGAGCTGTCGTAACCTTCGTGGACATTACCGAGCGGAAAAAGGCACAGGAAGTTCTGCGACAGGCGAAGGAGGACGCCGAAGCCGCGAACCGCGCCAAGAGTGAATTTCTGGCCAACATGAGTCACGAGATTCGCACTCCCATGAACGGGATTCTTGGGATGACCGCGCTTGCTCTCGAAACGAACTTGGACTCCGAACAGCGCGACTATCTGAGCATGGTAAAGAGTTCCGGTGAATCGCTGCTAACGCTCCTGAACGACATACTGGATCTTTCAAAGATTGAGGCGGGCAAGCTGGAACTCGAAATCGCGGAAATGTCAATGGAGGGCTGCATAGAAGAAGCACTGCAGCCATTGGCACTCAGTGCGCAAGTGAAGGGCATAGAACTGGTTTGGAATGCTGACCCAGATATTCCGGAAGTGGTTCGCGGCGATTCGACGCGATTGCGGCAGGTGTTGATCAATCTGGCGGGAAATGCGCTGAAGTTCACCAACCAGGGACAAGTGGCGATTTATGCGCGGCTTGCCGAGTCAACTCAGGAAGGTTTAGTACTGGAATTCACGGTGTCCGACACCGGCATCGGAATAGCGAAGGGAAAGCAAGGAAAGATTTTTGAAGCGTTCTCGCAGGCGGATATGTCTACCACGCGACGTTTCGGCGGCACTGGACTTGGACTCTCGATTTGCCAAAGGCTCGTGCACCTGATGGGCGGACGTATCTGGGTGGAGAGTCAGGAAGGAAGTGGCAGCATATTCCATTTCACCACGACAGTGTTGCTATCGACGGGCATGGCGCTTGGGGGGAGAGCAGGAGTCATAAGCACGGAGCTGGAAGGGCAGTGCGTTCTTACTGTCGATGACAATGCTATCAATCGAGACTTGTTGGAACATTTACTCGCGCGGTGGAATATGAAAACTGTGCCGGCCGGTAGCGCCGAAGAGGCACTCGCTGCAATCGCGGGATGGCAGCGCGCGGGCAAGATGTTTTCAACAATTATGATTGAGAAGGAACTAGCAAGTCCGGGAGGATTGGGGCTGATTGCTTCTCTGCGCGCATCTCCTGCAACGGATGTCCCAGTGATCCTCGTTCACTCGCGGCTGCTGGATGCGGAGGAACGAAATCGCTGCAAACAGTTGGGCGTGACACAAACGGTCCTAAAGCCGTTTCGGCGGTCGACGCTCATTGAAGCGCTGCGGGTCTGCCAGGGCTATGGTGGCGATGCCACCGTGCCGGGGCCAGAGAAACCCAGGGAGGAAAGACGCACCGGTTTGCGAATCTTGCTGGCCGAGGATAATGCTGTGAACCAGCGATTAATATCGCGACTGCTAGAGAAAATGGGGCATGTCGTCACGATTGCAGCCGACGGCCAGATCGCCCTGCGCCTCTCGGCCCAGCAGGAGTTCGATTTAGTGGCCATGGACATGCAAATGCCGATCATGGACGGAGTGGAAGCTACCGAAAAGATTCGCGCGCGGGAGAAAGGATCAGGGGTGCATTTGCCGATTGTGGCTATGACCGCGAGTGCTTTCGAAGAGGACCGCCGGAAATGCCAGCAGGCGGGAATGGACGGCTACGTTGCCAAGCCCGTCACCTCAAAAACGATTGAAACGGAGATTGCTCGCGTGATGGCCGTGCAAGAGAAAAACCAGAAAAGTGAAGCTCTGCGGTCAAGATAAAGTTCGCCCGATGCCTGGTGTTCCAAAGCGAATCAACTTCGTTGTTCAAAATAGGCGGCGTGGAAGCGGCTATGCTCATCCGTGATCGCAAGAGATCAACCGGCGGCCATATCCCAATTCTTGCTGTAAACGCAAACGCCATGAGTGGTGATCGGGAACGTTGCTTAAATGTTGGAATGGATGACTACGCTTCCAAGCCCGTATAAGCGAATGAACTTTTCGTGGCCATCGAACGAGTGCATTCGTCGTTCGCCGAGCCCTGCGTAGCCTGGATTGATCAGGCCGAACCTGTTGCGGAAAGCGACTTTTGCAGGGCATCCAAAACGTGTAATTCAGGGTGAACGGAATCAGTCAATTACGACCCGGGTGGTCGTGGTGTTTCTGGGCAGCCTCGACCGAGTTCTGTTATTTACGTTGCGCTTGCACAAGTCCCTCGAAAGGGATTTCAGCGGCCTCCAGGGAGACATGTCGGACAATTCGACATATCGGGCACATTGGAACACAAGGCTGCCCGAATGAAACGATTGGCGCGCGTCGCCGTTTCCAAATCGCTCGTCAGTGCAGAAAAGCCTACAAAGCGGAAGAAACAGAGGTGCCGGCTGCGGCAAAAACCGTGGCCATTTCGGCTTGCGCAAACGAAATGAAGCATTGCACGACGACGGGATCGAACTGTGTGCCACTGGATTCGATCAGTCGACGGATGGCTTCTTCGTGAGGAAGACCGACGCGGTAGGGGCGCGAGGAAACCATGGCGTCGAAGGCATCGATCACGGACACGATGCGCGAGACAACGGGGATCTCCGATTCTTTTAATCCCGCGGGATAACCCTTTCCGTCGAAATTCTCGTGATGGTGAAGAATGTCCAGTGCGGCGCGCTCGAATCCCGGCAGCATGCGAAGTACGGCCCAGCCATATTCCGGATGTTTTTTCATCAGAGCGTATTCGTCGGCGTCCAGACGTCCGGGTTTCTTCAGTATCGCGTCTGGTATGCCGACTTTGCCGATGTCGTGGAGAAGGGCGGCAACTTCCAGGCTTTGGAGTTCCGATTCTTCCAGACCGAGTTCCTGGCCGACGCGCATGCCCCATTCCGCGAGGCGGGTGCTGTGAACGCCGGTGTTGAGATCTTTCAAATCCAGAAGCTGGTTGAAGGCGCAAATCACCGAGCTGCGCAGCGCGGTGACTTGCTCTTCGACCAGTTTGACGCGGAGGGAATCCGGCGTCGTTTGTGGATGAGTGGCTACGGTTAGCACCGTTGCACAGTTATCCAAAATGCGTCCTATCAGTGCCAACCTGAACTGGAGCTGTTCACCCAAGCTGAAACGGCCTGGTAGATATCGAGACGGCCGTTGTGTAGGTCTGGAGTTAATTTGATCGCGTGAGACAAGGCGCTGGATGCAGTTGATTGATTTAGTGAACTTTTGGCACTCAACATCAGCGCTGCCGTGCCGGCGACAATCGGAGAACTAAACGAGGTTCCCGAAGCGCTGGCATAGGTGCCGCCAGGGAATGTGCTGATGATGTATTCGCCGGGCGCGGCAATCCAAACGTCGGAGTTGCCATAGTTGGAGAACGAAGAACGAGTGTCCCAGTTTGTCGTCGAAGCGATGCCCATCACATTTCCGCTCATCGCGGCGGGATACACCGGTGTGCTGGTGTTTTCATTGCCGGCAGCGGCAACCAAAATCACGCCGCTCTGATTCGCGAACGCAACCGCTTGGCTCAGTGCAGAGGAAGAGGTCGAGACGTCAAAGCTCATGTTCACGACATTGACCTTGTGCTGCACGGCATAGTAAAGGGCGGCGATAATGTTGGAAAGATAGCCGGTACCATCAGAAGTGAAAGCTTTGAGGGGAAGAATCTTGGCCCTGGGCGCGACAAGGTGGACCAAGCCAGTTGTCATGGTGCCATGGCCGAATGCGGAATAAGGCCCGCCATCGAGCACAGCAGCCGAAGATTGATCGAGTACAGCCGCGCTCGACTGCTGAACGATTACTGGGTCCTGATTATCGGAGCCTTCGGTTTCGGTGGTTTGCAATTGCGGGACGTCCAGCCATTCGGAAGCGCCCGGTTGATTGCGCGTGAAGTCGTATCCGGGCAGAAGAACAGGCACGAGGACCGGGTGAGAGGTATCCACGCCGGTATCAATGACTGCCACGATGCCTGTGCCGCTGATGTTGAATCCGTTCTGTGCATCGGCAAGGCGAATGATTTGGGCGGCTGGCTGAGCTGCATAACCATGCCACACAAGAGTGCCGTAATAGTTGACGGGCGTTTGATCGTTCAAGCCAGCAGGGATGCTGCTGATCGGCTTCTGCGGGATGGGGAGGAGTCTGTCAGGCTCAATGCTCTTGATGCCAAGGAGGGTTTCGAGGAGGTTCAGTGTGCCGTTCAACAGGTTGGTGACAAGATTGCCCGTTGTGGTGACCAGAAAGGTTTGGCCGACGGCGCCGTCGAGCGATCCTTGAACCTGGCAATTCGCGGCGAGGCAAAGATTGAGGACAGAGGAGAGCCCACCCGTGGTCCGGACGATGTAGCGGTTCTGGGCGGCGGCAGGCTGAACACCTGCAGTGGCGATGGCAATCAGTACAACCAAGACAAGTAAGCTACGTTTCATAGTGTAGATCCCTTCCGGGGGACTCCTGCTTCAGGTTCACTTCGTCATCAGCACAAAGGGATACTCGCTGAGTTTCGCGGATACCGCTTTCTGGGCCAATGGTACGAGTGTCATGTCTGTTACGACTATCCGAACTATCCGCCTTTGGTACGCTCGTACCATCAGGCAAATACCTGCAAAATTCGATGTGGCGCGAACCTTTCACGCCGTGCTCCCTGGCAAATTTCCCAGAGCATTCCGAAGCGAAATGACGATCGCTTTATCGTCCTGGCCGGGAAAGGAGAGCTCCAGGTCACCGGTGTTTTCCACCTCACCACGGAACTCGCCGAACTGATTGGTAACCGTGTGCATGACGTTTCCACGGTGATTAGAAAGGGTGATTTCCACGTCGCGACCGACAACTCCCGGAGAACTCACATCCAGCAATTGCCCGGTGACCATCAGGCGATTGCCCTCCGGCTTCGCTTCAATCTGGATATCGATTTGGTAGGGGTCAGCGCGGTAGAGCATTTGTCTTGTCCCCAGGCCGCTGGAACGCGCGCCCACCAGCATCGGTTTCAACAAACTGTCGAAGAGCACTTGTGCGAATCCGCTCTTTTCTTGCAATTGCGAGGCTCCGCCGGCTGCGGCGAAAGCGGCTTTGGCGATTCGAACATCCGCAACCGGCGGCTGATAGCTGGCCTCTAATGCTGCCGTGCTTTGAACTTTTTGCCATAGAGCCACTGTTTCCATGCACCCCTTGCACCCGGTCCCCAAGTGTTTCTTCATTGCTTGCTGTTGCTTCGGAGCAGTCACTTGATTCACGAAATCGATCCATTCCTCAGTCGTAAAGTGCTTCATCTTCGTTCCCCCCATCAGCCTTTCTCTGAACTTCCGCTCCCCAGCGGATAAGAGCCAGTACTGCTCTCATGGGGAAAAGGGTAATGGAGGAGGCAAAAAATATAGGCGAGTGAAATTTATCTAACTGCTGTGTTTTCAGATAGTTTGCCGATTAGTACGAAGGGGGCCCAGAAATACGGGTGCGGGTTTTGCTGGCGAAGCTGCTTCATCGCGGATTGCAGCGCGCCGGCCATATCGCCGGTTTCGATGTAGTTCTTGTAGAAGGCTTGCATCAAGGCCGACGTGCTTTCGTCGTGGACATCCCACAGGGAGAGCAACAGAGAGCTCGCGCCGGCGCAAAAGAGGCCGCGTTGCAAGCCGAGGAGTTCATCGCCCGCGGAAACAAAGTTCATGCCGGTGGCGCAACCGCTCAGAGTGACAAGTTTGGCGGGCAAGCGAATCTGGTAGAGATCGTACAAATTCAAGTAGCCATCTCCGAGACGAATGCCGGAGAACATCGGGTTGTCCTGGCGATACGTCCCGTGCGTGGCGATGTGCAGCAGGCTGCTGGTTGAACCGCGCTCGCGAAGGATCTGCGAGGTCGCTTGGGCACCAAGGAAGAGTTCAGGATGGGGCAGAATCCTTGCAACGGATTGCACTTCATTCAGAATCTGCGGAGCCCGTTCGTCGGGGATTCCCATCACCAAGGAATTGGGCATGTCGGTGGCGGTTTTTTCCTGGCAGAGGGCGAAGACCGTTGCGCTAGGCGCGTAGGAAATTGTGTAGGTGTCGCACAGATATTCATCTCTATTTCGCAAGGCATGAAAGGGAAGAAAATGCA
>JBGPDI010000017.1:0-53262 GCA_041482215.1 Candidatus Acidiferrum sp. | reverse complement strand
CTGCCGAAGAGCCCGGCGCGCTCCCGCAAATCCATTTTCACCAGCGCGGCCAGCTCGATCGCGAACCAGCCCGCCAGCGCATGGTCCAGCACGAAAGCGGCATCGGCGCGCAAATTCTGATCGATCTCGGCCTTAAAGACATTCGCGTTCTCACTAACCACCCGAAAAAAGTCGTCGCCCTCGAAGGCTACGGCATCCGCATCGCCGACCAAGTTCCCCTGCGCATAGAACTACCCAAGCCTACCCACCAGGTCTTGTGAAGAAACATGCGTGCCTCTTACGGATTGTCTGACCGCTTTTCTACAACAGGAGGGGACTTCGCAGGCAACGTTGTAGGCTTTGGTGCAGCCGGTTTCCCGACGGTCAAAAACCTACGCATCTTCTCAAGCCGCTTCGGGCCAAGCCCGCGAATCGCCAGCAAATCATCCACACTCTTGAACGGGCCATACGACTTGCGCATCTTCAAAATCTTGTCCGCCGTTGTCGGCCCGATCCCCGGCACCAGCTGCAGTTCTTCTGAGTTCGCCGTATTGAGATTGACCGGCCATTCCGGCGGTTTTTTCTTCGCGAACGTACAAATACTAAAGAGAAGACAGGGAATGAGAACGCTAATTAGCAATGGCCGCCGCAACATGGCGGATATATAATGCCAGCCTAACGTCTCTACATCAACAACAGAGACGAATCGCGCCGCTAACTCAATCGCGCGCCCTGCGCGTCAAACATTTCGACGTCGCCAAAAAGCGCGGCTTGCGATTCGATTTGCGCGCGATCGCCGACGACCATGATTTGCATGTTCGCGGAGTCCAGATATTTTCGCGCCGTGTCGAGCAAATCTTGCGGTGTGAGCGCGCGCACTTTCTGGCGATACGTCTCGAGATAGTCGTTGGGCAATTCATTCAGCGCGACGGTGGAGAGTTGCGAGAGCAAGCCATCCTGCGTCGCGAGTCCCATGGAAAAAACGCCGCTTAAATAATTCTGCGCGTCGGCAAGCTCGGATTCGGGAACCGGCACGGAACGCAATTTATCCATTTCGTAAAAAATCTCGGTGAGCGATGCCGCTACGACATCGTTTCGTACGGCAGCCGACACGGAGAAATATCCGTGCTGCCGTAGCGCACTCACACCGCTCCGCGGACTATACGTGTAGCCTTTGTCTTCGCGAATGTTCATCACCAGCCGAGAATTAAATGCGCCACCGTAAAGACTATTCGTAAGGCCGAGCTTGACCCAATCAGGATGTTTTCGCGTGATCGCGTGGCAACCAGCAACAATTTGTGCTTGAACTGCGCCGGGCACGTGGACTAAGTAGACGCGGCGGCCGCGCGGATTCGCTGGAGCCGGTGCCGGTTTCGAATCAGGTTTTTTTCCGGTCCAGGCACCGAAGACTTTTTCGGCGGTCTTCAACATTTCTTGTGCTTCGAAATCGCCGACAAGCAGCAAGATTCCATTTTGGGGCGTGTAGAATTCGCGGTAGACGGACTGCAAATCTTCGCGCTTGTACGCAGCCACTTGCGTTTCGCTCGGAGAAACTTGGGCGTAGGGGTGCGCGCCAAACAAAACTTTGCGCAAACGTTCGCTGGCGAGAAATCCTGGTTGGGTGCGCTCGAGTTTTACTTCTTCTAGTTTCTGGCGGCGCTCGCGTTCGAATTCTCCTTCCGGGAATGAGGCTTCGCGAGCGAGCTCATTTACCAATCCAAGAAGAGGCTCTGCAAATTCCGAGAGTCCAGCAAAGGAGATTGCGCTGGTGTCCGCGCCAGCGCCGGAAGAAAGATCGGCGCCGATGCGCCGCAAATCTTCTTCGATTTGGCGGCTGGTGCGTTTTGTGGTTCCCGTTCGAACGACGGTGGCGGCCATTTCCGCGAGTGCCGGAGCGCGATCGGCAACGGCGGCGTTTCCAGAACGGAAAAACAGTTCACCGTGGAATCTCGGAATCGAATGCGCTTCGGCGAGAATGAGCTCGAGACCATTCGAAAGCTTGGCCTTGGTTTGTTTCGGCCAGGTCACTGCGCGTTCGGCGGAAAGAGCTGGCGCGCCGGTGGCAACTTCTACTGTGCGCGTGGCCATTATGCGGCCTCCTGATTGCCCGCAGGGGCATTGGTCTTGACAGGCGTTCGAAAGACGATCGCACGTTTTTCGTTGCGAAGATATTTTTGCGCCACGGCTTGGATTTCTTCGCGGGTTACGGCAAGAAATCCGTCGAGAATCGTATTTACGAGTTGTGGCTGATTGTCGAAGAGAGTGAAGCAAGCGAGGAGATGCATCAGTCCGAACTTCGGCATGTAACCCCCGCGGCCACCCTCGAGCGTGGCGTAATAGTCCGAGCGCCACTTCACTTTCAACTGTTCGAGTTCGTCCGCCGTGATTCCGTTTTCGCACACTTCGCGGATCACGGCGTCAAATGCTTCGAGCGACGCCGCGCTGGAGTATTCCGGCTTGTGGAGCAGGCGCGTGGTCATCTGCGTTGGCCCGTTGTAGCCGAAAAGATCATCAATTCCGCCACTAGCTTCGACGGCGATTTGTTTCTCCAGCACCAGCTCGCGATGCATTCTTCCCGCGCGCCCGCCGTGCAAGGCCTGATCGAGCAGAGCCATCGCGCACCAATCGACGGTGCGCCTTTCTGGCATGATGTATCCGATGGCAATAGCAGGAAGCGTTCCGAATTTTTCTTCCACGTTTCCGCGGCGCTCTTCCGCCTGCTCGGGCTCGCGAGGATCGGCGAAGGGTGGCGGGGCTCCCGCGGGAATATCGGCAAAATATTTTTTCGCCAGGGCGAGACCTTCTTCCGCTTTCACGTCGCCCAGCATCAGAAGTACAGCATTGTTCGGCACGTAATATGTTTTGAAAAACGCCTGCACATCCTTCAAATCGGCGGCGTCAAGATCGGCGAAATCGCCGTAGAAATTGTGGGCGTTCGCCCAATTGCGAAACGCTACCGGCGGCATGTCCAGCCAGGGAAAACCGCCATAAGGTTGGTTCATCACATTCACGCGCACTTCTTCCTTCACGACATCGCGCTGGTTTTTCAGATTTTCGTCGTCCACTTTCAAAGCGCGCATGCGGTCTGCTTCAAGCCACAAGATGCGTTCGAGTGCATTCGAAGGGACCGCTTCGTAATAATTCGTGACGTCGTAGCTTGTGGAACCGTTCAACACGCCGCCGCTGGAATTGACCAGCTTGATGTGCTGCATTTTCGGCGCATTCGCGGAACCTTGAAACATCATGTGTTCGAAGAGGTGCGCAAAGCCGCTGCGCCCTTGTGGTTCGAGGCGAAAACCGATTTTGTAATACACGCCAACAGTGACTACTGGTGCGGTGGTGTCCGGCGCGACCACTACATGCAATCCATTTGCCAGCTTGGTGCTTTCGATTCCAATCTGGAGTCGTTTCACGCGTTGCCCCCTATCGCTTTCGCTTTTGGTTTCTTTTCCACGAATATCTGTTGTAGTTCGGCCAGCATTGCAGCCGGATTTTGGGGAAGCACGCGCGCCGCCAGACGGCTAAGGGCTTCATGAGCTTGGGCAAATTCTGCGGGCGATTCCCGCAGCGCCTCGAAATGTGCACGTACTATTTTGAAGTCTCCGCGCGAAAGCGGGCCAGTCCATGCCGCGCGCGGGCCCAATCGTTCGAAATTCTCGAGCACCTGGCGAGTAAGCGGCAGCAAGGCACGAATTGCTTCCCTTCGCTTCATTCCAAGCGAAAGGAGCAACTGCGTTGCTGCTTCTTCCACAGCAAGGACATGGCCGGCGGCCATCGCTGCCGCTGCGTGGTACAAGATTTTCTTGTTTCCCGCGATGAGTACGGGTGATCCACCGAGCGTTCGAGCGATTTGACGGGCTACGCGCACAGCCTGAGTGTCCCCTTCGACGGTAAAAACTCTGCCTTCCAATGAAGGCACCGCGACGCCGCTGAATGATTGCAGCGGGTGCATGGAGCCGACTGCTGCGCCCGCCCCGCGAACGGCTTCCAGCACACTAGAATCCAGCGCACCGCTGGTGTGCAGAACAATTTTACCATGCAGCTCTTCTTCGCTAATTCGCGCGAGTTCTTGGGCTGTCTTTTCGATCTCGTCATCAGGAGTGGCGATCAGAATCATACGAGCGGCGAGGATCTGCCGCGTCATTCCAGCGTAGGGCTTCCCTGCTCCGATAAAGCGCGCCGCACGCCGCGCGCTCGCTTCGGTACGGGTGACGACCGCGCCAATTTTCCAGCCCGATTCTCGCAGGAGGCGCCCCAGCGCTCGTCCTACACGTCCCGCTCCGATGATGGCCAGCGTGTCTTGCACCACGTGTTAGCATAACCTGAGGGCATCGTTGAAACCAATTTCCATGCATCTTTTCGAACTCTTCGTTTTCGGTGGCATCGCATTTTTCTGGCTCACGCACGGTCTCCGAGTCGCCTATGGCGCCTTGCGCCTCCCCTGGATCAAGGATTTTGAACCGGCGATCGATTTGAATTGCCCGCGCATTTCGATTCTGTTTGCCGCGCGCGATGAGGAAGAAAAGCTGCCTGGCGCGCTGGCGACGCTGATGGAAATCGACTACCCGCAGTTAGAAGTCGTCGCCGTGGATGACCGTTCGAATGATTCGACCGGCCGCATTCTTGATGAGTTTGCGGCGGCGCACCCGCGACTGCGTGTTGTCCACATCACGGAACTTCCGCCGGGCTGGCTGGGGAAGCCACATGCCTTGCAGAAAGCCTTTGAGGCTTCTTCGGGCGATTGGCTGCTCTTTACAGACGCTGACGTGCGTTTCAAGCCTGATGCGCTGCGCCGGGCGGTGGCTCTTTCGAAAGCGGGCGATCTGGACCACCTCACGCTGATGGGTGATGTGGAGATGGAGGGCTTTTGGGAGACGGTGCTGATTACTTTTTTTGGCATGGCGTTTCATATTGCGTCTGATCCCTATCGGATCACCAATCCAAATTCGCGGGCCTATATGGGAGTGGGCGCTTTTCAACTTCTGAAGCGCTCCGCCTATGAAGCAAGCGGCACGCATCGGCGGCTGGCCATGGAAGTTGTGGATGACATGAAGCTGGGGAAAATCGTAAAGCAAGCGGGGTTTCGTTCCGGCGCGGGGATTGCACAGGAGTTCGTGGAGGTGCGCTGGCACGCGGGTATCGGGAATCTCGTTCGCGGGGTTACGAAGAACTTCTTTGCTGCATTGGGATACAGCGTGCCGTTTGTGACGATAGCCGTTATCGGACTTTTGCTAGTTAACGTCGCACCAGTCATTGGGGTTTTGTTCGGTCATGGATGGATTAGAGTTTTTGCGGGAATCGCGCTGCTCATTGCGTTAGTTTTTCACGCTGGGGTGGACATCGGGATGCGAGTGTCGCCGCTTTACGCGCTCACACATCCGCTCGGCGCGCTACTTTTTTGCTACATGCTTCTGCGCTCGACAGTAGTTACGCTCAAGCAGGGCGGCATAATTTGGCGTGACACGTTTTATCCTTTGGAAGAGCTGAAACGTGGCGTGGTTTAGTTTGCTGAGAAATGAGATGTGGTTTCCAGAGCCCACCCACGGCGGCGGCTGTCTCCATTTGAACGAATGTGAGTCGCGATCGTATTGGCCTTGGTGGGGTGGAAAGTGGGAGGGGCAAGCCCCTCCCCTACGTTTTGAGTACCGGCGACCAACGACCAATTTGTAGGGGCGGGGCTTGCCCTGCCCGCTGCTCCATTACGCAGGACTACAATTGGGATTCTCTTTATCCAACGCCCAGTTGATGGGATTCTCCAAGATGTATTGTTGGATCTTGCGCAGATCTTCTCCTTTGCGAACAATGTGCTCGTAATAATTTCTCTGCCACAACGGAATGCCCTTTCGTTTCAACACACGATTTACTTGGATTGTTGAGATTGACTTGAACGCCCCGATTACGTCCGCGAGGGTGTGGTTCTTCGTTGCCGGAAAGGCAGTTTTCGGGCCTGGATTTGCTTCGTCGCCTGCGTAGGTGGCGGTGCTGACGGCGGGCGGGGCAAGCCCGGCCCCTACGAAACCAAGAAGGGCATGGACGTGATTTGGCATGATTACGAACTCGTCCAAGACAAGTCGCGGAAACCTGTCTGGAAGAGAATTCCAGACGGTTGGAACAATCTCGCCCGCGGAGCTTAATTCGACAGACTTACCGGCCACGGACCCTAGAAGACATCTCTTACCCTGCGAACAGATGGTCACGAAATAGGCGCCCGAGAGGGAGTAGTCGTAACTCTGCAAGCGAATTGATTTGCGTCGGGGCAATTCCAGAGCGGAATTCATTCGACCACCTACTCTTCAAATTACTCGGCACCCTTTTTCGCTGCTTCTGTTGGCGCTAGTTCGATTGAAAACAATCCGGTCATGTCTTTTTGTTTTAGGGAGCGGATGCGGTCGCGAAGCTGGGCGGCTTTCTCGAATTCGAATTTCTTGGCGGCTTCGCGCATTTGCGATTCGAGTTGCTGGAGCATTTCGGCTAGCTGTTTTTCGTTTTTGATGTTTGCCGCTGCGGAATCGAGGCTGGCGTCGTCGAGCGGGACGGTCACGTAGTCGGCTTCGACGATGCGGGCGAGATCCATGTCCACGGACTTGATGATGGACATTGGCGTGATGTCGTTTTCCTTGTTGTAGGAGACTTGCTTGGCGCGGCGGCGGTTAGTTTCGTCAATGGCTTGATTCATCGAATCGGTGCGGCGGTCGGCATACAGAATGGCGCGGCCTTCGACGTGACGGGCACAGCGGCCAATCGTCTGGATCAGCGAAGTCGTGCTGCGCAGAAAACCTTCTTTGTCCGCGTCGAGGACGGCCACAAGCGAAACTTCCGGCAGGTCCAGCCCTTCGCGCAATAGATTGATGCCGATCAGAACGTCGAATTCGCCGCGGCGCAAATCGCGCAGGATTTTGATGCGGTCAAGCGTTTCGACTTCGGAATGCAAGTAACGGCAGCGAACGCCGATCTCCGTGAAGTACTCGGAGAGGTCTTCGGCCATGCGTTTTGTAAGAGTGGTTACCAGAGTGCGCTCGTTTTTTTCGGCGCGCACGCGAATTTCTTCGAGGAGATCGTCCACCTGGCCTTTCACCGGGCGGATTTCCACTTGCGGGTCCACCAAGCCGGTTGGACGAATGACCTGCTCGACGACGGCGCCGCCGGACTTGGTTAGCTCATAAGGGCCGGGCGTTGCCGAAACATAGACAACTTGGTTGACGCGATGCTCGAATTCTTCGAAGGTCAGCGGGCGGTTATCGAGTGCGGAGGGCATTCGAAAACCGTAGTCCACGAGCGTTTGTTTGCGCGCGCGGTCGCCATTGAACATGCCGCGAATCTGGCCGACGGTCTGGTGGGATTCGTCAATGAAGAGCAAAAAATCCTGCGGGACGTAATCAAGAAGTGTGGGCGGGGCTTCGCCGGGCAAACGCCCGCTGAGATGGCGGGAATAGTTTTCGACGCCGTGGCAGTAGCCGATGGTGCGCATCATTTCAATGTCGAACATGGTGCGTTGAACGACACGCTGTGCTTCGACGAATTTTCCCTGCTTCTCGAGTTCTTTTTTCCACCACCAGAGTTCTTCCTGGATGGTGACGATAGCGCGATCCCTTTGCTCCTGGGGCATGACGTAATGTGTTTTCGGAAAAATCGTAACGCGCGGTAAATCTTCCTGGCCGGATTTTACTTCGCCAGTAAGGGGGTCGATTTGGCGAATCATGTCAATCTGGTCGCCCCACATTTCGAAACGGAAGCCTTCGTCCTGGTAGGGTGGATAGATTTCGATCATGTCGCCGCGTACGCGGAAAGTGCCGCGGCGCAGATCTTCGGAGCGTTCGTACTGAACGTCCACGAGGCGGTGCAGGAGCGCTTCGCGAGAAGTTTTCTGACCTTTTTCCAAAGTAACGAGCATTCCGTAATAGGCTTCTGGCGACCCAATACCATAAATGCAGGAGACGGAAGCGACGATTACAACATCGCGGCGTTCGAAGAGGGAGCGCGTGGCGCTCATGCGCAGTTTGTCGAGCTCGTCGTTGATGGTGGCTTCTTTATCAATGTAGATATCGGCGGAGGGGACGTAAGCTTCGGGCTGGTAAAAATCGTAGTAGCTGACGAAATATTCGACAGCGTTTTCGGGGAAGAAGCCTTTGAACTCGTGATACAACTGCGCCGCGAGAGTTTTGTTGTGAGCCATGACGAGCGCGGGGCGATTGGCCTGCTCGATGAGCTTGGCCATGGTGAAGGTCTTGCCCGAACCGGTCACTCCGAGAAGCACCTGATGCTTGTCGCCGGATTCGACTCCGCGAAAGAGCTGGTCGATCGCAGCGGGCTGGTCACCGCGCGGCTGATAACTGCTGTGCAGCTTGAAATTCATGGGAAGGGTCTCCTGGAGCTTCGCCGGGCGACAGCGAATCCTTCATTATACTCCGGGATGCAAATCAATTTACCAACTGTCGCCGCCGGTGCTGGGAGGCCATGCGCCCAGAGCGCGGCGAAGCTGAGCGATTTGCCCGACGTGATAACTGTTGTGGACTAGCGTTTGCCAGAGCACGGCGTGCAGTGAGGAAGAGTGCTTCGTGTGATCGGGATGTGTGGCGGGAACTTCTCGCGCTAAGACTTCTGGGGCAGATTGCGCGAGAGTCGCCAACTTTTCGAGCAACTCCTTGAATTGAGCGATTGTTTTCTTCCACTCGGATTCGTTCGCTGGCGCGGCGTTGGCAGGCCAGCTTTCCGCCGCGTGCGCGGGATAAGCGGGATTTTCGCAGCGAATTCTTTGCAGTTCGTAGTCCATCCAATAGTTTACGTGGCTCACGAGTTGCCAGATGGAATGCGGGAGATTATCCGCGCGGCGTCCGGCGAGTTCGAGGGAAACATCTTCGACGCAGGCCAAAGGACTCGCATGGGCGTATTTGCCATACAAGAGTTCGACCAAGATGGGATCGGGCATGGAAGACTTCCTTTAGAGATCTGCGACTAGGGCTGATTCAGAAGTGTTTCAGTGATTAAGAGAACTTCGGCGTGACTCTTAGCGTCAACGTGATATTGCACGCTGTTCGAACCATCGGCTGTGGCCACCAGCACGTCCATCACTTGGCTGGTCTCTTCGGTGGCGCGCACGACGAGGCCGGTCTTCAAAGAAATATACGTGATGATTTCGCTCGTGCCTTTCGCTGTTCCCATGGTGCGCAGATCGTGGAGCTTGAAGTCTTCGGGAGTCGCGTCTTTGGTGGATGATTTTTGTTTCAGAGTGGAATTCGTGAGCAACACGGCGCAAACATCTGGGGAAGCCGTGGAAACGGCGACATCGCCTTCGGTAGAAAGCTGGCGTGCCTGACACGGCTCGTCTTTCACATAAGCCGAATCCCGCGCCCACTGCAAGCCCGCGATTGGAGCTCCAGCGCGTTCCGATTCATCCGTCTTCCATTTTTCGCCGAACTTTACTCCGTCTTCGGGAAGCGTCCACGCGAGGGCAAAACGCGCCACCCACTGCTGCCAAGCTTGCTGCTGTTCAGGAAAAAGAGAATCCAAATTTTTCACATCGTTTATGGAGCCATCCGGCGAGATCGTGAACTCGATGGTTTTGCCATTGGGATCCAGCCGCTGAGCATCCCAATCAGGTTTCTTGTCACCGGGCTTTTTCACCCACACGCCCGAATCTAAAGAAAGAAATCGGCCGCGGGCGTGAATCGTTGACTTGTTGGCGGAATGCTGGACATCAAGAATTTCAACGCGCAGCAAACCGTGGGCATCGAGTTGGGCGGCATCTGGCGCCATGGGCGCGACAACTTTGCTTTGGGTCTTGACGTTCTTGTCGCTTTGGAACCGTATGAGGTAGTAGATGACTTGGCCGGGTTGCAATTTGGGGAGTAGATGGACGCGTTTGTCCACCGCACCGAGAACGGTGGCCACAAGAAGAAATAACCCGGCAATCCAAAGCAATTTACGTTTCATGGCAGTTGCTGTTGGTCGGCAAAATATCGGACACCCCTACATGTTTACACGCATTGGCAAAACAAAACTCTACTTGCTGGGCGTCTTGAAATGGCGGTCGAAGAAATCGATGGACGCGTGATAGGCCGCCAGCCAATTCTTGTGCAGGAGAAAATCGTGCACGTCATCAGGAAAGATGAGCTGCTCGATCTCGACGTTTTTCTCGCGGAGGCGGGCGACGAGGTCAACTGTTTGAGTGAAATAGACGTTGCGGTCGTCGTCCCCGTGGATGAAGAGGACGGGCGACTTCCAGGTATTCACCGCGGTAACAGGAGAAGAGTCATGCGCGAGCTTATTGAGGTCCGGGGGGATATTTTTGCCGTCCCAGTTGTCGGTGGGCCAGTCGTGTACGCCGTGCATGTCCACACCGGCAGCGAAAATATCGGAATTGCGACCGAGGCCGAGCGCGGTCAAGTAGCCGCCGTAACTTCCGCCCCATAGGCCGACGCGCTTTGGATCGACGTTGGGCAAGCTCTGCAGATATTTTCCCGCCGCAACTACGTCCTGATATTCGGTTGTGCCACGACCGGCGCGGCCGGGAGCTTCGCGAAAGGCGCGGCCGTATCCGATGCCACTGCGATAGTTCAGCGCGAGAACGACGTAACCGCGACAGGCGAGGTACTGATTCATCGAATAGGAATTCGAGTAGTAGTACATGTAATGCCAGCCGAGCAGCATTTGGCGCATCGAACCGCCGTGAAGGAAAATCAACGCGGGAAGTTTTTCACCAAGCTTAGCGCCTCTGGGCAAGAACAGTTGGCCGTGAATTTCCAGACCGTCGCCGGATTTGAAAATGGCTTGCTGGGGCACGACCAATTTTTCGGATGGAAAGTCGGCTGGCCAGGTTTCTTGTGCTACCGCAACGGCGGGGCCATCCGAGGCGAGCGTGCTGCGGAAAACACGAGATGAGTGCGTTGCGTCCGACGCAATGTAGAAAAGATTCGCTCCATCCGCAAGCACGGAAGGACTCCATTCGTTTCCTTGACCCGGGGTTCGCTGCGACGGAACGCCGCCGGCTACGGCCACAGTCCACAGATGGCGGCGGTCTATATCGCCGCAATTCGAATTGAACAAGATTGTTTTTTTGTCTGGAGTGAAAGACCACTGCTCCACTTCACAGTTTCCTGGAGTGAGCAGCTTGGGCGCTCCTCCGTCGGCCGAAAGTGTATAAAGGTGCAGCCAACCATCTTCTTCTGAAGCAATTACCAGATGATTGTCGGCCGCCCAATTGATCAGGCCTCCGCCGGTACCATCCGCCATTTCCGGGAACGAACCTTGCGGTGCCGCGCTGCTATGCCAAATCTCTTTTGCAGTTCCTGAGGAAACGTCCGCCACCAAGATGGCCCATGGATGCGGTTTGTCCGGCGCGATGAAGAATCCTTGCGGCGTGTCTCGCGGTTCGGCAGGTTGCCGCACAAACGCTATTCGGCTTCCATCCAACGACCAAACGGGATCGCCGTCGGTGTCCACCGATGGCGACATGAATTGGACGGTCTTTGCGGCGACATCGTAGACACCGATGAAAGCGTGATCGCCACGTGCTGAAACGAAAGCTAACCGGCTTCCGTCAGGAGACCAGCGGGCGTCGTAGTTTTGTCCGCGCACGACAAGTTGCTGCGGCTTCTCGGTTGAGTCGAGCGGAGTAACATAAATCTGGCCGTCTTTGGCGTACGCGAGGATTCCGCGTGAAGAAATGTCCGGTGCATGGCCGGCGTCCACACGCCTGGGGTCGCCGCCACTCCAAGCCACGGTCCAGACAGCTTGTTCGGTGCCCGCGGGATTGCTAGTGGGATTGGGCACCTGGCCGGCTTGGTTCTTCCCTTCACCGCGCACGTAGGCAATGGTGTTGCCGTCTGCGGAAAACTTCAGCCCAGACAATTCCTGGCCATCGTCCTGGGTGTATTTCGTGAGCTGCCGCGCCGCGAACCCCGGCCCTTCGGCGACCCAGATATTGCGACGGCCTTCTTGATCCAGAGCCCAGGCGACGCGATTCCCCTTTTTCGCGGCGGTCAATTCCGACGGAAACGGCGCGCTCAGGACCTGTTCCAGGGTGAACGGTTTTTGCGCGATCGCCCGCGGCAACAAGATCAATAGACATGCCGAACACAACAGCGCCAGACGTTTCATCAATTCTCTCCTATAGGCTGTAATCAATAGCATCTAGTTAGTTTTCGAAATTCAGTCAGCCGGCTGGCGAACGCCGGTTTTTTCCACGGAAACTTTTGGTCCGTCGAGCGGGCCAGAAATTTTTAAGATGTGCCCCACTTCAGAATCAGCAGGCTTGCCCTGCCTGACCTTGAGCGTGCTGGCGGTTTCGATGGACAGGTCGGCATTGCGCCCGAAGCTCAGTGTTCCATTCACAAGCGTCAACTGCTTTCCGCCATCCAGCCGAAAATCCTCAAGCACAATACTGCTATCTTTCAAGAGAAGCGAGCCTTCTCCTGTGGCCCAGCGCGAGATTCCCGTGTGCGCCGCGCCGTCCGCGACACTGGCGTTGACGTCCCAGCCGCGAAATTCCACTCTGTTCAGACGAAAGTCAGCATGGCCTGCGAGCTTGCCCAGAAGTTCATCGCGGCCCACGCCACCGGTTTTCACTTGTAAAGTACCTGACGCAACGCCCCCGAGCCGCTCGGCGATGCGGCCGGCTCCCGGCAGTTGTGCAAGATTTACTCGTTCCAATTCTGCTGCAATCTCATAAACCGGCCGCGGCAAAAACTTTGCATTAATTTTCGCGCGCACTTTGCCGCCCGCCCATTCCGCCTGGGCTTCGCGAACGTCGAGTTGAAGATCGCGGAGACCACCCTTGGCCAGCACATTATCCAGTTTCAGTTTTTCGATCGTCAAATGCGTTACACCCAGCTCGCCTTCCGCATTCACGCGCCGCACTAACTCGCTCGCGGGCGTGCTTGGCGCCGATCCACCCATCAGCGAAGGCAGCAGCCGCTGCAGCCAGTTCGGCCGCGCTCTCGGCCCAACCCAGCGATCCAAATCAGCGGCGTCCAGCGCATCTGCATACAAGTGGAAATTCCACTTTGCTGCGTTTTCCGCGTCGGCCTTAGCGGGCTCCTCGATGCTTCCGTTCCACAAACCGCCAAACCCTTCTACTTTTGTCAAACGAGCGACGCGCCGCCCATTCACCCAATCCAATTCGCCTTCGGATATTTTCAAAGGCTGGTTCAAGCCTGCCACGGTCAGATTCGCTTTGCTGAAACCAATCCTGCCATTCCACCTGCCGGTGAATGACGGGCTCCACTCCCACTTGGTGACGGCAGTGGCTTGGCCGGTCAATTCCCAACCATGATTCAGAGGCCGTCCCACCGCTGCGGACAACTTCAGAAAATCCTCCACCTTATTTACGTTTGCTTCGATGCTGAGGCTCCCCGCTAGAGTGCCGAGGTCGTGCTCGATGGTAAGGTCCGCGGCGTTTTCCATCGCCTGTACCAAGCGGCGGCGCTTCGACGCGGCTACATCCCTAGGTTCACCACCAAGAGCTACGCGCACCGGCCCTAGCACCAGCATGTTCCGCTCCCGGCCTCCGTTGACTAAGCCGATGCGCACCGGTTCCGCAAAACCCGGCACTCTCAGAATTCCTCCGTTGCTCGAAAGTGCGGCCGACTGCAGCGCCAGCGGCCATCCACGAACGATCATTCCTCCGGTGAAATACTGCTCTGCAGTAAGTCCCTCCGCGACATCCGGATGGAACGCCCGATACCACGCCAAAATATCCGAAGCTTGAATCCCCATCGAATCAAGGCGCAATTCCGTTGACGGTGTGTTTCCGCCGGTCACACTGAACATGCCTCGGAGATTCGAACGCGGCCCTTCCACGGCGATTTCTTCCGCCACGAGGCGCGTCGTACCAACATTCCAACGCCCTTTCACGTTTACATTCAGGCGGGGGTTGTCTGTACGCTCCGTCAAACTCCACCGATGGATTTGGCCCGCGCGCCCTTGCAACGAAAATTTCCAGTCTCCCGGGCCATCTTCCTTGGCGGCGCCGCTTTTCGCAGTAGCATCCAGCGCAAAGATGCCGCGCACTCCATAGTCCTGTCCGCGAAAGAGCCGGAAGACATCCGCGAGCGACGCATCACTCCAATGCATGGTGATTTCCGCGGGCTGCAAACGCGTCGAAGTCCCCGCCACGTCGCCGAGAACTCTTAGGGTTCCTGCCGATTGCAGCGAAACTCCGCTGCGCCAGGGCTGAGCTTCCAGATGCAGCTGCCAGCGGCCAGGAGAAACCTGCTCGACGCTGCCCGAAACATTCGTGAAGGCGAAAGGCAGCTTGTCATCTCCGGTCTTGAAATTAATCCGGCCTTCATCGAACTCGATTTTTTCCAGGTGGTTCACTGGAGCGACTGGTGAGAGTGGGCCATAGGCGGGCACGTTTTGAGAAGCAATCGCAGGCGCGGGTGGCAGCCATCTCTCAAGATTCCAACGGCCTTCGGCATTGTGGACAAGAATCAGACTCGGCTTGCTGAGCGACAGGGTGCCAAACTCGAAGTGTCCGCGTAACAGACCAAGCCAGCGAACACCAGCGCTCAGCTGCTCGGCACGAAGGAAGTATTCATGTCCAAAAGCGGGGTCCTCTCCGATGGTCACGCCGTTGGCATCCAGTTGCGGCCGAGGAAGAATTCGCGCGTCGAAGCTTGCGACTTCTACAGGCCGGCCAAACGCCCGCTCAAGGTGGGCTATAAGGTAGTCGTGGACACGGTGTGTACGCGCCAGGATGGAAACACCAACCTGTAAGGCAATGACGAGCAGGACGACCGTCAGCGCCGGTTTCCACCACTTTTGTAGCTTGCTCATCACGCTGGGAAGTTTCGCAGACTCATGCGGAAAAAGGTAGGGGCGTGGCTACACGCTGGCCGGGGATAGTCGTTTGCTTTCAGAAGTTTTCTATGTCCAGAGCTGGAATCTTAGTGCACGGTCCGGAGCATGCGGCTCCAGCGCGTGCGAGACGGCAAATGCGCCAGCGTCCCAAAAATCCCGGTCAACCTTGACCAGAAGGTGCTGTCTCCACTGTAGTCGGCGCTCTTCGCGTCCACCGACCAGTAAATTAAAAACGGCCTGCCCATGATCGCGTCGCGATCCACAAATCCCCAGTAACGGCTGTCCTGGCTGTGATCGCGATTGTCACCCATGGCGAAATACTTCCCGGGCGGTACAACGATTTCCCCGGCGTGGACATACTTTTGAATCTCCGGTCTCCATTCAGGTATCGCGTTGGGGGACATCATCTGCCCGCGCTCAGGCGGGAATGCATAATTAAACGGGTCGGAAAAAACCGAGGCATCGTGTACCGCATAAGGTTCCGGCAATCGTTTCCCGTTGATGAACACATCGCCATCAACTAGTTTCAAGTGATCGCCAGGTAATCCGATGACGCGCTTCACAAAGTGCTGGTGGTCCGCGAAGGGATATTTGAAAACAATGATGTCACCACGCTGCAGTTGGCGGTACGGAAGCAATTTTTCGTACCAGGCCCCGGTTCCGCCGAAAATAAACTTGTTCACCAGCAAATGATCGCCGATGAGCAGCGTGCCCTCCATCGAAGCCGATGGAATCTTAAAAGCCTGAACGATGAAGCTAGTGCCGAACAGCGCAAGCAATACAGTGACCAGTAGCGATTCCAAGTACTCGGAAATCGTCGTCTGGTCTTCGTGATGCTCCTGTTTTCTTTCCTGTGGTTGCTCCGCGACTTCTGTCAATGTCTCTTCCAGCATTCCGCCTCAGCCTTTCGATTCCGCGCGCTTGAGTTGCACCAAAGCACTTCGAGCGGCTCGTTGCTCTGCCTCTTTTTTCGTGCTGCCCTCGCCCGTGGCCATGCACTCCCCGTCAATCCAGACTTCAATCTGGAAAACTTTCTGGTGGTCGGGCCCGCTTTCTCCCGCCAAGCGGTATTCCGCCGGCTGCCTCCCGCTTCCCTGCAGCAATTCCTGCAAAGCGGATTTGCGATCGGAATCCGCAATGCTCTCGCCGCGTTCCTCCAAAGCCTGGTCAAATAATATCGTTCGCAATATCTCGCGGGCCGCCCCGAGCCCACCGTCTAGGTAGACGGCAGCGATCACCGCTTCAAAGGCATCGGCCAGTAGCGTCTGCTTATCGCGGCCGCCCGTTTTTTCCTCGCCGCGCCCTAATCGCAGGTGTTCTCCCAAGCGCAGCCTTCTGGCCGCTAACTCCAAGGAACCTGCATTCACGATGCGCGCTCGACTTTTGGAAAGCTGCCCTTCGCTCCACTCTGGAAAACTGGCCAGGAGATATTCGCTGGTGAGGAGCTCGAGCACGGCATCGCCAAGAAACTCCAAGCGCTCATTGTCCCTGGGAAGCAAGGCCACGCCAGCTTCTTCGGAACCTGCGGCACGCAAGTCAGGCACCGCGGAACTGTGGGTCAGCGCCCTCTCCAGGAGCTCTCGGGTAGAAAACTTGTACCCCAGGCGCTCTTCGAATGCTCCGTCGGCAATCCGGATAGTCTCTTGCATAATTCCGCCGCGTCGGCGGTCTGGTTCACTTCGGCGCGCTCAATTGCGTCGCACTTTGCTTCTTGGCATCTTCCGACTGGGCCTTGCAGGTGCCTGCCATAGGTCCTCCCATGCTCGTGCACTTATTGAAAGCCGCCACGGCATCATCCCAGTGCGAGGTAGATTTGTTCGCCATTCCCAGGAGGTAGTAGTTCACCGGGTCGGGATTTGGATCGATTTTTATCGCCTGCTCTAGCTCCGGAATCGCTTCGGCATTCTTTCCGCGCCGGACACAAACCAATCCCAGGCCGCTGTGGGCCATGGCCATCGCCTGGTTCTTGGCGGACGCAAAGGCTTCATCGGTCAGACCCTCCGGCTTGGGCAGCGTTGGGGCAATCTCGATGGCTTGCTTGCCGTATTGTTCGGCTTTGGTTAGGGTTTGTACGTTCTCAGGTGAACTTGCACTGCCATGCATACTGCGGGGCAGTGTCTGAGCCAGCAGCGCAAGCGTTGAAACATCATTCGGTGCCAGGGCGATTTCTTTCTCCCCAACATCCACCATCTTCTGAGTGTTTCCGGTCTGCAAGTAGGCATAGGTCAGAGCGCCATAGACCGGAGACTTGTAGCGGCTGTCTGGATACTTCTGGAGAAACGCTTCACCGAGCTCAATTTTCTTGGCGGAATCATTCGGGAGCACGGCAAAAAAGGCTTTGTAGGCCGCGTCTTCGTCTGCGCTCACCGGCGCTGCCATGTCCAGTGTCAACGGGGTGACGTCGGGAGTTTTAGACTTGTCGGCCGGTTGGGCCGGCGGCGGACTACTCTGGCTGCCTTGAAAACCGGTGCCGCCTTGCGCTGCAACCGTTCCGCCAGCACAAAGCAGAATCATAGTGAGCTTTGCCGCTTTCAATAACAAATTCCGATTGTTTCTCATCCGCGTTCTCCCCTTTGGTTTCGTTTGTCCCGCTCTGCCGCCCGGAATGGCAGAGACTATTCAGATTGGTTCAGCTCAATAAAGACTAATCTTTCGCTCAAGGGCGCGCCACAGGTTTATCTTCGTGAACCGCCGCAAGTCCGGTCTGCGCAGCTTGTTTCGCGCGATCAGGAGCGCCTACCACGGCCAGTGCGGACTCGTACTCCGATTTCGCTACCGCGGGGTTCCCTTCAGCATCATAAATCCTTGCCAGGTAAACATGCGACCACGCCAGCACCATCGGGTCTTGAGTCGCGGCGTGTTCACCATTTGTCAGCCTGCCAAAGACTTGCTTGGCCCTGGCCGCATCTTGATCCAGTGAAGCTACCACCCCGATTCCGAACCACGCACGCGGCTGATCCGGATACCTGGCCAGCACTTTTTGAAAAGACGCTTCCGCAGCACGCGCATTTTTCGCGGCGATTTGGCGCTCCCCTTCGGTCAGCTCCGCAATCACTTCGGCGTCATTCGGCACCGTAGTTGGTGCTAGTTTTTTCGGGCGCGCCACTGCTTCAGCCGCCGTTTCGTCTTCTTTCTTGACGGGATCGGCTGGCGCAAACTTCACAGTCTCTAACCGCTTCGTCTCTGCTCCCGTATCAATGGCGCGCACCAGATCCGGGAAAAAGTATTTCATGGAAGGTTCGGAGCCTTCGAACTTGGCAAGCGCCGCAAAGAGCGGTCTAACCAGAACATAACCGTCTTCATCGTCGCGGCTGATGGCCGCTTCCCTTTCGCCGGGCGACATACGCCTGATTTTCAGCTCCACCGCTCGCACGGTGCATTCCGCAAAGTAAGAGGCAAAGTCGTCTTTTGTTTCCGGCGCGAGGCGCGGCGCACTCGCAGCTTTTTCGAAGATAGGACGTTTCACCGCCGTTGCGTGAGCGTACATAAGGGGAAGCGGGTCCAGCAGGAAATGCAAAAACGCGTGGCGGATGACATCGGTGGGAATGGCTTCTCCGCCGCTCAACACAAGAGCGTAATGATCGCCAAAATTCCGCACATTGGTGATGCGTCCGACCAGCGGCTCAACAATGATTGCGAAACCACGCGGCCCGGCGGGGTCCAAAATCTCGCGCAAGTACGCCGACGAAACGAAGACCACATCTGAGACGGGATCATGCAGCCGTTCGATTTCGCGTTCATAAATTGGCTGGACTTGCCGCCACAGCCGGCCGATTTTCTGTTCCTGATAATAGTTCGCAAGAATTTCGCTGAAACCTTCAAGCGCAATTACTTCCGGCGGCAGCTCATCTCGCTTCAAAACAGGCTGAAATCCTGGCGCGGCCCCGGAGACCAACCCGAACCACAAATATCTGGAGAGTGTAGCGCCTGGGTCGCGCAACTCGTGCTGCCGGTAGAACTCGCGCGCCGCATCCACAGCCGGCCCTTGCTGCTGGCGCAGGCGTTCGCGCATTTGCGCGCGGAATGCCGTCCAATTGTCGGCGCTGACGTTGGATTCGAATCCCGAGGCCAGCAGAACGCACATGGTCGTGAACATCGCTTCGCTGCCATCAACGGTTACTAAGCTCAATGGCGCGTTTTGCCTGTGGGGCCGGGGCGGTGGCGCCTGCGCTGGTGGGGCAGCTGGTTTTTGGTCCTGAGCCGGTGCTGACGCCGGGGCTTGTCCAAGCGCGGGCAATGCTAGCAGCGCGCACAATCCTAACATCACCATTTGCCGTTGAAATTTTCTCATGCTTTTTGCCGCAGTCCTCACTCGGGGCTAGTTTCTGTTTCTATCTCCGCCTGTCGCGGTTCTCCGCATGGAAGGGCTGATCTGCGGGCGTTCGATGTCCTCTCACAACGCTTCGGTATCCTGCCAATTTACAAGTCTCTGACATAGTCCGTCAAGGAACCACGCCTCTTGCCCTCGAAAAAACTGCGCTTCTGCATTCGCTCCGCATTTCGTCAGGTAAGTGCATTGTTCGACCAGGACAACGCTTGCGCCTCCGCCGGGCATCTGCTACCAGTGAGGATGCGTTTAGGCCCCAAAGAGGATGGCCGATGGCTGTGCTTCGATCTATTTTGAAGAGACTGGCTGCAATTGTTGGACTGTCCGTTGCCGCGGCGGCATTCTCGCCTTCGCTCAGCGCGCAACTTGTTCGCGAGAACATCGCCCCGCCGCCAAAGCAAACGCCTGCCGGAACGGAATCGCAAGGGCCCTCGTCTGCGCAGACGCCTCCAGGCACCAAGCGCCTTTCCCAGGAGATCCAGCTGACGGGCGATGCCTCTTGGATGGATACTGGCATTGACGTTCAGGCGGGCGAACATGTACTCGTAACTGGCACTGGCAAGCTCCGTTATGCAGACGCGAAGAACGACAACGGCCCGGAAGGTCTTGGGCGCGGCTTCAAGGATCTTCTCCGCGTGCTGCCTTTTAATGAGGCTGGGCGCGGAGCGCTTATCGGGCGGATCGGTGATAAGGATACGTCTCAGGCTTTTGTTATTGGCGCACGCCGCGATGTCGTCGCCCCCATCTTGGGCCGCCTGTCCGTGGGCATCAACCAGACTGACAATGACACTGGCGACGGGAACTATGCCGTGCGCATCGAGGTTTACTCGCCCGAAGGTGGCGCGTCGCGCGTAGTAGCTCGGCGGGTCAGCTTGCTTCCAGGTATTGACAATGCATTATTCGCGAAAATCCCGCGGCGTGTCGGCGACAAGCAGGGCAATCCCGGCGACATGGTCAATTTCCTTGTGCTGGGCTCCGAAGACGCCATGCAGCGCACATTCACTAATGCAGGTTGGGTGAAAGTGGACGCCGACGTTAAAGATACGGTTCTCCACGGCCTGATCGAAAGCCTCTCAAAGGAATCCTATTTGACGATGCCGATGAGCCCGTTGTATCTCTTTGGCCGATCGCAGGATTACGGGTGGGCGCACGCTGAACCCATCAGCGTGGTCAAAACGCGCAATCATTTGCGCATCTGGAAAGCGTCTTTTCGAGTGAATGGCGAAACTCTGTGGGTCGGCGCGGCTACCCATGACATCGGATTCGAACGCGACCAACGCAACAACGGTGTCACCCACAAGATTGATCCCGACATTGACCTTGAACGTGACTACGTTGAAAAAACGCTCACAAGCACTGGCCTCGTCACTGACATTAGTCACTTCCTCCCCAGCGATCCCATGAAGGAAGCCAAGACCGCCACCGGCGGCACGTTCCATTCGAACGGCCAAGTCCTCATCCTCAAGCTCGACGAATCCGCCCCTACCCCCTGAATCGAGTCTCAAGCGAAAGAACAGAACATCAAGAGCCTGTAGGGAAAAAGGACGCCACTGGCCGCCGCTCGCCTGGCTGCACTTCCTCAAGCTGTTTCAGCGTGAGCAACGCTGTCCGTCCGTAGTGCTCGCCTTCCAGTATCCGTACGTCCAGGATCGGCCCGGGAGCATGCTCCTCAATTACTCGCACCTTTAGGCCAACCGGCAAGAGCAAAACTCTTTGCTCAGCGATAAGTAGAGAGAATCCAACGTCATCGCTGGCGATTTCCAATCTATCCCGCTCTTTGAGGCTGGCCTGGTCCACGGCTGCCAGCACATACTTTTCTTTGGCTTGGCCACGCACCTCAAACACTCGCCCAACGCTCTTGCTTCGCGCATTTTGCTTCGCAGGTGCCGGCGCGACCTGGGTCTTCCCGGTCGATTTGACGGTTCCCAGAAACCTGTAGCCCTTCCGCGGCAGAGTCTCCACGAAACGCGGCTTCTTGCTCCCGTCTCCCAACGCCTGCCGTAGCTTCTTCACCGCGGTGTTCAGACTGTGGTCGAAGTCCACAAAGGTATCCGCAGGCCAAATCCGCTCCCGCAATTCTTCTCGCGTAACCAGATCGCCCGGCCTCTCCATCAGGATCGCCAGCACTTGAAATGGTTGTTGCTGCAGCTTGATTTTTGTTCCTTTTTTGAAGAGTTCGCCCGCGTGGGGATCGATGGCGAAATCGCCAAATTGGATTAGCCGGGAACTTCGGGCTTCAGCGGGCATTCATTTCACTCGTGTTTTCCGCAGGATATAGTATCAGTCTCCCCCGCCGGGGAACATTCCTGGAGCCATCGGTTCACCCCGAGTTCACCTCCAAATCACCTGCAGTGCATTGTCCTTCCCCGCGATATGAGCGAAAGTGCCGCATGGCCGACGATGAGTCGGAGTTTTAACGGTTCCCACCACATCGCCCCCCGGCGATGCCGCCACGCTGTAAAAAACCGCCCTCTCCGCCCCTGAACGGAGAGGGCGGGCTCTTCCTAGTCGCCCGATAACAACTCCCGTCCTTCCCATAGCCCTCTTCCCGTTTGTCGCTCGCATCTGGGGACCCTCCCAATGCCACTTGGGGGTGGACTCTCCGCCGCGCCAAAATCTCAAATTTGGAGTATGATTCCGCCCCGGCCAGCATCCGCCCAGATCGAGGTATCGCGCAGGAGGTTGCTCATGGTCACTCCCAAGCCAGCCAACGAAGAAGCCCGCCTCGTAGCCCTCGATAAGTACGCCATCCTGGACACCGACCCGGAGCAATCCTTCGACGACCTCACTCTGCTCGCGTCGTTTGTGTGCCAGACGCCTATCGCTCTCATATCTCTGATCGACGAAGACCGCCAATGGTTTAAGTCCAATGTGGGCTTAAAAGCTACAGAAACGTCGCGAGACATCGCCTTTTGCTCCACTGCGATTATGCAATCTGATGTTTTTGTCGTCCCCGATGCGCTTGCCGATGAACGTTTTCGCGACAATCCCCTGGTCGTTTCCGACCCCCACATCCGCTTCTACGCTGGTGCTCCGCTGATCACCGAGGATGGCTACGCTCTTGGCACACTTTGCGTCGTGGATCGCGCCCCCCGCGAACTGGCGTCTGAGCAGCGGGAAGCGCTGAAAGCCCTGAGCCGCCTGGTTCTCGCGCAGCTCGAATTTCGCCGCAATCTGATTTTGTTAAAGGAAGCTTTGAACGACCGCACAAAAGAAGAACATGAACGCCAACGCGAGCTTCAGCACGTCCAGGAAACCTTGTTACGCGTGCTCGGCTTGAACCAACTGCCCAAATCCGCAAGCGCGGGCTGAACCTCGATTTGCTACATCGTCTCGCGACAGGAATGCCGGCAGCGACGAGCCTTCAAGCTTTTGCTGTTCCCTGATTTTTCTCCGGGTAGAGTTCTTCAAATTCCGGCTCGCCATGCAGCAGTGATAGATCCGGATCACGGCGCGCCCAATCCGCATCCTTAAAGCCGGCCTCCCAGGCTTTACGGACAGCATCCATCGCATCAGATTTCCGTTTCAGCAAGCAAAACACGCAAGCGGCATTGTATAGAACGGTCGCTTCATTCCCGCGCAGAGTAATTGCCAGGTTGGTCTCGCGAACCGCGTCCTCGACTCGCCCCATGCCTGCATACAGCACCGCAAGATGCATACGCGCTCGCGGGTCCTCGGGCACGTTTTTCAGGTGCGTCTCCAAAGCCACAACCCGGCGCTGCTGCACATTGCGAAGCGTTTCTTCTTTGCCCAGCGCACCAAGAGAATTCACGATGGGAACGTAAATGTTGTAGTCCTCACCGCTGGCCTCTAGCGCGGCGTCAGAAAGATTTGCGACCTCTTGATATCGCCCCGCCGCAAACAATGCGCGGCAAAGCAAGTAGTAAGCTCCTTCGCAATCGCGTTTGCGCTCAATGGCAAGACGAACCACCCTTGCGCTTTCGTCATACTGACCGTCCGCGTACAAAACCCATGCTTCCACCACTGGAACCTCCGGCAGGTCCGGTCCAAGCGTCACTGCTTTCTGGTAGGCTGCGCGCGCACGCTCGATCCACTCGGCTTCGTGCCCGCAGTTGGTGTAATGCAGAGCGCAAACGTTGGCGCTACCCGCGTAGGCCAGCACAAATTTGGGGTCCAGCGCCACCGCGTTCTCGAACATGTGCAGCGCAAATTCCAGATCCTGGCGTGTTTGTCGCCGCGCATAACTCTTACCGCGCAGGTAGAGGTCATACGCCTGAAGGTTTTCCGTGGGCTTGGCGGCAAGCGCCTCTTGTTCCTGCGGCGAAAGCGTAATGCGCAACGCCTCCGCGATTTTCCTGGCGATCTCGTCCTGCACTTCGAATACGTCTTTCAATTCGCGGTCGTATCGCTCCGACCACAGCGGAAAATCGGTTTGCGTATCCACAAGTTGAGCATTGATTCGTAAGCGGTTCCCTGCGCGTCGCAAGCTCCCGGCCAGCACGTATCCCGCTCGCAGTTGTTGCCCGATCTGCGCCGCCGTCACTTGCTTGTCGCGATACGCGAGCACTGTCGGCCGCGAAAAAATATTCAGCCCCTTGATCTTCGAAAGTTCCGTGATGATGTCTTCCGTAATCCCATCGCGGAAGTATTCATCTTCTTTCACGCCGCTCAAGTTTTCGAAATAAAGCACCGCCACGGACTTCGCAGTTTGCTTTACAACTCCAGAGCGCGAGTCGCCGCTCTCGGCCGCGCGTTTGTGCCCGGAATCCAGATCGCGCTTCAGCCGGTTGAGATCCGTCTTGAGCTCCGTCGCCGTTTGGCAACGCATGTTGCGATCCTTTTCCAGCGCCTTATCGAGGATTCGCCCAAACTCAGGAGGCAGATTCGGATTCACCTGCGCCGCAGGATTGGGATCACGGTTGAGAATCGCGTCAAAGATCACCGCCGACGTGTCTCCCTGGAAAGGCAGCGTTCCCGTCGCCATCTGGTAGAGCACCGTGCCCAGCGAAAACAAATCCGTCCGCGCATCCACCAATTGCCCGCGCGCTTGTTCCGGCGACATGTAGGAAACCGTTCCAACTGCGGCGCCCGCCTTCGTCAGCTCGTCTGCCATCAGCAACGTTTCCATCTGCGAGGCATGCGCCGCACCTGCTCCGCCGCCAATTCTCTCCATCTTCGCCAAACCGAAGTCCAGAATCTTCACTTGCCCGCGTGGCGTGACAAAAATATTCGCCGGCTTGATGTCTCGATGCACGATCCCTTTGGCGTGTGCTGATTCGAGCGCGTCCGCAATCTGGATCGCCATCCCCAGCAATTTCTCGATTTCGAAGGGCTGCCTTCCCATCACTTGCGCGAGCGTCTGCCCCTCAAGTAATTCCATGACGATAAAATGCTGCCGCTCGTGCTGCTCAATGGCGTGAATCGTACAAATATTAGGGTGATTCAGCGCGGATGCCGCCCGCGCCTCGCGCTGAAAACGCTCCAGGAGCTGCGCGTCCTGCGCCATTTCCGGCGGCAGGAATTTCAGCGCTACGCGGCGTCCGAGCTTGGTATCCTCGGCTTCGTAGACCACGCCCATGCCGCCACTGCCCAGTTTGCGCGAGATTTTGTAGTGGGAAATACCCTGGCCGAGTAAAACGTCCATCGATGACATGCCGGGATACTAAACTGCCCGCGAATGTCGGTCAAGGAAGAGAGATGGCGAGTAGTGGGGGCGAGTAGTGGGTCAGTTTCCGGTTTGCGCGTTTATCAGGCATGTGGATTACTTCGGAGTGCCGTCGAGCATCAATTATGACCGGAACCTCGACCATTATTCTTCTATCCGTATCCCGGTCCCGACCGGGACAAGAGCGCCAAGTCAATTCTTCAGTCCAGGTTGCGCTGACTACAGGCAGCCTGCGTAGGACCGAAGCAAAAACGTGCAGATAATGCGACTTGATGTTGAGCGCGCCAGTTTCGAAAGTCAAATAGTAAGTGGTCAGAAGATGTCCCGGAGGGAGCATTTCTTCCTGAGTGCTTGGATGTAGGAGTTGGACGCTTTATCGCCGACGGCCCGGCGGTTTAGAGCAACTTGCTTGGGTTCACAACAAAGAAGGGCGCATCCAATGCGCCGTGATTCGAGTCACAATGATACGTGACGCGGAACACATAACTTTCTGAAAAGACGCATTAAATTAAATTTTTTGAAATGAAGTGTTTGATCAGTGAAATCACTAGGACGAAAAAATCGCATTTGAACTCGATGGCCTTTGTTCAGCGATCGAAAGAACAACTGAGGGAGAATCAGAAACTTTTACGAGATGTTCTATCGCTGTTGAGGAACTACGGACCAATCTGGTGCACAGAAGAACTAGATGCTCGGCTGGCCAAGGCTTGTGGCGGGAGAAGTTCCTCTCAGCCCATTTTGCAGCCGAGGGTCCGTCCCGTCTCTCCCACTTCCATGTTTCTCCTTGAGCGTCGTCAAACACCACGGCGTACAACTCCTCACGGGTAAAGGGCGCTGGAAGCGTCGGGAAGTGATAGCCCTGCGCCGCCAGTTGCTCTAGCGTCTTGGGAGAAACTCTACCAATGCTGCTTCCTGAGATGTCGAAAGACCGCTTTAGCCAGTTCTTTGCAACATTGCCAGAGTACTGCTACATGATTTCTCCAGACGGCAACATTCTGGACGTTAATCCGGCAGCTTGCAAAGGTCTCGGTTATGACAAGGAAGAACTCCTAGGCAAGCCCCTATCCTTCCTCTATGCCCCAGAGTCACACGCAAGAATGGGTGAGCTGCTTGAGCAGTGGAGGGAGAAGGGAGAGCTCCGCCATGAAGAGATGGCCATACTGACCAAGCAAGGAGAGAAGCGGATTGTGCTTCTCGATGTGGGATCTGTGGTGGACCAAGAGGGAAACCTCCTGCATTCCACGAGCGTGCAGGTGGATATCACCGAGCGCAAACGGACTGAGCAGAAGCTACTTGAAAGTCAGGAGCGCCTGATGTCCATGATCACGTCAGCGATGGACGCGATCATCACCATAGATGGCGAACAACGAATTGTCATGTTTAATGCGGCTGCGGAGAGAATGTTTGGCTGCTCAGCACGCGATGCGATTGGCAGCCACATCAGACGGCTGATTCCACAGCGTTTTCTAGAAGTGCATGAAGCGCATGTCACCCACTTTGGTGAAGTTGGAATTACGGCTCGATCTATGGGTGCGCTGGGTTCTTTGTGGGGCCTCCGAACAAATGGCGAGGAGTTCCCGATCGAAGCTTCAATTTCTCAACAGGAAGTCGGCGGAAGAAAACAGTTTACCGCAATCATTCGGGACATCACTGAGCGGAATCGCACCAACAGCGCATTACGTGAGAGCGAAGAACGCTTCCGGTTAGCCATGAACAATGTAGCCTCGGGCGTGTATACCCTCGATCCACAGGGATTGGTCACTTATGTTAATCCGGCTGCCGAGGCAATGTTCGGGTGGACAATCGCAGAGCTGCTCGGGAAGAAGATGCATGATGTAACCCATTACAAGCACCCCGACGGCACACCTTTTCCGGCGAGCGAGTGCCCAGGCCTACAAGTTCTGCAAAAAGGAACCGAACTTCACGAGTACGAGGACTTGTTTATTCGGAAAGACGGCAGTTTCTTTCCCGTTGTTTTCAGTGCTTCGCCGCTGAAGAAGGAAGCTCAAACGGTCGGCATCGTGGTCGGCTTTCGTGACGATACGTATCGCCGAGAAGCAGAGCGGGCTGTCCGCGTAAGCGAAGAACGGTTCCGCCTCGTCGCAAATGCAGCCCCTGTAATGATCTGGATGTCGGGTGTTGACAAGCTCTGCACCTACTTCAACCAAGGATGGCTTGAATTCACTGGGCGGTCTCTCAGCGAGGAGCTGGGAAATGGTTGGGTGGAGGGTGTCCATCCCGAAGACTTAGCTCCGTGCTTGGGGACCTACGAGCAGGCATTCGATCGCCGCGAGACTTTCCAGATGCAGTATAGGCTCCGGCGGCATGACGGGGAGTACCGTTGGGTTTTCGATCACGGCGTGCCGAGATTCGACGTAGACGGTTCTTTTGCCGGGTATATCGGCTCGTGCATCGACATCACCGAGCGCAAGCTAGCCGAAGAGGCCGTGGCAGGCATGAGCCGGAAGCTGCTTGAGGCACAAGAGCAGGAACGTGCTCGGATCGCCAGGGAGCTTCACGACGATATCAGCCAACAGCTCGCGGTATTGTCGATCGAGATTCAACAAATGAAGGAAGTCTCCCCCGTCACGAATGGGGAACTTCGAAGTCGAATGGATGAACTAGAGAAACGGACCTCGGAAATATCAATTGGGGTCCAATCCTTGGCGCATGAGTTACACTCGTCGAGGCTGGAATATCTTGGTCTAGCTCCGGCGATGAAAGGCTTCTGTAAAGAGTTCGCCGACAAGCACAAAGTGAAGATTGACTTCGACGGCGAGAGTATCCCACGCACTCTGCCGCAAGACATTTCAATTTGCTTGTTCCGAATAATGCAGGAAGGATTGCACAACGCTCTGAAACATAGCGGAGTACGGTTCTTCGAAGTGAAGCTGCACGGATCGCCTACGGAGATTCGCCTCACCGTTCGGGATTCAGGGGTGGGCTTTGATCACGAATTGGCAAGAGACACTCAAGGACTGGGACTCATCAGCATGAAGGAGCGCGTCAGACTGGTAAAGGGCACGATTTCGATAACATCGAGGTCGCAGTCTGGCACTGAGATAAACGTTAGCGTTCCTCTGTCGGCTGGTGCGCAGCCGGAACAGGCTAAGTTGGCTGGCGCCTGAAGTCTTGAGGATGTATGACGAGAGTTCTCATAGTTGATGACTACGAAGATTGGCGACCCCAGGTGCGCGAGCTGCTCCAAGGGCGTCCAGAATTACAAGTCATCTGCGAAGTGTCGGATGGGTTAGAAGCCGTCCAGAAAGCAGGGGAACTAAAACCAGACTTAATTGCCCTGAACATCGGCCTCCCCAAACTGAACTTCGGGCAAAGTCCTGGTAAGTTGCGTTATCGGAAACTGACCCACCACCAGATGGAGCTAGTTTAGCCTGAGACGAATTCGACGCATTTCTCCCTGGCTCTCGTCTCGTTGACTTGCCTCCCCCCGCATCCTAAGATGCGCTTGTTCTAGATCGTCTTCGTCCCGCGCAACGCGATTATCGGCCGGAGGGTTTTGTGAGCGACTGGAAATTTGCTCAAAAGGACGTTTGCGAAGAGCTGGCCCTGCTCCACCATTTCTCGTTCAAGAAACCTCAGGGAACCGGCGAAGTCTGCTTCGTCATCACGGTGAAGGAATTTGCCGCGCCTCCAAAGGGTCAGTTCGCCCGGTTTTTTGCGCAATCCGATAAGCTCGTGAACCAGAAAATTGCTCCCATCCTTCCCACCGGGTGGGGAAACTCGATTCTCGATGCGCTCACCGCCTGCGTTCGAATGATTCGCGAATTTCCCTACGAAGGCGAAGATGGCGTGTGCCCCAAGGGCGCACCTGGCTCTTAAACCGTCTTTCAGCGTTGGTGCGAACGCTCTTGAAAACCACCGCTCAGTCTCACTAAACGCTTGCAACGTTTCGAAAGGTGCTTGTGGACATAAACAAAAAAGAATTGAAGCCCGGCATCATAGTTCTCGAGCTGAGCGGCCCGCTCCAGATGGGCGTCGAGTGCAAGCAACTCGAACTGGCTCTCGATCAATTGATCCGTGACAACCATACTCGCGTCGTGCTGGATCTTTCGAAACTCACCAAGCTCGACAGCGGCGGTCTCGGAAAACTCGTCAACTGTTTTTCCCGCATCAAGACCGCCGGCGGTGCACTCTGTCTCGCCGGAACCACGGGAATGATCGATGGCGTCTTGAAACTAGCTCATGCCGATCAGTTCCTGAAGGCCTACCCAACCGCCAGCGAAGCCGCAGAAAGCTTTTCCGATTCCCCTAGCTCGTCTGCCGGCTAGTTCAACAAAACTTCCAATCCCATGAAAACATTTGCTGGCCGTGCAACACTTCTCGCCTCGCTGATTGCAGCAATGACTTTGTCGTCTCTGTCGCTCGTGGCACAAGCTCCGCAAGAGAGCAGAGCTCTCACACAGCAGCAACAGGATTGGCCAGCCTTCGGCGGCGCGCCCGAAAACGACCATTATTCCAAGCTGGCGCAAATCAATCGATCCAACGTGAAGCGCCTCGCCGTATCTTGGAGTTTTGACACCCAAGAGGAAGGCGTTCTGCAGTCGAGCCCCATCATTGTTGAAGGAGTGCTCTTCGGAATCACGCCTACACAAAAAATCTTCGCCCTCGATGCTGCCTCGGGGAAACTCCTGTGGAAGTTCGACTCCGGGGTTCAAGGTACGCAGCCCGATCGTGGGCTCGCCTATTGGGCCGATGGCAAAGACAAACGAATTCTGGTCGGCGTGATGAATTTTGTTTATGCCCTGGACGCTGCCACAGGCAAACCAATTCCGGCATTTGGAAACGCTGGCCGAATTGACCTCCGCGAAAATCTGGGCCGCGAGCCTGCGTCTGCGCAATCCATATATCTGACCAGTCCCGGCGTCATTTACAAAGACCTGGTGATCTTCGGCGGCCGCGATCCCGAGACGCTCCCCGCTCCTCCCGGTGACATTCGCGCTTACGACGTTCGAACCGGGAAGCTGCGCTGGTCGTTTCACACCATTCCGCGCCCCGGCGAGTTTGGCTATGAAACTTGGCCGAAGGATGCGTGGAAGACCAGCGGCGCCGCAAACAATTGGGCTGGGATGACGCTCGATCCGCGGCGCGGAATTCTCTACGTTCCCACGGGCTCCGCCGCTTTTGATTTTTACGGCGCCGATCGCGTCGGTGACGATCTCTTCGCAAATTGCCTGCTTGCTTTGAACGCGGAAACCGGCCAAAGAATTTGGCATTTTCAGGGCGTCCATCACGATATTTGGGACCGTGACTTCCCTTCGCACCCGGCGCTACTCACCGTTAAGCGCGATGGAAAAGAAATCGACGCTGTGGCGCAAACTTCAAAACAAGGTTTCGTTTATCTCTTCGATCGCACCAATGGCAAGCCGCTTTTTCCCATCGAGTCGCGCAAATATCCTGCGAGCGCTGTTCCTGGCGAAGTTACCGCTTCCGAACAGTCGCTCCCCACTCGCCCCGCACCGTTCGCGCGCCAACTTCTCACCGAAGATCTTTTGACGACTCGTACTCCCGAAGTGCATCAGTGGGCTCTGGATAAATTCAAGAAATTCCGCAGCGAGGGCCAGTTCATTCCCTTCAGCGTCGGAACAGAGACAATCATTTTTCCTGGCTACGATGGCGCTGCCGAGTGGGGTGGCCCCGCCGTTGATACAGAGACAGGAATCATTTATATCAATTCGAATGAAATGGCCTGGACCGGCGCGCTCGCCCCCAACACCGGCGAAAACAGCCCGCGCGGCATTTACATGAGCCAATGCAGCGTCTGCCATGGAGAAAACATGGCCGGCTCGCCTCCTGCAATGCCTTCCCTTATTGGAATCGGCGACCGGATTACTCCCAAGCAGATCGCGACGAACATCAAGAATGGAAAAGGTCGCATGCCGGGTTTTCCAAATCTGTCGGAGGATCAGGTCTCCGCTCTAATCGATTTCTTAACGAGCGGTGAGAATAAAGAGCTTGCCAGCTCCGAACCGCCGCCTGTAGCCATGAAATTTCGCTTCACTGGTTATCACAAATTTCTCGATCCGGAGGGATATCCCGCCATCGCGCCTCCCTGGGGCACTTTGAACGCCATCAATCTGAACACCGGCGAATATGTCTGGAAAATTCCGTTCGGCGAATATCCCGAGCTTGCCGCGAAGGGGCTGAAGAATACGGGCACGGAAAATTACGGTGGGCCCGTCGTCACCGCGGGCGGCCTTTTGTTCATCGGCGCAACCAATTTCGATAAAAAGTTTCACGCCTTCGATAAATCCACTGGCGAGCTTCTCTGGGAGACTACTCTCCCTTTCGCCGGCCACGCCACTCCTGCCACCTACGAAGTCAGCGGCCGCCAATTCGTAGTTATCGCCGCCGGCGGCGGCAAAGACCCCAAGTCGCGTCCCGGCGGCGTCTACGTTGCTTTTGCTCTTCCTCAGGAATGAGCGCAAGCCCCGACTCACATACGAAACATTAGTTCGCGATGCGCGCCCTATTTGTTTGCCAGAAGCACACTAAGTAGATTTGCGATCCGCGACTCCTTCCGCAGGACCATCTCTTGATTGGCAGGAGCATCGTTCCTCGCCGTCAGCTCCGCAAGCTGCGCCGCTAAATTTCGCACGGCAATATCGTTGCGCACGTATGCTCGATCGGTAGGTGTAACCGCCTCCCAACCTGATTCCGTTCGACGCAGCTCCCAACGAACTTTTTCGTGCCGCGGCTTAACGTCCGTACCTCCACCAGCAATAGTCGCTCGTGTATCAATCTGCAGCCGCGCCCATCCATGATTTTTTTTGATCTCCAAACGCTCCACCTGAAGCCGCTCAAAGATAACTACTGGCATTGCCAGTTTTGCAGGATCATCCACACGTAGAACACTCGCCGAAGCGTTGGTCAATTCAGAGATGCCTTCCACAACTTGGTTTGCCGTCGGTTGTTTTTTCCCTGACGCGATGACGATACTCTGCGGAACCTCCGTCACGCCATCCTCAACAGAAGGCGCACGCGTAACCGTCGGAGCATTCGTCATCTTTGTGCGCTCCGAAACCATTTTCGGCGGCCGGTTCGCAGACGAATCCGCCACAGAAGTCCGCTGCTCAACCACGGAGTCAGAACCCTGCTGCTTCACAGGATGTGAAGATTTTGGAGATGCCACCGTTTTCGATGCGGTCAGGATCTCGGTGCCTTCAATCTTGTAGCGATAGAAACGCGGTCTTCCGCGCGATTTCCAATAAGTTCCCTCGTAATCCTGTGCCTCCAGGCCCGTGCTTACCAGACTGTAAAAACTATGCTCCCTCGGATCCAGAACAATGCCGGCGTGGCCTGGCCACACAATTAAATCCCCCGCATGCGGATTTTTCACCCGCACAAACTTCTCATTCCCCGCATACAGTTCGAACGAACTCGCATACGCATACGCAAATCCTGCGCTGACATAAGCCTGATGAACGAGATGAGAGCAGTCTTGTGCGTCGCTCATCTCCAAATCCTGCTCGCGAGCCGTCTCCGCGATCTTCCGGCCCTCCTCGATGCTCACCAATCTGAAATTCGGAGCCGATTCTTGCAATGTCGAAGCGCCCTGAGCCATTACAAGCGAACTCGCCAACATGCAGCTGCCAGCCATGCACACTGCTAGTGCAAGTCCTCGTGCCAACCCGCTCTTGAACTCAGTCTTTGCCCTGCCCATTTTCCCGCCGTTCTAAGTCAGGCTGCCCGAAGGCAGCTTCGCCTTCTCCTAGGCTCTCTTTTGGACTTCACGGCGGCAATGGAACTTGCCCTCTTCGGCATTGGCCAAATGGCCAGTCGCAACACACCTCTCCCAAAGCACCACTAAAGGCGCTGAGATTTCATATTGATGGGCTGGTTTAGCGTTCGAGAACTGCGCGATCCCACCCTGCGAGTTTGGCCCCCGCCTCATAAGCGCTTTGCGCGAACTCCAATATTTCGTCATGCGGTGAACTCGCCCGGCGCACATCGTCGTACATCAGCACGAACTCGTGCAGATTCTTCTGGTAAAACGCACTCGCTGGCCGAACAGTCTGCTCTCCGTAGCCCGTTGGCTCGGGAGCCATGTAAGCGTAAAATGCCGGTCCCGCCACTTCCCCGCCGCCGGGCCACCAACCCACGCTACTGCATTCCCGAGAGTAGGCTTCCGAAGTAATAATTCCCTTTCGCGGCGGACAAGCACGGCCGCTAAAACGCGTGCAGCAGAAATCGAAGCTGCCCCAAAAAAAATGCGACGGACTTTGTTTGCCCAGAAACCGCGAACGAAACTCTTGGAACACCAGCTCCGTTGACCGCAGAATCCGCCAAAATCGGTTCGCATATTCAGGATCGTAAGACGCATGAGTCTCGTCCCGATCGAGAGCGATTGGGTCCGGCACTTCCTGCGGCTTTGTGTTGATCTGTACTTCGATGCCTGCCTCATGCAGCGCCGAAAACAGCTCTCGATAAAAAGCTGCAACTGACTTGGGTGAAAGCGCCAGCCCGCTCTCCCCGCCATTAGATGTTCGAATCTCCAGTCGATGCTCCATAAAGTTGAACTGAATTTCAAACATGCCACCCTGATAGGGTATCGGTGAGGTCGTCAATCCTCTCGTGCCCACGTAAAGCGCGGTATTCCACCAATGGTTCTGCAGCGGCGCGAGGCTCAAGCGGATTTTTCCCACGATTTGGGTCCACATGTGCAACGTGTGATACGTCTCAGCCCATTTCCCCAGTGGCAAAGCGGGCCAGTCTTGTTCGGCTTTCTTCATTTAAGTAACCTGCCCGAAAATGTTGCAGTGTTTATCGGCCGCGTTCATGATCCCTGATTATGCGCTTCGAAGTTCCCGCTGTCTGCCGCGCTCTTTACTCATCACGGAGGGCCCGCTTGAGCACTTCGCGCGATATGTTTGCTCCGCTCACTACCAGCACGACGTGATCGCCGCAGTCCACGCCGGATTGCAACACCGCCGCAGTGCTCGCGGCCCCTGCAGGCTCCGCCAACACGTGTTCTCCCAGAAGCAATATCTCAATCGCGCGCAACATTTTCTCTTCGCTCACCAGCACCACATCATCGACAAGACTCTTTACGTCACGCACGTTCGCCGCCTCTGGCGTTCGCGTTGCCAGGCCATCGGCAATCGTGTCGCACGTCTCCGTCCCCACAACTCTTCCTTCTTTCCATGACAGGTAGTACGACGGCGCGCGCGCCGCCTGCACGCCGACAATCTTGACCTTTGGCGCGATCTGCTTCGCCGCCGCGGCAATCCCGCGAATCAGCGCCGTATCTCCCATGGGCACAAAAATCGCACTCGTCTCAGGAAGTTGCTCGAGAATTTCACAAGCTATGGTGGCGGGTCCTGCCGGCAAATCTGTGTCCGTCGCATCGTTCAGGAAATAAACTCCCGGCTGTTTAGCGTAGTCCGCGGCCAGCGCAAATGCCGACGCCAGGTCACCTGCTCCACTCTCCACAATTGACGCGCCAAGCGCCGCAATCCGGCCGCGCTTCACCGGATTGCAATTCACCGGCAAAAAAATCTTGGCCTTAATCCCAAACTGTTTCGCCGCATACGCCACCGCTGCCCCATGATTCCCCGTGCTCGAAGCCACTACTTCTTGCACCGGCCCGCGGTGTATCCTTTGCGCCAGTCCCCAAATCGCGCCCCGCACCTTAAACGAACTCGTCGGCTGCTCCATCTCCAATTTCAAATAAACTTTCTTGCCCACACTTTTGCTGAGAAACGGCGCCGCAATCAGCCGCGTCGGCACAAGATACTTCGTCAAGTATTCTTGCGCCTCGCGAATCCTCGAAATGCTCGGAACTATCGACAAGCCCGGCTCTCCCAAGTTTGACCGCCTTCCGTTCAATTTCTGAAGATTCAGATTGTGCGACCAATTGCTATGAATGCCATCCCAATCTACTTCATTTACAGGATTCATTGTACGTCGCCGCAACTTTTGCGATTCCCATGGGTTTACAAGAGAAGCCCAGACCTTCCCCAAAGAAAACGCATCTAACTATGTAGACGAGATTCATGGATTCAAAGGCTGTAGTGCCACCCAGCGAAGGAAGCGCAAAGACAGAAAATGCGACTCGCGGCTTCGAAACCGTCTCCAACACCGGCCTCATCGGCCCAAGCAGGATTGCTCCGCTCATTCGCGCATGTCGCAAAGCGATTGGCGAGAGCATCTATGAAGGGAAGCGTTTTCAGCGCGTTCGCAATCCCATGTATTTTTGCTTTCCTGTTTGCAAGCATTGCTTGTCCCCGTGCGAACGCTGACGTGGGTGTTGTCCTCAACGAGTCCTTGAATAGCAGCGTCGACAGAATCTCTGGCACCGGGCACAGCGCTGTTTATTTCTCACGCATCTGTGCCGATTCGCCGGTAAAGCTCCGCCTGTGCGGTCCCGGTGAATACGGCTCCGTGATGAGCAATTACATCAACATTGGTGAAGATCAGTCGTTCGAATGGAACGTCGTTCCTTTGAATGTCTATCTCTATGGAGTCGAAGACATACAAAATCGCCCCATCTTCGCTTCCTTTAAAGTCAAACATGTGCTTGAAGAGAGGTACAGGCAGAGCTACCTGTCATCGCTCTGCGCAAGCACATCTTGCATGAACAGTTACAAGTCGGAATGGCGAGAAATGGTAGCGGCCACTTTTATTCGCAGCGTCTACATTTTCACCATCGAGACGACCGAGGAGCAAGATCGCAAATTGATCACGGAATTCAATGATGCGCCAAATGAGAATCACTTCAATGGAGTCACGCGCAATTGCGCCGATTTTACGCGGCGCGTCATCAATACCTATTTCCCCAAGGCGACCCATCCCGATTACCTGAACGACTTTGGCATGACCTCGCCGAAAGCAATCGCTCGCTCGTTCACTCACTACGCGCTTCGACACCCCGAATACAATCTCCGCGTGTATCACTTTGCTCAGGTGCCAGGCACGATTGAGCGAAGTCGCGAAGTTCGGGCTGGGACAGAGCAATTGTACCGCTCCAAAAAATTCCTCATCCCGATGATCCTTTTCGCGGATCACGCAGTGCCCGTCGTAGCCGGTTCCTACCTGCTCACAGGACGCTTCAATCCGGGCCACGAATTCGAACGGCGCCCAGCAATTGAGGAGGCTTCGGCCCAACACAAACAAGTGGAACCTGTCTCGCCCGAGGAGCGAACCCGCATCGTTGGCACCTCGAAGGAATGGAAGGAATACCGCAAAGCTTTGGATTCTATGATTGTCGACGGTGTACAAGCAGAAGTTATCGATGACCGTCGGGATTTGAAAAGCTTCTTCAAACATTTCGATGAAGCTGGCGCACCTTATATCGATGAGCACGGCCAAGTTTGGATGGAGACTTCAGAGAACGGCAGATCCACCAAAGTTGGGTTGAGCGCCAGCAACGTTCTCGACTCTGACTCCGATCCGGAATTGGTTCACATATTCCTGCTGACGCGAGTCGATCACATCTTGAAAAGCCCCAAACATAGCCGCGAGACGATGTCTGAATTCGTACAGGATTGGTCGGCCCTGAAGTTTGCATCCGAGAATCGCGCTATCGTTCTCGCGCGCAATGCCACAGGGAAACAACTCAAGGGTAGTCCACTTTCATATAGTGGCCATGATTGAGACCCATCCGCCTGAGTTGTCGCCTCTTGCGATTTGCATGGAAACAATCGACCCGGCTTGCTTAATCAGTCCGAAGGCAACTTCGATCGAATGAGGGATTCCACTTGACCCCAAACAGCTGGGTCGCATTCGATTTCCGTGTGGTACTTTACGAAAATTTTGTCATACCACGGATACTGATCGCACCGGATGTCCTTCGATTTGTAGTCAAACTGAAAATTGCCAAGTATCCGTGTGCGAGTCTCATCGGCGGCGCGAATTCTGGGCTGGCCACTAAGTAGCCCATTGGACTGATAGAAATTCACCGCCTCGCTGACATTCGCAGGGATCACTGCATCGTTCTGCCGGATTTTGGCCACGCTGTCCACCTGAACTGTTAGAAGCACTGGGATGTGATCTCCCTCCAGTTCTTTCGCCAGCGATACCGTCTCCGAGGCGCCCCAACTCATTCCGTAAATAATAATTCGCGCCTTTTGTTTTTCTTCGTCAGAAAGTTTCCCGTCATGATTGACGTCCAACATTTTCAAGATTTCTTGGCGCGCCTTTTCCCTGTGGCGATTTTCAAACACCTCCACGTACACCCCTGAAGGACGCGCCGCGCGGAGATGTGCCGCCAGTTGCACACTACTGTGAACCATATTGTCGTGCGCTACGAACCCACCCATGAATCCGACCACAATGACGGGCGCCTTTGCGCCATCCTCTTGCTGTCCGGCAGTATGCGCCGGCCCACCCTGTCCCATGCCAGCAAGTGTCGAACAAACCAGAACGAACGTCCCGAACAATTCACCGATACCCATGCGTCGGCCCAAGTGTTAAAGCATTCCACCAATCAAGAATGATGATCCCCGTCCCAGCTTGGTTGCGTAACAATTGAAATCGTTCACCACTCGTCTTGACCTCTCTCCAACTACGCGACGATTCTATTCGAAGGTACCCCTCCATCGAAGTGTTCAGCGGCCGGCAGTGGCGGCCATTTCCATTTTCCTCGATTCGTTCCACAAACGAATATACGGTTCAAGTTCCTGCATCATTTTTTGGAATTGCGCGAGGTCCAGCGATTGGGCACCGTCGCTAATGGCTTTCTCGGGTGCGGGATGCACTTCCACGATTAATCCATCCGCGCCGATGGCCACGCCCGCGCGGGAAAGTGCCGGCACCAGGCTGCGCTTCCCTGTCGCGTGACTTGGATCGAGGACCACCGGCAAATGTGTCAATTCATTCAAAGCGGGAATCGCCGCAATGTCGCAGGTATTGCGCGTCACCGTCTCGAACGTGCGAATTCCTCGCTCACACAGAATCACGTCAGGATTTCCATGCGCCGTAATGTATTCCGCGGACATCAATAATTCCTTCACTGTGCTGCTCAACCCGCGCTTTAGAAGCACCGGCCGCCCGCATTTTCCCAGCGCTTTCAACAGCATGAAGTTCTGCATGTTCCGCGCCCCCACCTGCATCACGTCGGCGTACTTCGCGACCAAGTCCACATGCATGTCGCTCATCACTTCGGTGATAATCGCCAGCCCTGTGGCCTCTTTCGCTTTCTTTAGCAGCTTCAATCCCTCTTCTTCCATGCCCTGAAAATCGTACGGCGAAGTCCGCGGCTTGAACGCGCCGCCGCGCAACATTTTTGCCCCTGCTTTCGCGACGCCCTCCGCCGCCTGCATGATCTGTTTTTCCGATTCCACCGAGCATGGTCCTGCCATCACCACGAATTCGCTGCCACCGATCGTTGTTCCATTCACTTTGATTTGCGATTTTCCTTTTCTAAACTCCTTGCTCACAAATTTGTAAGGCGCCGAAATCCGCATCACGTTTTCGACTTGCGGCATGGCTTCGATGGATTCCAGGCACGCCGTCACGTCACCCACGCCCACCACGCCGATTACCACGCGCTCCTCCCCCTCGATGGAATGGACCTTGTAGCCGAACTGCTCCACCTGCTTTCGAACTTCATCAATCTCTTCGCGCTTCGCGTGCAGTTTCATGGAAATAATCATGGCTTGGTCCTCTCAGCCTCTATTTTTTCTTTCCTTCAAAACTCTCATCCAAAAAACTTCCTCTAAAACAAAAAACCCACTCGCTGCGAGTGGGTCGATTCTTTTTTCTGCTGATTCCGCTTACAGAAACGCCCCCCGCCGCCTAGTTGGGTGGACCGCTAAATCGAAACCAGTAAGAATAGCGAGCGTTGTTCATGTGCGTGAGGCAGTAGTGTATTTCGACTCTTCCCCGGATACAACAGGTTTTTTGTTCTTAATTCGACTGCGCCAATTGCTCAATTCCTCCGCGTCTCAAAAGAACAAAACAGCAATCCTGAAGCGCGTAAATCCTCGCTCGCTGTTCGCATGGCAAGCACCCACCGCAGCCTTCCCGGAAGAACGGCTGCGAATTTTCTGCTCGATGTCTTCCGGCAATTTATCCAAATCGGCTGTTTCAAATTGGATGACTGCCCTTGCTCCGCTTCCCTGAAATGCCGAATCCTTTTCACATGTTTTTCGCGCCGCTACTGTAGCGGTCTCCATCATTCGAAATCCACTGGTAGTCAGATACGAAGCCACTTTTTGTTCTTGCTGCTCAACACTCAAATCCGGAACGGCTTGCGAAAAATCTTCCACCGCGAAAAGGCCGCCCGGCCCGCGCACCACGGCAATCCCCACCGAATTTGTTTGAGGATTCAGAATATTTTTTCGGTGCCCCGCCGATTGCATCCAGCCAGAGTGAATTGTGAACGGATTCGCACCGACCGCAATGTTTTCCGCGATGGAGGTGAAGCGCGCGCCGGCTTCCGCGAGGCGAGCTTCGAGGGTGGGTTCGCTCGGGAGCTGGTGCTCGAGCATATTTAGATTGAGCATGAGCAGCGCGTGTTTTCGTGCGGCTTTGAATAGCGCGGTGTCCCAATGGAGAGTGGAGAGGCCTTGCTCGGCGCGTTCGTGGTTGAGGGAATCGAAAAGTTGGCGTTCGGAATCATTCGGATTGAGTTTCTCTTCAGCCCGCGCAGAAAAAGAAACCAATAAGAAAAGTAAAAATGCGGCGAAGAGAAATTTGGAATTTCTCATGCCGTGAGGATTAGCCGCGGACGCGGACGGCGCTGAAACTGAGAACAACGTGGCCGCCTGCGGTGGGACGGCCGAAACTCAGCATCGGACTGAAGCGTGAGAAAAGCAGGATCTGATCAAGCTGGTGGCGGAGTTCCACGTTCGTTGGTCCGGAAAGAATCTGGTAATCGGTCATCTGGCCGTGCGAATCCACGGTGACGTCAATCAACAGACCGTGCGGCAAAGAAAGTTCGAGGTCTTGCTGCTCGGTCGACCAAGATTGTGGATAGTCGGAAAGCGTAACCAATTCGGCGGGCCGCATGAGATTGAGTTCCACATCGTTTTGCACGGCGCGCACCGTGGTGCCCGGCACGATCATCTGGAGCACCAAGACGAAAACGAAAATAGCGGAGAAAAATCCGCCAGTGGCGGGAAGAGTAAGAGGACGGAAAACGTTGTCGAGCAGAATTTCGGCGCGATCTTTGATACGGCGCATACGGCTGGGCCAATTCTGCGAATGCTGGGCTTGCGCGGCAGCGACCTTGATGCGCACGGCGAGATGGGCGGGAGGCAAACTTTTTGGGGCACGGGAAAGCATCACGCTGAGCTTGCGGAATTTTTCGAGCTCTTCGCGGCAAACGCTGCAAGCTTCCAAATGTTCGCGAACTTCGGCGCGCTCGGTGACGCGCGCTGCGCCGGTCACAGCATCATCGAGATAACCGGCTAGACTTTTTTGTACCGTGGTGCACTTCATGGGAGCCCCTCACCCGCGGAACCTGCCCTCGGGGATTCATCGTTCAAGGAAATTGAAAATCTGCGCGCGGCGGAAAAAGCATCGCCGAAAGGAGACGGCTGCGCTTCGGTGACGTTGCCGTGTGAAGAAGTCTGCGCGTGACTGCCACGAATCAGATGCTCGCCCAAAAGCGGCTCGAGAATTTCTTTCAGTGCGCGGCGTCCGCGAAGAATGCGGGATTTCACGGTGCCGACGCTGCAATCGAGAACTTCGGAGACTTCCTCGTAACTGAGTCCTTCTAGGTCGCGCAAAATCACGGCGACGCGAAAAACGTCAGGAATCTGCTGCAGCGCGCCCTGTACTGCCACTTGAATTTCCAGCGCGGCAAGCTGCTCGAATGGCGTGGCGGCGAGATCTTCGATTTCGATGCGCGCCTTGCCCTCTTCGGGTTCCGCGTCGATAGAAACATTTTTTTGCAGATGACGCTTGAACCAACGCTTGTGATTCAGCGCTTCGCGAATGGCGATGCGGTAGAGCCACGTTTTCAAAGAACTGCCCTGGCGGAAATTGCGAATGCCGCGAAAAGCTTTCAGAAAAACTTCCTGGGTGCCGTCGGCGGCATCGGAAGTATCGCCAAGCATGCCGAGGATAAGGTTATAGACCGGGGCATGATAGTGAGTGACGAGCCAGTCGAAGGCCGTCTCCGAGCCGGCTTGCAGCTCATGGACGAGATCGGCTTCATCGCGGCCCCATGATAGGGCACTAGCCCAATCGGACACTGCCGGCCTTTCCGACCCGCTGACAGTTACCAGCGCATCCTTGCCGGATGCGGTACAGCGAGCCACCCTGCTACAGGTTCAACTTTAGAACGCTGAACCTAGGCACGACTTGCAACCCCACTGAATCGGGGTCTGTGACCGGGAGCGGTTGTTGAACGGTTCCCGAATTCCGCTCTCGTATCCTTAGACACCGGGGGGAGCGGAGATGTTTCCCCGGCTAGTGAAGAAATCTGGTGCCTTTGCGGATTGTGGCACCAATAACTGCGGACGGCAATGGGACTTGTCGGAACGTCGGCACGTCACAATGTCCGAACGTCTCGACGTCTGAACGTCGAGGAGGAGGGGGTACACCCCCCCATGAAAATGGATCGAGAACAAAAGAAAGGAGTTGGGGTGGGAGCATGTTGTAAGTTGTTGAATGGAATGGGGATCGACGACGGTAAATTTGGGCTTTTGTGCGCTCGGCGGCGGCAGAATGGCCTCGGCTGGGGAAAGGGGGGTACACCCTCCGTGGTGATGAAAAGGGTGCGTAATGGATTGATGGCAAAGGGGTTGGGAAACTGCCGTTGTGTAGGTACGGCTGTAACGAGTTGGAAGTAAAGGGGATAGAGGTGGTGAAAGAAACAAAGGAGTTAGAGGAATTGGCTCGAGAATTTGGGGATGGCGAGGATGGGTATTCCAGATACACGAAGGACGATAGCATCTCAGTATCACTTTGTCAAGTCAATAGTGGTGAATAGGGGGTGTTTGAGGATGTGAAGGAAAAAGCAGGTCAGGGGCGGGCGCAGCAAGCCTCGTCACTACAAAGTAGAAAGCGGATCCCTCCCGCCGCGGCGGGCTCGGGATGACAGAAAAAGAAGGAGGGCGCAGCAGTGCTGTGCCCCTACAAAGAAAGGTCACGCGGCCGTGGATTAGGGCTTGGGTGGTTCCTTGGCCGGGGTTGCGGCGGGGGCTGATGTCTTGGTGTAGATGATCTTTTTGGTGTCGCCGTCGCAAGTGCCGACGACTTTGCCTTCGGCGTCTTTGTCCTTCGCGACGATTTCCAGGGTGTAGCCCTTCACGCCTTTGGCGTCGAGCTTCTTGGAGATTTCGTCCTTCAGCTCTTCGCAAGGCTTTGCCGTTTGTGCGTGAGCGGGCACGGAAACAAATAATAGAACGCCAATTGTTGCTAGCAGTTTCATGGTGTGACCTCCGTGGTTGGGATACCGGATCACAACGGAGCATAACATCGGTTCAGCGCATCCAGCAGCTCACCGCACGGCACCTTTACCTTAAGAGATACGGGATGGGCTCAAGCTGCAACGCGGCGGACGAGAGAAAAGCAAAGTCAAAAACCCCACGCTTTGACAAACCGAAAGCATGGGTCTCCACGACCTTGTTTACTGAGTTAGGATTTGCCACACGCCAGAATTAGTGGGGCCGCAGCCGAGACCGTTCTAATTCAGGGGGTTTCACATTTAGAGGTTTCAATCCTATGAGTAATTGGACTTCGTTCAGCGAGGGTCCCGAATGGATAATTTCAAGTACATGGGGGATTCCCGCTCTGAAGAAACTGGAGTGCACAGCCTCGCCTAGTGAGTGTACGGCTCTGCCTACTGGGTCTGACTCCTGTGAAGGCTCCTTGCAGAGCACTCCGTAAACAGGCGGGCTTAGTGTTCCGATGTAGCTAAGGTGAACGTGCCACTTTGCGTCTACGAATGCACCGATGATTTGATCAGCGTATTGCCCTGCTTCGGCATCTCCGAGCCTGACAACGCTGATTCCGGCACCGGCATGAAGACGTAGGCTTGCAACCAGCGTAGCGCGTTCACGAGAAGTGAGGAAGCGGGGCGCGAGTATCCTCTCAATTTCTAGCCTCTTTTGTTTTTCCTCTTCGAGCTCTCTTGCGAGCTTAAGATTCTGGTTTTCCAATTCCTTTGAGCGCTCATTGGCTTTTCCCGCTTCTATGGTGGCATCGGCGGCGCTTTTATATGCAGCCGCAATATCGTTTCTGAGTATCTCGGTAATCTTGCTAGTTACATTCGACGTTTGGACCAGTGCAGTCAACTCGCCAGCAAGTCCAACGAGCAGAACTAGCGTGAAGATTAGAGTTACTCGCTTCTCGCGAACCTTGTTGTCTTTGGTCTTGAAGACATTCGTAAATTCCGCGAGGAGCTCTCCCAAGACTCCAATGAACACAACCAAAGTCGCCGCGTAGTCGGCGTATTCCCACCAGGTCAAGGCCGACTGGAGTCTGGAAATGTCTGTGATTTGAGCCATCCAGAAAGAGCATACTCCCTCAAGCTGAAAGATGCCGGGCTTCCCGACACACAACGTCGGGACCCTAGAAACCGAGGGAAAGCCCGCCGCTACACAAGCGAAGGGGCACAATCTGAAGGCTGTGCCATACGTCAAGCGCGTTTGCCACTGAAACAGCGTGAGTGCTAGTCTCTCGAAACCGTGACACCAAAACGCAAAAAGCCAGATTCGATCCGCAGTCCGACCCTTTTTCAGATGGAGAAACTGGATCAGACAGCTGAACCAACCCGTTCGTTCAAAGTCGAGCGGCCCTACTCCGAACCGGGACTTTACCTGGGGACTTCGTCGTTCACGGCGTCGGGATGGGAGGGGAACTTCTATCCCGCAGGCATGAAGCAGCGCGATTTTCTTCCCTATTATGCAACGCAGTTCGGCACCGTGGAAATCGACAGCACGTTCTACGGCACGCCCAGGGCCGCCACAGTGAGAGGCTGGTATGAGAGAACACCGCTAGACTTTTTGTTTGCCGCGAAGGTTCCGCAAGCAATCACGCATGAAAAGGCGCTGGTGAATTGCGCTGCTGAATTCGAAGAGTTCGTGAAAACGATGGATATTCTGGGTCCCAAGCTGGGGCCGATGGTGTTTCAGTTTCCGTCGTTCGACCGATGGAAATTCCCGAAGCAAGATGATTTCCTTGCCGTGCTGGCACCCTTCCTGAAGAAGCTTCCCGCGGACCACAAATTTGCCATCGAGATTCGGAACAAGAGCTGGCTCGATGCGCGATTGGCGGACATGCTTCGGGAGCACGGCGTCGCACTGGTGCTGACGGACACTTCCTTTGTGCCGAGGCCGTGGGAGATGAAGGAAAAATTTGACCTAGTCACCGGCGACTTTGCGTACGTTCGATGGCTTGGCAACCGAAAAGGCATCGAGAAACAGACCACGACGTGGGACAAGACAATCATCGACAGGCAAGAGGATCTGAGGAATTGGGTGGAACTGCTGCGGCGTCTCGTCGGCGACAAGCGCATTCGAAAGATCGTGGCATACGCGAACAACCATTACGCCGGCCACGGACCGGGGACTGTGAAACAATTTTGGGAGTTATGGACAAGTCAGAAAGCAGAAATTAGAAAGTAGAAAGCCTTTGGTTGCAAAAGCCGATATCCCGGTTGATCGTAGACTATGGGTGTGTAGCCGGTGGCGGTGCGGCAGCCGGTGCGGCAGCCGGTGGCTTCGGAATCCGCAGGGTCCACGAAAAGCCAAATGCGATAGTGCGGCCTTCCGGACGAGCGAGGGCCCGGTACTCATCGTAGTATTTGAAGAAAGCGGCCAGGTTCTTCGCCGGGAGAACGAAATTGACCTGAGCCCCAATCGCATGCACGGAGTAGAATGGAATTGCCCTCGCAGGAACAGGAATACCCGCTACCGTAGTAGTTCCGCCGTTATTCGAAACCTGCCATTGGTCATACCCAACAAGGCCGAGTTGGAGCAACCTGCTAAGGTCCTTCTTCAGAGGAAGTACCTGCCCAAATCCCCACTCCATGGTGAACGCCTGCCCCGGAGTTACGTCGGTGCCACTTTTTCGTCCGTGGACTTCCCAGTCCGTGGCTAAGTTTGCGGTGGTTGCCTTGTTCTTGGTGATATAGACGGTGGTACCACTCGTTATGCCGTTTCCCCAATACCCAGAACCCACGTTGTCGGACGCCCCCGCCGTGAATCGGCCTGTAGGAGCAGTGAAAGCGTACCCGACGACGACATCAGCTCGCTTCAAGTGCCAACCCAAGCTCAGTGGTTGGACGAACATATCGGCAAAACCCGATGCACCCCCGCCGGTATTGAGGTTGGTACCGGTTATGTCCGCTACCACTTCACCGCTCGCGTAGTTTAGCGCCATATAGGGCATGAAATACGCGCCGAAGAACTTGTGATTCGGGACGTAATAGAAAATGTTTTCATCCACCCAGAACGAATAGTTTCCATTAACATTTGGAAAGCCGTTTCCGCTGGGGTCATTCAATCGGCCGGCGGAGTAATTCAAGGCCATGTTGGCGTAAGTGAAGCCGGCACCAGGAATCACACCGGCATTGAGACCGAACTGTCCCGGAACCCATTGCCCCTTCTGTTGCGCTAACGCGGATGAGACATCTCCCAAAAAAATGCAAGCAAGGACAGCAACGAGTCTCATTTGAAATCGCATTTTTGTGTTCCTTTCGTTCTCTCAAACTTCATAACTTCGTGAAAGCCCAGCAAACTCAATTCGGCGGAATATGCGGGTCGGGCGTGCCAACTTTGATTGGCGGATACTTTTTCAGGCTCTGCTGGAACACACTAAATTGCGGTCAGGTCGATATCGTGGATACGCCCGGGTTCATAAAGTTAGAGCCAACTTGCTGCATCAAGCTCGGCGTGTAACCACATTTGTCCCCACAACCTTGGCGATATTGCCCTGAGAGCTCCCACGAGGTAACTGTCAAATGCGACAGGCAAATGCGCTCGATTGAGTGAGAGGGCATATCTTTTCTAAGCCAAGGTAGGAGAAGTCGGTAGCGGTGCTGCTGCAATCCACTTCACTGGTGACCGCATTTATCGGGATTTGACTCAACTTGCAAAGTGAAAGCTTACCTAAGCGGTTTTGAGCGAGCGCAATGGCCTGTAACTCTTGACAGCTAGATGAGGTGACGCCAGGTGACTATCATCGGAATCGCCAACCTGGGCTGGAGATTTTCTTCACTCACACCTGCGCGGCAAATGCAGACGATGTCGTGGCTTTTGCAGCGGGGTCGCCCACCTTCTGACACGACAGAGCGGCTAAGTAACAAATGCACGGTGCGTTTCGCCTCCGGCGATACGTTCTCCCAGCCAGGGCTGGCAACACGCAACGCTTAGATCAACTAACAGGAAGGAATAAACCATGACAACAAAGGCAGCAAAGCAACCAAACATTCTCGTACTTTGGGGAGACGACATTGGTTACTGGAATATTAGTTACAACAGTAGAGGGATGATGGGCTACAAGACGCCGAACATAGATCGCGTTGCCAATGAAGGCGTCAGCTTCACCGACTACTACGGACAGCAGAGTTGCACCGCGGGACGTGCGGCCTTCATCTGCGGCCAGAACCCACTCCGCACCGGCTTGACCAAAGTCGGAATGCCTGGTGCCACTGTCGGACTACAAGCGGAAGACCCGACGATTGCCGAATTGCTAAAGCCGCTCGGTTACGCCACCGGTCAGTTCGGCAAGAACCATCTCGGCGATCGGGATGAATACTTGCCGACCATGCACGGATTTGATGAGTTCTTCGGCAACCTTTATCACCTGAACGCAGAAGAAGAACCGGAACTGCCAGACTACCCTAAGGACCCGGCATTCAAGAAGCAGTTCGGCCCTCGCGGCGTGCTGCACTGTTTTGCTGACGGCAAGGGTGGGCAGACCATTAAGGATACCGGTCCTCTGACGAAGAAACGCATGGAAACGGTTGATGAAGAGATCACAACAGCGGCTCTCGGTTGGATGGAAAAACAGGCCAAAGCAGATAAGCCATTTTTCCTCTGGTACAACTCGACGGCAATGCACTTCAGAACGCACCTCGCGGCCAAGAACCGTGGAAAGAGCGGGCAGGACGACTACAGCGATCGGATGGTTACCCACGACGAGCAAATCGGGCAGATGCTCGACAAAGTCGATGAGCTGGGCATCGCCGACAACACTATCGTCATGTATTCCACGGACAACGGGCCTGAGAATGACACATGGCCTGATGGCGCCAATACACCGTTCCGCAGCCAGAAAGACACCAACTGGGAAGGCGCATGGCGCGTTCCGTCTTTTATCCGCTGGCCTGGCAAAATCAAGCCGGGCACGGTGCTGAACGGCATCGTTTCCCACCAGGACATGCTGCCAACGTTTCTGGCTGCAGCGGGCGATCCGGACATAAGCAAGAAGCTTCTAGACGGCTACAAGGTGGGAGACAAAACATTCAAGGTACACATCGACGGGATAAACATGCTGCCGTATCTTACGGGCGCAGTGAAGGAAAGCCCCAGAGACAGCTTTTTTTATGTCAGCGATGACGGCGGCGTGATGGCCGTTCGGACGGGTGACTGGAAGTTGGTGTTTGAAGAACAGCGTGCGAGCTCAACGCAGGTCTGGGCAGAGCCTATGGTGAAACTGCGGCTTCCGCACATATTCAGCCTGCGTCGCGATCCGTTCGAGCGCGCCGATTTCAACTCCAACGTCTATTTCGATTGGATGATCAATCACACCCCCCAGCTCTACCAATGTCAGGCCATCGTGGCGGCCCAGATCCAGAACTACGTGAAGTACCCGCCTCGCCAAAAGGCGGCTTCATTTAACCTTGACGCAGTGATGGCGCAGCTGGATAGAGCTTCGCAAACTGCGTCTAGCAAGGCAGCGGCGGCAGGCGCAAAATAATGGGCTTGAATTGCGTTAGCCGAAGCTGAACAAACGGACATCCCCGGCGGACAACACCTCTGCCGGGGATGTCTGATGTTTCAGGAAATTGTGCGATCGACGCCCGAGCATGCCTGCATGAAAAGGTTCATCTCCAATGAATGAGTTAAGAGAATTGGCCTTGGACTCGGAGAGCGTCGCAGAAGAGGTTCGGCATTTCTACGACCAGTATCCTTATCCTCGGCCCGTAGACAGCCTGGAAAAATATCAGCAGCAGTGGCAAGACCTTCATAGACGCCGCGCGGATTATCATTTGTTTTGGCCTAACAGGTCTTACCGGGAAGACCAATCCATCCTCATTGCAGGTTGTGGGACATCGCAGGCGGCAAAGCATGCCATGCGCTGGCCTACGGCTCAAGTTATTGGTATTGACGTTAGCGCGACGAGTGTGCGGTATACGGAAGATCTAAAGCGGAAATACAGCCTGAACAATCTCCAAGTCTACCAATTGCCCATCGAACGCGTAAGCGATTTGGAGAGGAGCTTCGATCAGATTGTGTCCACCGGAGTTCTCCACCATCTTGAGGACCCCGATGCTGGCCTGAGAGCCCTGCGGGGCGCGCTCAAACCCGACGGGGCGATGCACCTCATGGTGTATGCGCCGTACGGACGGACGGGCGTCTACATGTTGCAAGATTTTTGCAGACGGACTGGTATTCATGCTACTGATCTGAACATTCGGGACCTTATTACTGCGCTCGGCCTGATGCCACCCGGACATCCATTGAGTAACCTGTTGCGCGAGGCCTCGGAGTTTCGACATGAGGCTGCACTTGCAGATGCCCTTCTGCACCCTCAAGACCGCGCGTATTCGGTCCCGCAATTATTCGATTTCATCGAGAGCGCAGGGCTGACATTTGGTCGATGGATAAAGCAAGCACCTTACTCGATACACTGTGGAGTTGTTGCACAAATCCCGCAAGCTTCCCGAATAGCGCAGCTTTCCCAAGCCGAGCAATATGCCGCTGTCGAACTGTTTCGGGGAACGATGGCTCGTCATAGCGTGGCTGTTTATCGGAGCGACGGCCCTAGCGACCCTCAACCAATCAGTTTTGCCGGTGACACATGGCACAGCTTCGTGCCCATTCGAATGCCCGACACACTTTGCATACAAGAGCGACTGCCTCCCGGAACGGGGGTTCTGATCAACCGGACCCACACCTACAGGGACCTTTTGATGACCGTAAGCTCGACGGAAAAGCGCTGGTTGGATGCTATCGATGGTGACCGTTGCATCGGCGAGATTTGCGGAGACAAGTTGCCCCCTTCGCAACGAAAACCGCAGGTCGAAGAGGCGCGTGCCTTCTTTCAACGGCTCTGGTGGTACGACCAAGTCGTGTTCGATGTATCGCGTAGCCCCGTGAGTGCATGAGCTCCATCGCAACCAGCTCGATCGTGTTCGCATGTGTCTTCGGGGGCGCGTTGCTGGGCATGATGCTTCGCGCCGCCATACCACGCGATCAACTGATTGGTGACTCGAAAGAAGCTGTAAGGGTGGGAATGGGACTGGTCGCCACGATGACAGCGATAGTCCTAGGCATGCTGATCACTTCGGCAAAAAAGTCCTATGAAACTCAGAGCGCGGAAGTGACTCAAATGGCCGCCAAGATCGTTATGCTGGATCGCGTTCTGGCCCAATATGGGCGAGAAGGCGAGGACACGCGAAGAGTTTTGCGCGTTGTCGTCGCCCGTCTTATCGAGCAGATTTGGTCCAACGATCTTAGCAACTTTTCCAAAGTATCGTGGTTTGAGGAGGCCAATGCTCTCTTCGACAAAATCCAGGGACTCTCGCCGAAAGACAAGGAGCAACGCTCGCTCCATGCCGAGGCATTGAGCCTAAGCATGAGCATGGGGGAAACGCGCTGGTTGATGTACCACCAACGGTTGAGTTCGGTATCGATGCCCCTGATTATCGTGCTAGTTTTCTGGCTGTCTATTATTTTTATAGGCTTCGGACTCTTCGCGCCTTCGAACGCGACAGTGATCGCCAGTCTGTTCGTGTCCGCGTTTTCGGTCTCTAGCGCTATTTTTCTGATCCTGGATATGTATTCGCCTTATACGGGACTCATCCGGATTTCCAACGCTCCAATGCGCGCCGCACTGGCAAATCTCGGCCAGTAATATTCAGCGGCCTGGACTAGCTGAAAACGGACTGAATGGGCGTAGCTCTTAGTCAGCGAGATTGCCGGAAAAGCGTTTTGGCATCGGACTGTGGGTACTTTCGGTAATCGTCTTGTCTTCGTCTATGGTTTCATTAGGTGGTCGTAGATGAGTTGATAGGGTTCCGGTTGCAATCCCAAGTCGCCCCGGAATGGCCGGTCGAGGGCGAGGATCATGAAGATCACCAGCCCGATGAACATCGCCAGAAGCGTTACCTGAATCACGTGCAGGCGCACATCCTCGACTTTGAAAAAGAAAGAAGCGCCCAGGCTGATGACCGCGCCAACAAGGATTACGAGCCACATTACACCCGGCAACCCGGTGCCGACAGCATCGAGGCGCAGGCGACGGGCCTGGATCATGTTGTTATAGGCCCGGAGTGTCTCAGCGTGGAGGAGTTTCTGGCCCTCAGTAGCCGGCTCAAAGGTGTACAGCCTATCCTGAAAACGGTTCATCCGCTCCACCCCACCGCTCGGAACCTGGCCGCGCTGCTGCAAAGGCCACGCTTCGTGGATTACGTAGTTGACGTAATCACGCAGATCTTTCTGGAGCGGGGAACTAATTGGTTCGGGATAAGCGCTCACATCGCGGTACAACGCGGCCAAGGCGGTTGCCTCTTGTGAAATGATCTTCGACACGTCAGCGTAGGTCTCGAAGACGTTTACCGCAATCAACGCCACGGCCAGTCCGTAGAAAACCATCACGCTATGCACCATGGCTCCGCTGAAGTGGGAGTCCTCGTGGTGGATCCGCAGGCGCGGTAACACTTGGCGGCGAACTAAAAGCAGTCCGTTGATCGCGAACAGGCATAAGAGCAAGATGATCGCCGGTCCAACAATGTAAAGCGGGATATCAAAGAGGGATTCAAACATGGGCCATCATATTTCTGCATAGCATTTCGTTCGACCTCTTCACTGCGGAGGTCTCAAGGAAAATCAGTGCCCGGCTGCCGCAGGCTGGTTCGCTTTGCTTGGCATGAAATCTTCCTTTTCGTTTTGTTTTTCAGCTTCGTTTTAGTTCGCAGCGCATGGACCCGCCGTACGGACTGACGTTGCACTTCGGATCAACCCTTTCAGTGCGCATTAAGACTAGGCTTGGGTAAACCTTGCTACTACGGGCAGATTTGACAGAGCGCGCCGCTGGACTTGCCATTCTTACTACGGGACAGGCGTTCGAACCCTTTTGCGCCCTTGGCCGAGAGTGATTGCGGAGGCCTACTAAATCAGCGATGGGGGAAGCGGTGTCCGATAAATGGTTCCAAGTCGACACCGGTCCGGGGGATCAGCTTTTGGGGGCGCAGATTCACGCGCCCGGAGGCCCGGTAGTAGTACCCACTGGTTTTTGCTCAACTTACGGGCGATACCAGAAATCAGCCGCCGATTTTGGCAGCAAAGTCTTCTTGACGCGAGCGCGCGAGATCGCGCTTCTCCGGAATGTATTCACGAACGTAGCGGCGGCAGTGAAGAATCGTCACCGCTGTCTCAAATGCCCAAAACAGGCCGAGCAACAGCAAGCCAGAAAGCATGTTTGGAATTGCTTTGGGTGACGCCAATCCAGCGAACAAGAACACCAAAATCTCCAGCACCAAGAGCCCTTCAACAACGGCTGGAAGCAGTGCAACCAGAGGATGTCCGGTGTAGAAATATCCACCGCCCGGAAGAAAAATTGATCGTGTGACCATGCTCTTCTCGTTTTTAAATATCAAGCCACAGCCAGAGCAGAAATACTGGCCTAGTGTCAAGGTATCACGGCAGTCGGGACAAAGTTGAACCCAGTCGTGAGTTGAGGTGGATTCCCCTGACGCAGCAGGAAGCAATGCGTTCGCGATAGCGGCGATTTTCTTAGCATCAGCGCGGCGAAAATTCGTGTAGGTAAACTTGGTGCCGCTTCTGGATTTGAAGGTGACGTTCCTCACGAGCAGGCCTTTGGGTTTCACTTCTTCGATGTCGCCCCAGTGCAGGGCGCGAACACTTTCTCTCCAGCCTCCGTCTCTCTTAACGGGGAAAAACAAAATGCGTTTGTTGGTGATCACAATCGCGGAGGCAGCCAAAAGTCCCGTCCACCAAGCCGCCGTGAGCTGCTCCATGGCGGTTAGCGGGCTTCGAGCCGGCGCTAAGTACAACACGGTTTCAGTCGGCAGGAGAACGCGCTGCAATGCAGGCACCAGTTTTTGCAGGGCTTTCTCGCTGCGTTTCTGAATCTGCCTCTTGTCTTCACCTTTATCGTTTGTAAATAGGCAGTCGTTCCGCACAGATATGTCGTCGATCTTCGCAGGCCTCACAACCTGATTATCATGGATATGCAGATCAGCAGCTGGCATGACCGCCTCCAATCAAATGTTTTCCTACGAGATTCTCCTAAGGCTATCCAAGATAGGTGAAGCTTACAAACAGTATGAGTGAGTGCTGCGTACTAGTATTAATCATCGCTTAGAAGCAGAGCCCCTTCAGCATCGTTTGTGCTTCATCGGACCAGTCGGAATGGGGCGACAGATGATTCTGCTGGGGCTGACCAACTCCCTATTTCAAGACAACCGAGCTGGAGCGCTCCCCACTGCACTGTCAGTTTTGCCGGTGGGGGCGAACCTCTGGCGAGCCCACCATGGATCGATCTCTGACCGAATCGCACCTCGATGAAGAGCGGTTCACATCATCAGAAGAAATAAGACGACTGAACCATCTTGCAGCCCTTGATTGAAGAAAAAATCGCGGCGTAGTGAGAAGGCCCCTCATGCTTGGAAGACGACTGGCAGCCGGTTTTCTACTTTGTGTTAGCGTGCTGCATCCGCCGGATAATGCCGTTGCGCAAGATGTGAAATCTACTTTTGACAAATCAGTGGATTTCAAGAAATACAAGAAATATACATGGGGATCAAACTACCTGCTGACTCGCCAGACTAAGGAAGATCAAGAACGCATCAATATGGCGATCGTCGATTCCATTAACCGGACTCTGCACGCCGGCGGTTTTGTGGAAGATGATAAAAATCCAGATTTCAGGATTACTTATGAAGCGGGAGGGCTCCCTAAGGCCGACGTGGGCGCGCAACGGGAATTGTACGATGCGGACATGGTTAACTATAGCTGGGGGAATATCTCCGGGATTTCCTCGGACGTATGGGTTTATAGCCTGGCGAAAATGCAAATCACCGTAACGGATGCGGCGACAAAGAGCAATCTTTGGCAGGCCACAGCGTCTAAGAAGATTCGGGACCCCATAAAATTCGGGAACAAGCTCAAAGAGAATGTGGACAAATTCATACAAAAAACAATGAAGAGTTTTCCCCCGAAAAAGTGATTCAGGATCGTCCGGCACATGAGTCCAGACAAGCAATCGGCCTTAAAGACGGCTCGCTAACTCCTAATTAGCCTTGCCGGCTCAGACGGTCGATGCAACACTTGCATGAAGTTTACTCGCCGGAGTCTGAAAACCTAAAGTCTGTCTAGGGCGTTGATTCAAGCGCAGTGCGACTCGGTCGAGCTGTGCCTGAGAGTAG
>JBGPDI010000016.1:0-54682 GCA_041482215.1 Candidatus Acidiferrum sp. | reverse complement strand
TCGAACGCCGCGGCCAAATCAAAACCGGCGACCGCTCCGAAAAAATCCGCACCTACAATTTCCCCCAGAACCGCGTAACCGATCACCGCATCGGCCTGACGCTCCACCAGCTGACCGACGTCATGGAAGGCAAGCTCGCCCCCCTCGTAGACGGCCTCGTCTCCCACTACGAAGCCGAGCGCCTCCAGCAAGAACTAGCCATCGCGTGAGTCACACTCTTCTCTGCGAAACTCTGCGTCCTCCGCGTCTCTGCGTTATATTTTCTTTTTGCTCTTAGTGAGTTGGCTAGAGTGAACAAATGACGGATGTACGCTCCACTCTGAAGCAAGGACTCGCCCAACTGCGTGAAGCAGAAGTGCCTTCCTTCACGCTAGCCGCAGAACTCTTGCTGCTCCACGTCCTCGACCGCGACCGCACCTGGCTCTACGCCCATCCCGAAGAGCGGCTCTCCGTCACCGACACCGCTCGCTTCTTCGCCCTCATCGCCCGCCGCACGAATGGCGAACCAACCCAACACCTCACCGGCAAACAGGAATTCTGGGGTCTCGAATTCGAAGTCACCTCCGACGTCCTCATCCCCCGCCCCGAAACCGAGCACCTCATCGAAGTCGCCCTCGACCGCCTCGCCCTCCGCGAACTCCGCGCCGGCCGCAAACAAGCTCTCTCTGGCGAAGGCCTGCAAATCGCCGACATCGGTACCGGCTCCGGCTGCATAGCCATCGCCCTGGCAAAAGAGCTCCGCGGCTCCACAATTTTCGCCACTGACATTTCCCCCGCCGCCCTGGCCGTAGCACAACGCAATGCCCTGCGTCACTCTCTTGGCAATCAAATCCACTTCCTCGAATCCAACCTTCTCGACAATCTTTTCCTTGTAGTGGCGCAGCATGCTGCGCCCGCCCCTGGCGCCCACCCATCCGCCACCGCTCCCCAGCCACCGCTCCTCGATCTCATCGCCAGCAACCCTCCCTACATCGGCCGCCGCGAATCCTCCACGCTCATGCGCGAAGTCCGCGACCACGAACCCGAACTCGCTCTCTACGGCGGCGAAGAAGGTTACGAACTCTACGCCGATCTCATCACGCAAGCCGCCGCCCATCTCAAACCAGGTGGCATCCTAGTCCTCGAGCTCGGCCACAACAGTCTCGCAGCAGTCCAGCCACTCCTGGACGCCCACGCCTGGACAAATGTATCCGTCACAAATGATCTGTCCGGCATCCCCCGCGTCATCGCCGCCGAGAAGTTGTAGCGGCCGCCTTCCGAGGCGGGCGCAGTTTTTTTCCGCACGTCTCGAGAAAAACATTTCACGATATTGTCGACAGCAACTTCGCGGCGTACGCTATGGGGCATGCCAGACTTGGCACGGTTTCGCGCGAAGCATGGGCCCCTCGATGAACGCTCCGCGGAAGGGGTAGCGTCCATCCTCCACGTGGACATGGACGCCTTTTTTGTTTCCGTCGAATTGCTCGAGCGCCCGGAATTGCGCGGCAAGCCCGTAGTCGTCGGCGGGCGACCGGACCAGCGCGGCGTGGTTTCCGCAGCGAGCTACGAGGCGCGCAAATTCGGAATTCAGTCCGCGATGCCGCTAAGAACGGCCGCGCGGCTCTGTCCGCACGCTATTTTTTTGGATGGCCACCACGATAAATACGGAGAGTGGAGCGATCGCGTCGCAACAATCCTGGCGAAATTTTCTCCGATCGTGGAAATGGTGTCGATCGACGAAGCGTATCTTGATCTCGCTGGTACCGAACGATTGCACGGACCGCCGCTTGCTACCGCGGACAAGTTGCTTCGAACCATCACCCAAACGACAGCGCTTCCTTGTTCCGGCGGCCTTGCTGCGACACGCCTCGTTGCCAAAGTTGCCTCCGAGCAGGCCAAGCCACGCGGCCTTGTCTGGGTGCCTGCTGGCAGCGAAGAACGATTCCTCGCGCCGCTCCCCGTTCGAAAAATCCCTGGCATCGGTGAGGTGACGGAACGAGCGCTGCGCGCGCTCAGCATCGAAACCGTCGAGCAGATCACCGCCGTTCCACAGGAAAAGCTCGAAAAGATTTTTGGCCAGTGGGGAACCGCGCTTTATCGTAAGGCGCGCGGGGGCGATTCCTACGAATTTGTAATCGATGCTGAGCCGAAATCCATTTCGCACAATCACACTTTCGGCGAGGACACCGGCGATTCGAATGCGCTGTCCACGTTGCTCAGCCATCTTTCACAGAAAGCTTGCAAGCGCCTCCGCGAAGCCGGCCTCGCCACACGAACCCTCACGCTGACGATTCGTTACGCCGGATTTGAAACGCACACGCGTTCGAAAACGCTCGCCGAGCCCACGCGCCTCGACTCCGACATCTTCGCGGTTTTTCAAGAACTCTTTCGAATGCATCGCGACATGAAAAGAAAAGTCCGGCTTCTTGGTGTTACCCTCAGCGGCCTCACACACGGCAACGAGCAACTCGACCTACTCGACCCCGAGCGTCGCGCGAAACTGGAAAAGCTCACCAGCGCCACGGACCGCCTCCGCGACCGCTTCGGTTTCGGCAAAGTGCAATTCGGCGGCTCACTTCGCCGCGATGAGCCCGGAAATGACCGCGACGATTCCTAACTTCCAGCGAACTGCCCGCGGATGTCTTATACTTGCCTTAGTTTTGCCGAGCGATCACCCATGAGCGTTCCGCCAATTTCCGGTGTTTCTTCCCCCACTCGTTCTCCTAACGTGATCGAGCGTCTGCGGATTCGCTGGCAGCGCATCAGCGAAGGCCGCCAGATTGATGAATTGTGGTCACACTTCACCGCGGATGCGCGCGCCAGTTACGGCTTCTACATGAAGGAGTCGGACGAGGAAGAATTGAAAGGGCGTCGCGGTATCCGGCGCTGGTGGCGGATTACCAAGATTCTCTTCTGGTCGTTGCTGATGAAGCTGACACCGGCGCGGCGAGTCCTACTTCTCGTGTCACTTGCCATGCTGTTGATGTCCAGTGTCAAATTTCGGTTCACAAACAATTTTGCCTTTGACGTGAATTTGCAGTCCGTCGCCGCCTTGGGGTTCCTGCTACTGCTCTCGCTGGAGCTCGCCGACAAAGTCACTATGAAGCGCGATCTGGAGATTGCGCGAGAAATTCAATCCTGGCTGGTGCCATCGCAACCACCCACAGTCCCAGGCGCGGACATTGCTTTCGCGACGCGCCCGCAAAATTCGGTAGCGGGAGATTATTACGACGCGTTCTATCCAAACGTCGCCGAGCAGGAAAGACTGATGCTCGTCATCGCTGATGTCGCCGGCAAGAGCGTTCCCGCTGCGCTTTTGATGGCCACGTTGCAGGCCAGTCTTCGAACGATCGCGGGAGAACATGTCCCCCTCGCGGATCTCGTGGCGCGGTTGAATCGCTACGCTAGCGCACACAGTCTAAACGGCTTGCGCTTCACGACTGCCGTCCTCTGCGAATACAATCCCGTGTCGCGGAAGCTCACCTATGTGAATGCAGGTCACAACGCACCCATACTGCGTCGCGCAAACGGTTCTCTTGAGATTCTGGACGTGGGCGGTCTGCCACTTGGAATCCAATCCGACGAAGAGTATGAGACCGCCTCGCTGGAACTGAAGCCGGGCGACGCCTTGATTCTCTTCACCGATGGAGTCGTCGAAGCTTTCAACCAAGCGGGTGAAGAATTCGGAAACGACCGCTGGCTTAGTGCCATTCACAATCTTCCCGATTGGGATGCGCAGCAGACACTGCAGTTTCTCATGAAGAAGGTCGATGAATTCGTCGGCGCCACCCGCCAGTCGGACGACATTACCTGCCTCGTGTTCCGCAGTCGATAGTCAGCAGCCGAAACTTTCCAGAACACCAGTCTCCCCTCACAGCCCGGACTGTCGCATAATCACAGCGTGACGGCACGGGAAATGGCCAACTCGATTTGCGACGCGCTGCGCCGCAGCGGTTATCAGGCGCTGCTAGTGGGCGGATGTGTGCGTGACTTGCTGCTCGGCCGCGAGCCCGCGGATTACGACGTGACCACCGATGCCACGCCGGGGCAGGTCACCGCGCTTTTTCCAGAAAGCGTTTCGGTTGGCGCGCAATTTGGCGTCATCTTGATTCCGCGAGATGGATTGAAAGTAGAAGTTGCGACGTTCCGTTCTGATGTCGGCTACAGCGACGGCCGCCACCCCGACCGCGTCGTTTATTCGAAAACGCCGCAAGAAGATGTGCAGCGCCGCGACTTCACCATCAACGGCCTCTTGATGCGACACGACACGGGTGAAGTGCTCGATTACGTCGGCGGACAGGATGATCTAAAGAGCAAAGTAATTCGCGCCATCGGCGATTCCGAGCGCCGCTTCACGGAAGACAAACTGCGAATGATGCGCGCGGTGCGATTCGCCGCGCGATTCAAATTCGAGATCGAAGCTGAAACGTTTCGCGCAATCCGCCATCACGTCGCCGAAATTCGCCAGGTTTCCCTCGAGCGCCTTCGTGAAGAAATCACCAAACTTCTCACGGAAGGCGCCGCCCGGCGCGCATTCGAATTACTGGACGAAACCTGGCTCCTCCAGCAAGTCTTGCCGGAAATCGGCGCGATGAAAGGCGTCGAGCAGCCTCCGCAGTATCACCCTGAGGGCGATGTATGGATTCACACGCTCCTGATGCTTGAGGGTCTTCCGGCCGGCACATCGCCAACTCTGGCATGGGGCGTCCTGCTGCACGACGTCGGCAAACCACCAACCTTTAAATCGGCATCGGAGACGGGGGACCGCATTCGTTTCAACAAACACGTGGAAGTCGGCGCTCGAATGGCGGAGGCCATCTGCAAGCGCCTGCGATTCTCGAACGAGGACACCGAACAAATTCTTGCGCTCGTGGACAATCACATGAAGTTCGGTGCGGTCGCGGAAATGCGCGCTTCCACACTGAAGAAGTTTGTGCGGCTCTCACGCTTCGAAGAACATCTGGCGTTACACCGGCTCGACTGCCTCTCCAGTCACCGTCACCTCGATTCCTATGAGTTCGTCCAGCGGTTCTTGGAGGTAACTCCACCGGAGCAAGTCCGTCCAGAACGCCTCTTGACGGGAGATGATCTGCAGACTATGGGATTCCAACCAGGCCCTCTATTTGCTCAGATTTTACATGCGCTCGAGGACGCGCAACTGGAAGGACAGATCAGAACCCGCGAAGAAGCAGAGCAATTCGTCTTGAAAGGATACGGGGCAAAGCAAAGCAGGTCGGCAAAGGACTGAATCTGTCAAACAGGGGAGACATACCCCTCTGGCATTGTGGCCGTGTGGAATGCAACCCTTAACATGCTGAATATAATGGCTTTAATTGACATTGGCACCAAATGAAACTTTTGTTAGGATTTGAGCGTAACATACTAAGATTTTATGCCAGCAACTCGTTAAATTTAATGCACCCTTTCCACCACGCTTGCATCTAAAATCATATCGCGCAGCTCGTTTTGGCCGCGCCGGTAGTTAGGGGGACATCATGGCTGAAAAGAAAATCATCGTCCCAGAGGTTCTTGCGATTCTCCCGGTTCGGGACACCGTCCTGTTTCCGGGCGCGGTCCTACCTCTGACAGTGGGACGCGAGAGCTCTCTGGCGCTGGTGAATAGTCTACTGGGCGAAGAGAAGCTCCTGGGCGTGGTGGCGCAGCTCGATCCGCGTGTTGAGGATCCCGCCGCCGCTGATCTCCACAAGCTCGGAACGCTCGCCAAAGTTCATAAAACCGTCAAAATGCCGAACGGCAACGTAGTCATTTTTCTGGAAGGACTGCAGCGCATCCAAGTGCTCGAACTGATTGGCTTGCGTCCTTTTCTGCGAGCCCGCGTGCAAGCGGAGCCGGACATCATCGGTGAAGCCGATAGCGAACTCGAAGCACTACAGCGCAATGCGCAGGATCTCTTCCGCGAAGTCGTCAGCCACTCGCCGCAACTTTCCGACGATCTGCAATCCGCAGCCATGAACATCGACGATCCGGGCCGCTTGACGGATTTCATCGCTGGCACTTTGCCGTCGCTTTCGACCCTGCTGCGGCAGGAACTGATTGAAACCTCCAGCGTGCGCAAGCGGCTCGAGACTCTGATTCGCGAACTATCGAAGGAACTCGAAGTTCTGGAGCTGCGCTCGAAGATTCACGATCAGGTGCAAGAACAGGTCAGCCAAAACCAGCGCGAATACCTGTTGCGCGAGCAGATGAAAGCGATCCAGAAAGAACTCGGCGAATCCGACGATACGATGCAGGAGATCGACGAGCTGCGCAAAAAAGTGGAAGAAGCGGCCATGTCCGCCGAAGCCAAGAAAGAGTGCGACCGCGAGCTGAAGCGGCTGGCCAAAATGACGCCAGCGTCCGCGGAGTACATGGTTTCGCGAACGTATTTGGAATGGATGACTTCCCTGCCCTGGAGCAAATCTTCCGGCAGCTCGGAAATCAACATTACCAAGGCGCACGAAATTCTCGACGAAGATCACTACGACCTGCAGAAGGTGAAGGAGCGCATCCTCGACTACTTGGCCGTAAAGAAATTGCAGCCAGGTATGAAGGGGCCGATCCTATGCTTTGTCGGACCTCCAGGCGTGGGCAAAACCTCGCTTGGTAAATCCATTGCGCGTTCACTGGGACGCAAGTTCGTGCGCATCGCTCTTGGCGGCATGCACGACGAAGCAGAAATCCGCGGCCACCGCCGCACGTACATCGGCGCGCTGCCCGGACAAATCATTCAAGGACTGAAGCGCGGAGAAACAAACGATCCGGTGATGATGCTGGACGAAGTGGACAAGCTTGGGCGCGATTTCCGCGGCGATCCTTCATCAGCGCTGATGGAAGTGCTCGACCCGGAGCAAAACAACGCGTTCCGCGACCATTACCTGGACGTGCCGTTCGATCTATCAAAAGTGCTGTTCATCGCCACGGCCAACTGGATGGATCCCATCCCAGAACCGCTGCGCGACCGCATGGAGATCATCGAGCTTCCCGGTTACACGGGAGAAGAGAAGCTCCACATCGCGCACAAATACCTGATTCCGAAGCAAGCCACCGAGCACGGCCTGAAAGTCGGAGAGCAAATTGAATTCACCGACGAAGGGCTGCGCGAAATCATTCACAGCTTCACGCGAGAGGCGGGCGTACGCAACTTGGAACGCGAGATCGCCACGATCACACGCAAACAAGCGCGGCGCATTGCTGAAGATGAGATGGAAAAGATGTTCGTTACACCGGAAGTGGTCCGCGAATTCCTCGGCGTGCCGAAATTCCGCACGGAAAAGGAAGTCGAGGAACGCGTCAAGCGGCCTGGCGTGGCCGTCGGGCTCGTTTGGACTCCGGTGGGCGGCGACATCATCTTCATCGAAGCCACACGGATGCGCGGTGGCAAACAATTCACCATGACCGGGCACCTCGGCGAAGTCATGCAGGAATCGATGACTGCGGCATTGACCTGGACGAGAGCCAACGGCGAACGCTACGGGATCGATCCGGACTTCTTTCGCAAGCAGGACATTCACATTCACGTGCCATCGGGCGCGGTTCCGAAGGACGGCCCGTCTGCTGGCGCGGCGATGGTGACGGCCCTGGTCAGCTTGCTCAGCGGGCGCCCGGTGAAGGACCGCCTGGCAATGACCGGCGAAATGACGCTCTCAGGAATCGTTCTGCCAATCGGCGGCGTGAAGGAAAAAGTACTCGGCGCGAAACGCGCAGGCATCACGCACGTGCTCCTGCCGGCAGACAACGAACCGAATGTTGTCGCGGACCTCACTCCTGAGATCCTCGGCGACATCAAAATCACTTACGTGCACACACTCGACGAAGTGCTGGAGCACGCGCTGCAGAAGGAAGCGGTGACGCCACCAATCGTGCCGGAGCCGAAACCAAAGCGCGTTGGCCCAGATAGCCCCAGGGCGATTCACTAAAAGTAAGTTAGCGCTTTGCTCGGCGCAGCCCGCCGCGGCGGACGCCCGGACACAGAAAAATGAAATAGGCCTCTGACTTGGTCGGGGGCCTTTTTCATTTAAGACGGGGTGGCAGGGCAGAAAAACAAACTCCTGCTAACATGTTCACTGGAACATGGCGGGCGAAAAACAAATTGCAATCGATGCACCGGCGGAACTTGCGAAGCGCATTAGCGAAACACTGCTTCGCGAGCGTGTAGTGCCACGTTTCGTCGATTCTTACGTAGTCGATAATGGCCGTCACGCGCTGCAGGTGCACGCCTCGCTCTATCGCGATCTCCTGGGTCTGTTGCAACGCGAAGCATTGTTGGCGATAACCGTGCGTACCCTGGCGATCGTTTGCAACGAGCCGCAGCCCATGGGCAGAGCCAAGCCGCGCCCCATGCTGCGCCGTGATGCCACCGCATTTCGCAGAAAGTTTTTGACCTCCCTCACGCGGCAGCAGGGCTGGACCGCTGGCGACGCACTCGATTTTCAGCGCGACTTGCAAATGTACGAAGAGTTGCTGGCGCGCGCCGCCGCAAATCACCGCCGCCGCAAGCCTTTCGAAGCGGCTGACCACCCTTTCGTCGACCGCTGCGCGTTTCTGCTGGATTCATCGTTCATGGAGAAAGCTCGCCTGGCTGCGAGCCGCGCCCTAACGGGGATCGAAGGATTGGCCACCGCGATAACAGAACAGGTTCGAAGAAGCCAAGTTCACTGAAAAGCGCGAGAAACGCGCAAGCTACTCGAAGAGATCGTCCTTCCAGAGTCGCTGGCCGGTGAGAGAAGTATGAAAACCCCATGCAGCGATGGCCACAAAACCGAGCACCACGCCCAGAGAACGGGCCGCGTACCAATTGGAAAAATCGAGAGTGATCGGTATGTTGAGCAGAATATCCACGCAAAGCACGCCCATGGCAAGCACGATCAATCCGAATCGCACAAGGGCGAAAGCAGCGATGCCGTAGATGGTGAACCAAACCGGCGTTTCAATCCAAGGATGATCGCTGCCCAAGACTTTAGGCACGGTAAGAAGCAGGGCAAACAAAAGGGCGGCCACCCAGCGATTCTTCACCAGCACGCGCAAGAGAACCAGGAGGAAAAAAAAGATCAGCGTGCTTTGAATCGAGCTGACGATATTGACAAGCCCCAGGGCCACCGACTCGCGAAATCCCTGAAGGAACTCTGCGTTTGCGAGTAGCGGACGGTCGCCGGCCCGGATGAGAAAGAAACTGCCCACGGCAAATACAAAGATCCAGCAAATGCCCAACAGGATGCCAAAAAGAAGATCGCGGCCGACCAGTGGATCACGAAATCGCCCGCTGATCAGGCGGGTCCAGGAAATAATCATCTGCGGCCAATGGCGGCGAACGTAGGGTTCAAGAGCGAGATACAAGACCCAAATGAAAGTGGAAACAAAGAGACCCGTGCTGACAGCGAAGATCAGTATTCCGATGGTGTCAAACGTCAGAACAAAGTGCGAACGGAACAAACATATTGTCAGCTCGAGAGCAAAAATGATTCCCGCCAGGCGTAGCGCGCCCTGTCGGTCACTTTTGCCGCGTGAATGATTGCGGTACGCAAGGAACAAACTCCCGCCGACAATGACTAGTGCGATGGTTAGGCCAATGATCTGGCTGGTCTTGTCCTCGCGCGTCTTTTCAGCCTGGTTCATCCGCGGTGCTTTCGTCCACGGGCCGCTAAGCGAGAAAGTTACGAGCTTACCGTGCAAGGCAGATGCCTCTATGTGCAGAGGACGGCCGCTGCCGGGCCACACACCGTCCCATGCCGCGCGCGTGTCGGCAGCAGCAAGCGAATTCCAAACGGGGACGGCCGAGCGAAATTGCGTGAGGTCGAGCCCCGCAGCGGTGAACGGTGGAAGCCAATTGGCGGATTGCGAGGGCTGCGGGCCCTCTTCTTTTTCAGGTGGGATGGCCAGGAAGTCCAGCAAACGGCCATCAGGATCAAGCTGAACGGCGATCATTCCGGAGTGGGTGAGAGGCGGATCGGTCAAAGTTACGACGCCCGGAGTGAAAGATTGACTCCAAAAGCCTTCGGGGTTGAGTTCGCGAGGGCTTTGCCGATACCAGTAGCGGAGGATTGGTGGCTGTTCGGAGAGCACGCGGTCCCACTGCGGATGCGGCTCATTGCTCTTGCCGAGGAAACTCAGAAAATCATAGTCGTAAGTAAAACCACCGGCCATGTCTACGGGCTGGCCCGAATACCCGAAGCTCGAAATGATCTCGCGGGATTTCTTAGCGAGAACCTCTGGGGAATTCTCAGGATGAATGCGAGCGAGTCCATTTTCCTTTATTCCCACCGCAATGAAGAGAATTACGCCGAGGATCACTCCGGCGAAACAAGCGAGCGTGACGTGAGGCGAAAGGCCGGTCGTTTCTCCGGCGGCGGCGACCATTTGAGGCGAAGGAGTTTCTCCGGCGGCGAGCGCAGCAGCGAGCGGATCGCCACCGGGAAGTGCCGCGGCAACTTGCAAGGCCGTGGTTGGGCGCTTTTCTGGCTCGGCTTCTAGGCAACGAAGAATGACTCGTTCGATTAAGGGATCGAGGTCCCGCACCAGCGTCGAGGGATTCGTTATCGTTCCCGACTCGCGCAGCTTCATCAACTCGGGAAGCGTGGAAGCCTCGAACACGCGCTTTCCTGTCAGGATTTCATAGAGAATGAGGCCGAGCGAATAAATGTCGCTTTTGGCGCTGACGTCGCGGCCCGCAAGTTGCTCCGGCGACATGTAGGCGGGTGTGCCCGCGCGAATTTCCGCGCCCTTGATACTCGCGGCGATGCCCGCGAGTCCGAAGTCGGTGATGCGGATCTTGCCCGCGCCGTCCAGCATGATGTTGGCGGGCTTGAGGTCGCGATGAATGACGCTGCGTTCGTGTGCTGCGGAAAGTCCCGCGCAGATTTGCCGCGCTATCTCCGTGGCTTTATCGGGTGAGAGACGGCCGATGCGCCGAACCACGGAAGCGAGGTCTTCCCCGTCCACGTATTCCATGGTAAGGAAAAGGATTCCGTCGGCTTCCCCGATATCGAAGACGCGGCAGACATTGGGATGTGAAACCTGGCGCGCTGTACGTACTTCCGCGTGAAATCGTGCAAGCGCGGACGGATCTTGCGAGAGCGCTTCGGGAAGAAATTTGATGGCTACAACCTGCGCGAGTTTCAAGTCCTCTGCGCGGTAGACCTCACCCATTCCGCCACGACCGGCCAAGGCTACGACGCGATAGCGTTCCGCAATGATTTGCCCCGGCGTAAAGCGGCCGCCACCAATCGGGTCTGAACTAGACAACGGATTGCTACTCGAAGGTGGGCGCGGAGTTCGCAGGGAGGGCGATGACGGTGTTCGCCGCGAACTAGGAGTTGGCGGCGCAATCGTCGCTCCCTCGACGCTGGCTTCATCTCCAAGAAAAGTCGTGCCAGTGTCTGGATCAATCGCTCCTCCGCAGATGCTGCAGAACCGTCCATTCGCGGAGACTTGTGCGCCGCATTTCGAGCAGAACATGGGAAGGCGGGATTCTACCATTGGTCCGTACCTCCCTGCGAAGAACTGTGGAGGCTGCTAAGGAATGCGCTCTACCTGGACGGCCGTGCCGTAGGCGAGCACTTCGGTGACGCCCTGCATCACCTCGGTCGCGTCATAGCGCATGGCAATGACAGCATTGGCGCCATGTTCGGACGCGTGCTGCAACATCAGTTCGAACGCATCTTCGCGGGTCTTCTCACAGAGGTTCGTGAGAATGGTGATGTTTCCGCCGATGATGGTCTGCAGCGCCGCGCCGAGATTTCCGATCACGCTCCGTGAACGCACGATAATTCCGCGCACGATGCCAAAATTCCTGACAATTCGGTATCCGGGTATTTCGAGACCTGACGTAACCATTCCAAAATCCACTCGGGGCGTTTTTGCCCTCCTTAAGAGAGACGTTTACCGGTGCGATTCTAACCGTTCAAACATCACTCTGCGAACAATCTTCCTCTGTTATCCTCGGTAGGCGTGGAGACCCTCTTCTACATTTTGGCATTCTTGCAGATACTCCTCGGTGTGTATCTGATCTGGCAGGTGGTGCAGTGGCTTGGCTACGTGCGGCGGCGCCTCCGTTCCGATCCAGGATTCTATGCGCCGCGTGTGGCTGTGCTCTGCCCCTGTAAAGGCGTCGAGCCGGGCCTCGAACGCAATCTTGTGTCGCTCACGGAATTCGACCGCCAGAATTACGAGATTTTCTTCATCCTCGCTTCAGGCTCCGATCCGGCGCGCAGCATTGTGGAGCGAATTGCCAAGACTTCCAGAGTGAAGGCTCACGTGGTAATCGCGGGAAGTCCGACTGGCTCCAGCGAGAAAGTCCATAATTTGCGCGTGGCCGTGGAGCAACTGCCGCCGGAATTTGAAGTCCTGGTCTTTGCCGATTCCGATGGGCGCCCGGGCAAGGGCTGGCTACATCACTTAGTAGCGCCGCTCGGCGACGTCAGGATCGGCGCAACCACCACCATGCGCTGGCTGATTCCCAATCGCACTAATCTGCCCACGGCGTTGCTCGCTGCTTGGAATGCGCCGGTGGTTACCATGCTCGGCGAGAAAGAAAAGAATTTCTGCTGGGGCGGAGGCACCGCGATTCGCCGCACCACGTTCGAACAATCGGGTGTGATGGACGACTGGGCAAATTCGGTCAGCGACGATTATTCCTTGACGCGCGCACTCGAGCGAAACAACCGTTCGATTGTTTTCATTCCCGAGTGTCTGACGCTCTCTTACGTCGAAACCGATTTCAACGGGTTGCTGGAATTCACGAACCGCCAAATCCTGATCACCCGCGTGTACGCGGATAAGGTTTGGGCACCCGCTGCTATCACGCATCTTCTGTATTGCCTGACGCTTCTACTCGGCGTGATGCTGATCCTGAGTGACTTTTTCGAACAGCGCCCCTCCTTTCACATCGTGATGCTGACTTTTCTTCCCGTCCTACTCTCCGCGATCCGCAGTTCCCTCCGGCTGATCGGAGTGACCGAGGCTCTTCCGGCGGGACGGTCTCAAATCATGGGACAAGCATGGATTTACATCTTGTTAACAGTCTTTCTCCCATTCCTTTACGTAGCAAATTTTGTGAACTCTCTCGTCACACGTAAAATCCGCTGGCGCGGTATGGCATACGAATTGATTAGCCCTGAGCAAACGCGAATCATCCAATTCTAAGGCTCGCGTTGTCATGAAAGTGGAACCGCAGGACTTTTCCACAAGACATAGAGCGACTCTGCGCCATTTATGGTCCTTCGCCAGGATTTGCTCCTTCTATGGGTTAGAGGGAAAAATTTCGCGCACCGTGCAATTCCTACCGTCAATTGAGTTTAGTAGCCCCAGGAGCTCCCCGTAAGCCCCCAAGTTTTGAGTAAGTTGCATAATCTTCCATTCGGAGGAATATTTGCAGGGAGGGAGGGTTCGGCAAACAGCTTAGGGCGGACGTTCAGGGAGCTTGTGCTCACGCTCGGCTGTAGTCGATCAGCGGGTGAGAGTCTTTCGAGCCATCAGCCCTCTTTTGGCTTCTTGCCTGATTGTCTGACCTATCTGGGAAATACGCCCTGTCGAGGGGCGAAGAAATGAAAAACTAATAGGCTTCGGTTCCGTCACGAGGCTGCATTCTGAGGGGGTGCACGTGAAGGTTTTCCGCAGAAGTGATCAGCCACGGCAATTGTCAGGTACTCGTTCGGCCTTTTTACGCGATGTTTTCTTTTTCTACGAAAAAAACACAGGTGTGGCCCATTTCCACGTTGATGCCGGACCAGACGGCAGGTTTCCCGTGGAGCAGGCCGCAGGGCTGCTGGCCATGCACTGCATGGTGCGGGGCCAATCCACCAGTGATTACGTTGTAATGGTCCAGGCAGAGGACGATATGCTGCAGGGCCTCAATGAGAAAGCAGACAAGCTCCTGGAAGCGGGCCAGTCCGTCCGCAGCCAGGTTAAATTGACGCGCCGGGAAGAAGAGGTTCTTGCTGGCCTGATGAAGAGCCTCGCTAACAAAGAAATCGCCAACAACCTGAATCTCTCCGAGCGCACCGTGAAATTTCACGTCTCTTCGCTGCTGGCGAAGTTCCGTGTCCGCGGGCGCATGGAGTTAGTTCGAGAAGCTACGCGGCAGACTGCCGGTGCCATGCCGGTCCCGATGCCGGTAGCGACTCGTGAACCACGCCCTTACGTTCCCGAGGCTAAACACTATCCCTCTGCGCAGCGGGCTGTATCAGTTGTTCCGCTGGCCAAGAGGCAAATGATGGCTTGATTCCGTTCAAGGTCTTATAGAAACAAAAAAGGCCCGCGATCCAATCGAGGGCCTTTTTCTTTTTAGATCGCCTAAGCCCCAAAAAGCTATTTCTTCGCTGCGTCGAACAGCTCGGCGGCCTTGTCCCAATTGACGACATTCCACCATGCCTTGATGTAATCCGCTCGCACGTTTTGATACTTCAGGTAGTAGGCGTGTTCCCAGACGTCCAGCCCAAGAACGGCCTTGCCACCACCCGTCAGCAGCAACGGCGTATCTTGATTCGGCGTGGAGTCGATCGCCAGTCTTCCATCGCGGACGACCAGCCATGCCCAGCCGGAACCAAAGCGCCCCAATCCCGCGGCTGCAAATTTTTCCTGAAATCCAGCAAACGATCCAAACGCGGATGTGATGGCCGCCGAAAGGTCGCCTTTGGGCTCGCCACCGCCGCCTTTCTTCATGAGTGTCCAGAAAAGCGAGTGGTTCCAGTGCCCGCCGCCATTGTTGCGGACAGCACCACGGATGTTTTCCGGAATCGCATCAAGGCCTTTGAGAAGATCATCGAGCGATTTGGCTTGCAGTGCGGATTGGCCATCGAGGGCTTTGTTCAGGTTGGTGACGTAGGCGCCATGATGTTTGTCGTGATGGATCTCCATCGTCTTGGCGTCAATGTAGGGCTCAAGTGCGTCAAATGAGTAAGACAGCGGCGGAACAGAAAATGCCACGGGTTATTCCTCCAAAGTGAGATTTGAATCCGAATCGGCCGTAGTGTCGGCGCGCAAAAGACCGGGTGTAGCATTTTCCGCGCTAAGAAACCCTGCGCCGACAGCGCTGCCATTCACTAAGAACTTGCGACGGTGCATGGGAACCTCAGCAGCGCGGAGGGCCAGTTGACCTGCGGGTCGGATTATACCCCTTGTGCCCGCGGGATGGTAACACGCCATGCGAAATCACGATGCAGCGAGTCTGCGGAGCTTTTCCAGCCGCCGGTGCAACCGTCTCGCTCTCCCACGACGTTTTCTTCGCGCTCTTATTGGATGCGCGAAAGCGCCCATTGGGCAGATTCGGCGAGAATTTTCTCCTCTAATGTCGTGAGCCGCTCCAACAAATCGCTGATTCGAGTGTGCGCGATAGTCCCCGGCTGTAGCCCAGAATTTCCCAGCGCAATGCAGGCGTTGCGCATCAGGCCGCGCCATTTGGCGCGCTTGATAGGACTGCCGCGGAAGTGTTCGCGAAACTCGGTTTCGCTTAGTCCGAGTAGCCACTCCAGACTTGGGAGGTACAAGGATTCGTGTAGTGCTGGACGTGGCGCGTCGGTGAGTTCCTCCCGCGCTGCAGGAAAGACTCTGGGTTGGAACTGTGGGGTCTCAGTAATCGGCGCGCGCCCGTTCCACGGACAAACGTCCTGGCAGATGTCGCAGCCGAAAACATGATTCCCCATCGGCTCGCGGAATTCTTCCGGGATGGCGCCGCGCAGTTCGATTGTCAGATAGGAAATACACTTACGCGCATCCATAACGTACGGTTCGACAAAGGCATGCGTCGGGCAGGCATCAAGGCAACGCGTGCAGCTCCCGCACAAATCCGCTGGCGGCAATTCGTTTGCGCCGAGCGTGGGATGGAGATCGATCGTGGTGAGAATGACGCCAAGGAAAAAGTAAGACCCGAGCGTCTGGTTGAGCAGCAAGGTGTTTTTTCCAAGCCACCCCAGCCCCGCGTACTTAGCGAGCACCCGCTCCTGCACCGGCCCTGTATCCACATAAGCGTGCGCTTCGAACGAATCTTTACATCGCTCGCGTAGAGATTGAACGAGTGCCTCCAGCCGCTCGCGCAAAACGTCGTGGTAATCGTCGCCCCAGGCATAGCGGGAAATCCACCCGCTCGGCTCGCCATCCTTGCCAGCCAGGGACGGATCGGTGGAACGCGGCTGCGCGGTGTTGTAGTTGAGCAAACAGACGATGGCGCTACGGAGTCCCGGCATGGCGGCTTGTGGGTCGGCCCGCCGAGGATCAGCGAGATACTTCATTTCTCCCGCATATCCCCGAGCGAGCCACTCCGAAGTTTTTCCCAGCTCTGGGAATTTTTCAGCGCGCACAACTCCGCAAAGGTCGAAACCAAGTAATTTCGCTTGGTCAACGATCCAAGCCGTATCGGCAAGCTGCATCATCAGTAGGATTGTGCCGCAGTCGAGCGAATCACGCGAGCGGGGGAAGGAACCGATGCATCACTTGAAAATGCGGCGGGCTAGGGCAAGTTGAAACTTTGCAGCGCGGTGCGCTCGTCCGTAAATACTTCAAACACGGTGTAGAGCTTGGTGATCTGCAAAAGATCTTTAACTTTCTTCGTCAGGTGCAGCAACTTCAAATCCCCACTCTTATTCTTTACAGCAGTGAATCCGCTGACCAGCTCGCCGATCCCTGAGCTGTCAATATAGTCCACGTCCGCGAGATTCAGGAGAATCAGCTTCCGATCATCACTCAGAAGTCCCCGAATCGTCGTTCTCATTAGTGCACTGCCGTCCCCGAGGACGATGCGTCCGCTCAGGTCAACGACGGTAACAATCCCCGCATCTCGATGTGTCGCATGCAATGCCATCTTTATCCTTACGCTTCCTGTTGTGGCGTGGCGCTTTGTCCACCTTGGCCATTCGGGGAAGCACTTCCCGGTGCGGGCAGTTTCTTTGACATCACGATTTCCGCCCCGCCCGTTTTGCCGGAGACCACATCAAACTCATCCATGAAGGCACGCATCAGAAAAATCCCGCGACCCGAGGTGCTGAGTAGATTCTCTTCCGCGAGCGGATCCGGAACATCACTGAGCTTGAAACCCGTGCCCTCGTCCAGCACGTGAATGATCATCTTGTCGGCGGTGAGGTCCACGGCGAGGTGGATCTTTTTTTCGGGGCGTTCCTGATTGCCATAGTGAAAAGCGTTGATCACACCTTCACGCACACTCATTCCAATCCGGTAGCAATCGTCCTCGCCAAACCCCGCTGCTTCCGCAACGCGGAGACACATTTCTTCGGCAAGATTGACGCTTTCGACTTGCGTCTCCAGCGTCATTTCCAGGTGCTTGGTGTCGGCGGCCATCTTTTATGCTGTTGCTGCCCCAGGAGCCCCTAAAGTGAGCGCTTAATGGGTAACATAGCAACGGAAACGGAGTCAATGGAGCAAAATACCTAGGCGAAAGGTCGTAGGAGCCGTAGTTCCCTACGCGCTAACCAAGCGTGTGCGTCCAGGAATTAGTTAAAACGAAATTAAGCCATTTGCATGGTTTGCATCTGTTAGTGCAGAGCGTGGCCGTGCCCTAGCATCTCCGCTGGAATTGATGGCATGCTTCCTCTGGCGAGCTCAGTGCTCAAAGGCAGGAACGCGAAATGAGCCACGATATTCTTACCCCTCGGCCCGCGCCGAACCTGGTTTCGATTGTGATGCCTTTTTACAACGAGGAAGAAATATTTCCGCTGCTGCGTCCGCGTCTGACGGAGTTCCTGGACAAGGCGCCATTCCCTTGCGAAGTGATTGCCGTCAATGATGGCAGCTCGGACCGCACTATCGAGCTGCTGGTGGCCTGGAGCAAGGAAGATCCGCGGTTTAAGGTCGTCAATCTCTCCCGAAATTTTGGCCACCAGTATGCCTCCACGGCGGGCGTTGATCATGCTTCGGGAGATGCCGTTGTCCTGGTGGACGCGGATCTGCAAGATCCGCCTGAAGTGATCTACGAGATGGTCGAGCAGTATTGCAAAGGCTATGACGTGGTTTGTGGCCAGCGCGTGGCTCGCGCGGGTGAGGGGTTCTTCAAGAAGTGGACGGCCAGGTTCTTCTACCTTTGTATGCGCACCTTCTTTCTCAAGTCGTTGCCGCAAGATGTTGGCGACTTTCGTTTGATGTCCCGGCGCTGCGTAGACAGCCTGAACGAGATGCGCGAACTCCACCGATTCCTGCGAGGCATGGTCGCGTGGGTCGGCTTTCCGCAAATCTGCGTGCGCTACGAGCGCCACGCGCGCGGCGCGGGAACCACCAAGTATCCTTTGCGCAAAATGATTCGTCTGGCTTGGACGGCAGCCCTTTCGTTTTCTGCTCTTCCCCTGCGGCTCACTTTTTTCGGTGCAGGAGCGATGACGCTTCTTGCCATTGAGGAAGCGATTCGCGCACTGTTGGCATACTTCGCCGGCAAGACCGTTCCTGGCTGGACGTCTCTGATGGTGGTGCTTTGCCTCAGCAACGCGGCTCTCATGATCGCCGTTGGCATCCTTGGAGAGTACGTCGGCAGAATCTTTGAGGAAGGTAAAGGACGGCCGCTGTACATTGTTTCCGACGCCTGGAATTTGTCGCACTTCCCCAATCGCAAGGAAGTCGTCAGCGTTCGCCACACAAAATAAGCGCCGTCTCGCTGCTCAGATTTTGTTTCACGCCCAATAGGAGCGGTCCAGCGTTCTGTACTGAATCGCTTCGCTCAAGTGCCGCGGCTCGATGCTGGCGCCGCCATCCAAATCAGCGATCGTGCGCGCCACTTTCAGGATGCGATCATGGGCTCGCGCGGAAAGCCCCAGCCGTGTAATCGCGTTTTCCAGAAGCTTCTCGCCCTCGGCCGTGATCGCGCAATGCTTTCGAAGCATTTTCGGCATCATCTGCGCGTTCGCATAAGTCTTTTTCTCGCTGTGATATCTTTCGAGCTGCCGGTTTCGCGCGGCAATCACGCGCTGCCGCACGCACGCGGAGTCCTCCGACGAAGACGGCGCGCGGAGCTCTTTGTATTTCACCGCGGGAACCTCGATGTGAATATCAATGCGGTCCAGCAGCGGCCCGGAAATCTTTGAAACGTAGCGCTGAATCATCGGCGGCGTGCAGTGGCACTCCCGCGTCGGATCGCCGAAATAGCCGCACGGACAGGGATTCATCGCCGCCGCTAACATGAATCGCGAAGGAAACGTCACCGAAACAGCCGCGCGCGAAATGGTCACCGCTCCGTCTTCCAGCGGCTGCCGCATCACTTCCAAAACATTCCGTTGAAACTCTGGCAGTTCATCCAAAAACAGCACGCCGTTGTGTCCCAGCGAAACTTCCCCCGGCCGCGGCACCGCTCCTCCGCCAATCAATCCTGCATCGCTGATGGTGTGATGTGGCGATCGGTAAGGCCGTGTCCCCACAAGCCCGCGGCTGTCCTCCAACACTCCTGCCACACTGTGAATGCGCGTCGTCTCGATGGCCTCCTCGAGCGACATCGGCGGCAGAATCGTCGGGATTCGTTTCGCCAGCATCGTCTTCCCCGCACCCGGCGGTCCGATGAACAAAATGTTGTGCCCGCCTGCACAGGCCACCTCCAGAGCACGTTTGGCCGCCTGCTGTCCGTGCACGTCGCGTAAATCCACGGAATACTGCGCGGCTTCCGATAGCATCTGCTGCGCATCCACCTTTACAGGAGTGAATGACTCCGGGGAATTCACCAGGTCCACAGCCTGTGGGAGCGACTTCAGCGCAAACACGTCCACGCCTTCCACGACCGCTGCTTCCTTCGCATTCGCCTCCGGAACAGCCAGCGCCTTTAACCCAAACTCCCGCGCGGCAAGCGCCGCGGACAGCGCACCGCGCACCGACCGCACACTCCCATCCAGCGACAGCTCTCCTAGAAACATCATCTTGTCCAACTGCTTGCCAAAAAACTGTCCCTGGCATCCCACCAGCCCCAGAGCCATCGGCAGATCGAATCCCGACCCTTCTTTGCGCACATCTGCCGGCGCCAGATTGATTGTCACGCCCTGCCCATGGGGAAATTCGAATCCGCAGTTTCTCAGAGCACTCTTGATCCGCTCGCGGCTTTCTTTGACCGCGTTGTCCGGCAATCCCACTACATTAAAGTCCTGCATCCGCGCCGATCCCACGTCCACCTCAACCTCCACAAGGTAGGCGTCAATCCCGTACACCGAAGCGCTTTGCGTTTTGAAAAGCATGGGTGGGTGCGAACATGCGCCGCAGGCCCCCCGGAGGCAGAAGGGAAGCTGCAGTCACCACGCAGCATAAATCAATTCGCCAAGATACGCCAGAGATACTCCCGTAACCCGCAATAAGCATTCCTTTTCGCCAAAGCGCTTGCGATGCTTCCGGCTCCAAGCCATTCGCTTCTCGCCCCGATGTCATCCCGAGCGCAGTGAGGGATCTGCTTTTTCTTCCCTCCCGCCCCGTCGTACCGCTGGCCACCCGCGGGTGGCCGCCACGCGATCCGCCAAAACGCTTTTGAGTGGCCCATCCCTTTCTGCGGTTTGTACAGAAAGGGGGCTGCTTCGCGGAGTGCCGCAGCCTTCGGTTAAAAGCGCGGGTTTTGACCTTTCCACGGCAAACTCTTCGTCGCCTCGCTTCTCTTTCCACCAAGCGACTGCTCCGCCCGTTTTAGCTGATTCCTCTTGACTAGCCCATATTCCACTGGTACAGTACCTTCTGGGTACACTCGCAGCTGATGCCTGCCCTCGCCTGTGCCCGTCTACCGCTCGTAAAATGTGCGCAATTTAGTGCAACGTAAGTACCTTTAGAATCAACACTTATAGACCCCTCGTATGTGTTGCAAACAAAAGACTTGTGCAATACCTAAGTCCCTTAGATGCAACACTTACAAATAACAAGGGGGGGTACGGGGGGAGCGCTATTATGCCCATCTAGAGAGCTAGGCGTCCCATTTTGGGATGTGGCCCACGAACTAGCGAGCTTCCTTTGGTCCCACACCGTACAACGCCAGCACATCCTGCAGCGTCACAATGCCCTCAAGCTGATGCACGTTGGCGCGGTTCACTACCGGCAGCAAATCGAGCTGGCTTGATCCCATACGATCCAGCGCCAGGTGAAGGGAGTGGTCCGAATGCAGGTGAGGAAAATCGCGGCCGTCCGTTAATTCGCTCAGCCGTTTGCTTACGGAGCCATCGTCGCCCGCTTGCTGCAGACTGCGCAGGTTGATGACCCCAATCACTCCACGTTCATCGCAGATGGGCCAGGCGCGGAATTGGCTGGACTTCGCTTTCTCCAGCGCCTGCTCGACAGTCATCCCCGCATCCAGAGTTTCCGCCGCGTCGCGCATGGCACGAACCACCCGGCGCTGGCCTTCCTGCTGACGCGATTCACTCGTTGGCAAGTGGATCCCATCCTGATGCGCCAGCACTTCATAGATCGGTTGCTTCTGGAATCGCGAGGAAATAAAGAAACTCACCAAGCTGGAAATCATTAGCGGCACGATCACCGCATAGTCGCGCGTAATTTCAAAAATCATCACCACCGAAGTCATCGGCGCTCGCACAATCCCCGCAAACGCCGTGCCCATTCCGACCAGCGCGTACGCTCCCGGCGTTGCAACATACCCTGGCAGGAAATGCTGCGCCACCGTTCCGACAATTCCGCCGAGCATGGCGCCGAGAAACAAACTCGGTCCGAATATGCCGCCGGCATTGCCTGAAGCATAGCTCGTAGCTACGGCTACAAGTTTTAGCACCAGTAGCAAGACCATCAGTTTGAGTGCCATCCCTCCATTTAAGACTGCGCCGACATGCTTGTATCCGACGCCGAGAATCTGTGGCACAAACCACCCCATCAAACCCACCATCAATCCGCCCGCCACGGGTTGAAACCACACAGTCTTTCTCGGAAATCGCAGAAACCGCCCTCGCATCCAAAGCAGCAGTTTCGTAAACGCCACTGAAACGAATCCGCCCGCAACTCCCAGGATCGCGTAAATTCCAAACTCTCCCGGATGCACCAGTTGATACTGCGGAACCTGAAACAATGGATCGTTTCCCAACAGCAAGCGAAGCATCGCCCAGGACGTCGCTGAGGCCAGCACGACCGAACCCAACACTGGCGCGTGCAAGTCGCCGACTACTTCTTCCAAGGCAAACAAAACCGCGGCCAGCGGCGTGTTAAATGCCGCAGCAATTGCCGCGGCGGCACCAACGGGAATCAACGCCTTCACCTTTTCGGGGCGTAATCCAAGCTTCCGGCCCAACACCGACGCGATTCCTGCGCCCACTTGCACCGCCGGTCCCTCGCGGCCCAGCGGGATTCCGCTGGCAAGCGTAGCGGATGTGCAGAAGAATTTTCCGAAAACCGTGCTGAGAGATATTCGCCCGCCGCGCGCATACAACGCCGCTTTCGTTTGCGGAACTCCGCTTCCGCGAGCATCAGGAAAAAACCGGTATAGCAGATAGCCCATCACGGCCGAGCCAGCTACTGGCAATAGCAACCTTCGCCATGCGGCTCCTCCCGCTGGATACAGCCTGGCCCCGAATCGCTCCGTCAAGAGAATGAATGCAACAACAACCATGCCCACGATCGCGCCGATAAGCAGAGTCAGAACCAGAAAAACCTGTTCCTCACGCTCGCGCAAGAACGCATTCCATTGTTGCGAAGATGCGTCCCCCCAAGTTTTTTTGGATTGCTCACCGGCAGGCTTCATTAGCTGGTTATCCGTTCTATCGAAGAGCGCTCGCTGACTTCGTGGGACTTTTACGGCGTCGCGGGTGATTCTGTCTCGTCCTTCACTCCGCCGCCGGGCAGGAAGAATCTCAAACTAATCACTCGTTCGCGACGGACCTCTTCTTCAAGATGACGCGTGCGCGCTTTCAGCAAATCATTTAGAGAGATGAGCCCAAGTAGTTTTCCCGACAAAGGCTCCACCACCGGCATTCGCGTAATCCCCTTCTCCGCCATGCGATAAACCACCACGCGCAATGGCTCATCCGGGGATGCCTCCACGGCTTCCGAGCGCACCAATTCTCCCAGTGTCCACTGCAACGCGCCTTCACCATCTTGCTCGATGCGCTGAAAAATATCGCCGCGCGTCAGCACACCGACAAATTTTCCCTCGGCGCTTACAACTGGAAGCAGTCGCTGGCTTTGACCGCTATCGGCGCGGAGAGAATGTTGGAACTCCCCAAGGGTGCTCGCGGCCGGCAATACCACGATATTCGTACGCATGACTTCGCGCACGAAAAGAATTTCAAGTGGATCGACCGCGTATTCACGGCTCAGATGAAAGCCGCGCCGCGCCACCTTTTCCGTCAGGATAGACCGCTTCAGCGTCAGCACCGTGAACGCGTGGGCGATCACGCTGCCTACCAGCAAAGGCAAAAACACGTTGGCATCGTGCGTCAGCTCAAACGCAAACACAATGCTCGTAAACGGAGAGCGCATCGTTCCGCCAAGAATCGCGCCCATGCTGATTAAAGGCCAGAATCCCGCGCCTTCATTGGGCAAAAACATAGCCTCCAATCCGCCGAGCGCTCCGCCCATCATCAGCAATGGCGCCAATACGCCGCCCGATGTTCCCGATCCGAGGGACACCGCCCAGATAAACCATTTGACCAGCAGAACGCCTAGAATCACTTTCGTCGTTACGCTGCCCTGCAGCAGCGCACCGATGGTGTCGTAGCCCACCCCGAGCGCCTGCGGAAAAATCAGTCCTCCCAGGCCGATCGCCAGTCCACCAATCGCCGGCCACCACATCCAGTGGATTCGCAATTTTTGAAAACTGTCCTCCGCCGCATAAACGGAAAGCGTAAGCAGCGCCGAAAGCACACCCGCGAGAAGACCGACCAGTGCACAGCCGAGCAATCCCTTTGGCCCAATGAATAGCGGATGCGTGGGAACGGGAAACAGCGGCCCGAAACCCAGAATGTATCGCCGCACCACGGCGGCCACGGCACTGGCCAGCGCAACGGGAATCAAACTTCGCGGCTTCCATTCAAACAGCAATAATTCGACCGCGAGCAAAACAGCCGCCACTGGTGAAGCAAACGTCGCGGACATTCCTGCCGCTGCGCCCGCCACCAATAGTGTCTTGCGCTCCGCGCTGGTCAGGTGAAAGAGTTGCGCGATCATCGATCCAATCGCGCCGCCCGTCATGATGATCGGGCCCTCTGCACCGAACGGCCCGCCTGAGCCGATGGAGATTGCGGAAGAGATTGGTTTGAGCAGCGCTACTTTTGGCTCTACGCGGCTGCCATTGATCAGAATCGCTTCGATTGCTTCCGGTATTCCGTGGCCGCGAATTCGTTCCGAACCGTATCGCGCCATAACGCCGATGATCAGAGCACCGGCGATGGGAATGAGCACGCTGTAATAACCCAGATGGTTGCCCACAGGCGAAACCATCGCTGTGCTCCACCTGCCGAAGTAAAACAAATTTGTGAACAAGCCGATCAAACGTAACAGTGCAAGCGCGACGAACGCGCAGAGCGCGCCGATTCCCATCGCCAGTGCGGAGATCGGAAGAGTCCGCAGTGTTGTCGTGAAATCTCCGAGTTCTTCGTGAAGATCCTTCTTCCGGGGGTTCCCGTTATTATCTTGAAGGTCTGGTTCCTTGGTGTTATCCAACTTTCTTACCCAATCCTCTCTTGGATTTCTTGGCAGTTTGCTTCTCTTGACGTGCGGAGCCGCGGTTTTCCAATAAAGCGCTGATGGCGGCCACCAGCGCTGCGCCACTCGCGCGCAATTCGCCGATGCGGTCTTGTGCCACTTGCTCGAGCAATTTCTCGCCGCGCGGAAGCAGCGCCACCAGGACGCGCCTGCGATCGTCCCGGCTGCGGCTGCGGCGCACGTAGCCGTGGGACTCCAGCCGGTCAATTAATTCGACCACGCTGTGATGTTTCAGCGCCAGCCGGTCCGCCAGTGCACGAATGGTCGCTTCCACGTTGTCGGGAAGACCGCGGATTGCCAACAAAAGCAGGTATTGCTGCGGCTCCAGGCCCGCCGCGCGCGCGACGGCGTCGCCTTCGCCGATAAATTTGCGAATGCGGTAGCGCAACTCCGCCAGCGCTCGGTATTCGGCCGTGGTGATTTCGCCGGGCATGTTTTAAGTATATCGTAATACGATATATGCTGTCACCCGCCTGGCGGAAACAGTTCCTGAGAGTAATCAGACGGAGTCTTTGTTGCGTCAGAGCGGCTTGCGGAATGATTTTTGCGTTTTGTAGTGTTCGTACCCGTTGCGTTCGTAGAATTTGTGTGCGCGGTCGCGAATCACGTTGGAACGGACGGACATGCCCTTGCAGCCGTGTTTGCGCGCCCAGGTCTCGGCGGCGGCAAGCAATCGCGCACCCGCTCCGAAGCTACGCTGATCTTCCGCCACTACGAGTCCATTTATTTCCGCGCGAATTTCCACTTCGAGGAGCGGTTGCCTGCTCACATGCACCCAACCGATCACTCCGTCTTTCCCGGATTCGGCGACAAATATGACGTGCTGTGAAGCGGGCTTGATTCCGCGCAATCGCTCGCGCATCTGCGCCGTCGTCGAAGGATAGCCAAGCTGACCGGCAAGCACGGCGATCCGTGGCGCATCGGTACTTTTCGCGTGCCGGATTTTCAACTTCTTGTCCGGGGCAATAGGCGTCATTTTCTCAAGCTGCTTTCCGTTTCAGTCGCGCTTGCACGGCGGCGCTCTTCAATTCTCGAAGTGCGTCCGCAGCAATCCAACGAGCGGCGCGCGAGTCTTGTCGGCGAATTTTCTCGGCCGCGCGGATGGCTTCACGGTTGAGCCGCATATTTCTTTTCCCTATATTTCGCAAAGCCCAGTTGACCGCTTTCCTCACGAAATTTCGTTCGTCATGCGCTTCGCGCTCGATCACTCGCAGGAATCTTACAAAGCGCGCGTCCGGCGCCACTTTGTTTTTGCAACTGAGATACGCAACAAGAGAAAAGCTGGCGCGTTTCACGAACTCTTCGCTGCGCCGGCTCCATGCCGCCGCCTTGTTCCAGGCAGGCTTCGCCTGCGCATAAAGATAGCAGCACGTCGCATCAACGACGTCCCAGCTGTCGAAATCTCTCGCCCACCGCTCCATTTCAGCGGCGCTAACTTTTTCGGGTTCACCGATGAATGTTGATAGGATCCGGGCTTCATGGACGCCCGTCTCCCAAAGCTCCTGCGCCAACTGGTGACTCTTCCCAATGTGTTTCGCCAGCGCCTGCAGAACTGGCGTGGAAACTCCATAGGCCTTTGGCACATTCACGCCGAAGTAAGACATTTTCGCGCGCACACGCGGATCAGCCGCCGCTTTCAATTCTTGCAATACGGCCGCGCGCGTCCAAGCCGCACCTTCTCGCGCACCACCGCGATTAGAATGTTTTGTCGGAATCGAGGAGGATTGTGACCGGGCCTTCATTGACCAGCTCCACGGACATCATCGTTTGAAAAATACCGGTAGCGACATTCACACCAAGTTTGCGAAGCGCTTCGCAAAATTCTTCATAGAGAGCTTTCGCTAGTTCCGGTGGCGCCGCTGAAATAGAACTAGGACGCCGTTGCCCGCGTGCATCGCCGTATAGCGTGAACTGCGAAACCACCAGCGCGCCGCCTTTTACTTCTAGCAGCGAGCGGTTCATTTTTCCCTGCTCGTCTTCAAAGATGCGCAGATTCGCGCACTTTTCCGCCATGGACGTAGCAACGGCTGACGTATCTTCGCGGCCAACACCCAGCAGAACCATGAGTCCCGCACCGACCTCGCCCGTAACCTTTGATTCAACCGTCACTTTCGCGCGGCTGACTCGCTGTAGCACAGCTCGCATGATAGTTTTCTCTGCGCTCCTCAGCGTGCTCTGCGTTATCTTTTTCTCGCCTTACCGGGAAGTGGCAATACAACAAAACCACGCGGCGAAGGCTGACATTTTGGGCAAAAATAACTGCTTCGCCCCGCGACAATCGCGTGCCGAATGGACGTTTTGCAGCGATAGCAATTTTTCCCCTCGCGTCCGTAAGCCCGATGGTGCCGCTGATATTCTCCCGGCTGGCCTTCGGCGTCAAGAAAATCGGAAATCGACGATCCACGCATCACGATGGCTTTCTGCAAAATTTCTTGCAGCATGCGGCGCAATGTTTCCGCTTGTTTCCGGTCCAGATTGGCACCCAGCCGAGCGGGATGGATTTTGGCCCGCCACAGGCTTTCATCCGCATAGATATTGCCGACGCCCCTCAACACGCCTTGGTCCAGCAGCAGTGCTTTGATCCGCGCGCGCCGCCCGCAAATGCGGTTTGCAAATTCTTCCTTGCTCACCTCCAGCGGATCGGCACCGAACCCAATCAACTCTTCCGCGAGCGGCGCTTCCGTTAGGTAGGCGATGCGCCCGAAGCGCCGGGGGTCCACGTAGCGGAGTTCGCGCCCATCATCCAGAAGCAGGCAAACGTGAGTGTGCTTTTCGAGGGGTTGCGCCGCGGGGCTGGGTGCGATTTGGCCGGTCATTCCAAGATGGACGAGAAGCGAAGCCGGCGCGGCATCGCCATTCGTGCTGACGCTCATCGCTTCACTAGGGGCCGACAGCCGCAGCAGCATGAATTTTCCATGGCGGTCCACCGCTTCGATGCGGCGGCCAGGCAGGTGCTGCTCCAGCGCAACGGGGTCATCAATAAAGTCCGTTTTCCCCAGCGTAACAGACAGAATTCTCCGCCCGAGAATTGTCCGACGCAATCCGCGCGCTACTGTCTCGACTTCAGGAAGTTCTGGCATAGGAGGAGCGAATCTTCAAAATAGCACAGCAGCGGTAGCAATGCTCTTAGCACGGCAGCGCGAGCTCGTGTAGCTCAATGAGCCTTTCACAAGGACTTCGAAAATCAAGACAGAGGATGAGCGAGAAGTGTTATGTAGTGGCGCAGCATGCCTGCCTGCCGCAGGCTGGCTGCGCCCCTACAAAGGGAATCGCGTCCTGGCTGCTTTAGCTACTTCTTGTGATAGCTCGGGTACGCCGGATGCTCCGGGATAATCACGGGATTCTTCTTAAGGGCATCCAGGGTGACCTCGACCGCTTTTTCAAGTTGGCGGTCGTGGCCGGCGGCAACCGATGCCGGATCGTTTTCCACTTCGATGTCCGGTGCAATTCCGTGGTTCTCCACTTCCCATTCGCCGTGCAAGCCATAGATGGCCACACGCGGCGCGGTAACAGAGCCCCCATCCATCAACGATGGATAGCCGTAAATCCCCACCAGTCCGCCCCAGGTGCGCGTGCCGACGAGCGGCCCGATATTGTCTTGCTTGAACATCCACGGCAACGCGTCGCCGCCCGATCCGGACATTTCGTTGATGACCATCGTCTTGGGTCCATAGATTTGCGAAAGCGGCGAGCAAAATGGTTCGCCTTCGCGCGAGATGGCACAGTTACGCAGCGGGCGCTTCAGCATATCAACGATGTAATCCGCCACGTCACCGCCGTGGTTGTAGCGCTCATCAATGACTGCGCCCTGCTTACCGACCTGCGCAAAGTAGAAGCGGTTAAAATTCTGCCAACCGCCGACGGCGGTGTCCGGAACGTGAACGTAGGCGAGCTTTCCCCCGCTGAGTTCATCCACTTTCCGGCGGTTATCTTCCTCCCAGGCGCGATTACGCAATGGGAATTCGCTTGGCAGCGGCACGACCGTGACTTCTCTGGCATCTTTGCCGTCCGCGTTGGCGCCTACTTTGATTTTGATCTGCCTCCCGGCGGTGTTTTCGAAATAGCTGTAGACCTCCGCCGGCGGGCGAACTTCGCGCCCCTCCACTTCCAGCAAATAGTCGCCCGGCTTCACATCCACTCCCGGTTGTGTAAGCGGCGCACGAAGATCGGGATTCCAATTCTCGCCGTTGTAAACGCGAGCAAAACGGTAGCGGCCGTTTTCGATTTTGTAATCCGCACCGAGCAGCCCACCCTTTACTTGCTTCGGCTCCGGAACGTCGCCACCGTTAATGAACATGTGGCCGATGGTGACTTCGCCCAGCATTTCGTCGAACAGATAGTTCAGATCGCCGCGCCCTCCCAAGCCTTTCAAGTAAGAAGCGTATTTTTTCTCTATAGCAGGGATGTCCAGCCCGTGATGATGCGGGTCGTAGAGGAAGTCGCGCTCGATGCGCCAAACTTCGTGGTACATCTGGTTCCATTCGGCGCGCGGGTCAACGAAGACTTCCATCTCACCAAGATTCAGTGCACCGTCACCGGGCTTTACTACGACGGCCGTGCCAGTGATGAACCATCCAGGCCCCTGGCGGTACAAAACTTTTTCGCCGTTGGCGGAAACCGTGAAGCCATTGATTCCACCGACGAATGGCTCAGTCTTGCGCGTGGTCAGGTCAAACTTTGAGACGGTTAAGGGAGTCGGTCCGTCGAATCGCGGCACGTCTACGATTTCGGAGAGGAACAACGTCCCGGCTTTGCCAACATCAAGACCTACGTAATTTGCAGCTTTGATCGGCAGGGAAACGATACGTTGTCCGATGCCATCCAGATCAATAGTGACCTTGACGGCTTCCTCTTTCTTTTCGCCATCTTTACCCTTGTCCCCTTCTTTGGCCTTGTCGCCGCCTTTGCCCTTATCGCCTTCTTTGCTCTTGTCAGCGTCTTTACCTTTGTCGGCGGCATCTTTCTTTTCGTCGGCCGATTTCTCCTCGTCGCTTTGTGGTTCGACCGGCGAAGGATCGCCTTTCTTGAGCACGGCGGCATAAACATTGCGCAGAACCGGGTGCTGGAAGCTGGACAAATCCAGCCAACCCGCCGAGAGTCCCACATCGGTGCTTACGGCAAAAAACAGCGACTTGCCGCCTTTATCGAACACCGGATACCGCGCGTCACTGATCCCATCCGTGATTTGCGATTCCTTTGCGTTTTCCAGGGAGTAGACAAAAACCGCCCGTTGGTGATTCACAAGAAGCTTGGCGTACGTAAGCCATTTGCTATCGGGCGACCAAGTCTCCGCAAACCCTGACGATGGATCATCGTAACGATCTGTCGTCACTTTCACGGGCGTGGCTTTTTCCACATCCACGTACCACAGGTTCAGCCGCTTATCGGTGTAAGCAATCTTCTTGCTATCCGGCGACCACTGCGGCGAGTAGAAATACGATGGAGGATTGCCGAGACTGATTTTCTTCACGGCTTTGGAGCCTGATTGATCGGCGATGTGCAGAGCGTATTCGCCGGACTCGTCCGAAAAATAGGCAATGGATTTTCCGTCGGGGGACCAGGCAGGATCGCGCTCGGCTGCAGCGGTGGTCCTGGTCAAATTGCGGATGTCGCCTTTTTCTCCGGGCACGGTGAGGATTTCGCCATGGGCTTCGAACACCGCGCGGGCACCACTGGGCGAAATCCCGGCATTCTGAACCTTTTCTCCCACTTTTTCGTAATGCGGGCGTGTGGTGGGCAGATCGCCAGCGATTCGAATGGCAACGTTTTTCGATTTGCCGCTCGCGGGATCAAACAGATAGATCCCGCCAAATTGTTCATATACCAGGGCGTCGGGCCCCGCGGAAAGTGATTTGAAATCGAGGCCTTTGTTTTCGACAACTTGTTTTACGGCCTTTGTCTTTGTGTCATACGCAAATAGCGTGACTGCGCCGTTGCGATCGGAAAGAAAATAGACGCTGTCACCAAACCATACCGGGTGCCTGTCGTTCGAATTCTCTCGCGGCACCTTTTCCAGCGCCAAGTCGCTCAATCGCACGATGTAGATTGGCGTGGTCTGGCCGCCGCGATATCGCTTCCAAGCGGTTTGCCAGATTTCGTTGGGCACGTAGGCGATGCGCGTCGCGTCTGGAGAAAACCAGGCGAATTCTCCGCGCCACATCGGCAGTACATCGGCCGTTCCTCCCTCGACAGGAACCGTGTAGAGGCGGGAGAAGTCCGCATAGGCTTCGCGCGCGGAATAGAAAAGTACGCGCTTTCCATCCGGAGTCCAGCCCACGGCCACGTCTGCTCCGGGGTGCCATGTGAGCCGCCGCGGCTCGCCGCCTTCGGCGGGCATTACAAAAACATCCAGATTCCCGTCGTACATTGCAGAGAACGCGATCCACTTGCCATCCGGCGAGAAGACTGGCAAGCCTTCGTGTCCTCCGGTGGTCAACTGGCGGGCATCACCGCCATCGCGCGGCACGTTCCAGAGGTAGCCGCCATAGGCAAAAACCACGTGTGTCTTGCTCAACGTCGGCGAGTGCGCCAGCAACGGCGTTTCTTCCGCCGCGCGCGCTACGCCTGCCCAGCAGAGCAGGACACCGATCAGAATTGCCGTTCGAAAACGCATGCTTCCTCCATGAAAGAAAATAAAATCGTCATCGGGAGTGGACGCAAGGGCCAGCGGCGCACGCGCACCCGACGCTACACTAACTTCAGGAACCCACCACGGCACAGAACTAAACATCTCAGACGTAAGAAACAGAGAAAATGTTTGCAGCAACCGGGCGCCTTTAGGGCAAGAGCGCGAACACCCGCACTGGTCCCCCAGAGCCGCCTTCCAGCTTGATGGGCGCTACGACCAGGAATGCGCCTGTTTCCGGAAGCTCGCTTAGGTCCGCCAGATTCTCCAGATGATAGAGACCAGCTCCTAGAGAGAGATGATGCACGGCGTAGTGTTCGGATGCGCCGTAATCAATGCTCAGGGTGTCGCAGCCGAGGCCGCTGACTTTCCGCCCCACCAGCAGCTTTGCCGCTTCAGCAGAGAATCCCGGGAAGTGCATCTTCCCCTTCGCGTCCTGATTCCGGTACTTCTGTATGTCCGGCCAGCGCGACGCCCAACCCGTTCGCAACAGAACAATCGCGCCTTCAGGAATCTTACCGTGACGCTTTTCCCATTCTTCGACGCGTGCAGCGGAAAGCTGATAATCCGCGTCTTTGCCTCCCTCGGCGCGCACATCGATGACGACAGCCGGGCCGAATAACTGTTTCACGGGGATTTGGTCAACGGTCGTTTTTACTGGCGGAAAATGCGCTGGCGCATCCAAGTGCGTCCCATAGTGTTCCAGCATCCAGAAGCTGCGCGTGAAATAACCGTTTTTTTCGACTGTGGCATTCACGGTGGCTTCGAAAAACTTCGTATCACCCGGCCAAGGGACCAGCTTGTCGCTGATCGCGTATGTCAAATCGAGCACGCGGGTTTTGCCGGAAGGAACACCTTCGAGCATGGAATCACGATGCACGTTTTGCGCGTGGAGCATGGGAAGCAGACCAAGACAAAAGACGAAGACACCGAAACGGGCAATGACTGCCATTATTCACCTCGGTTCACTCTGCAGCAGACGCACTGCTCTGCATTCAAGTTTCTGCCACGCAATTGCAGATGTCGTCAGGCGTTGTACTAGGGCAGCGGGATTCCCGGCGATGCAACGATCCCAGCCATGCGCAGGATTTCCTGATACTCCAAGTCGGAGATCAGCGAAATGATTAAGCGCACATTTTTCAGTAACTTCATTTTCTTGAGCGCCGGATTGGCGCGCATCTCCGCCAGCGTCACTTGCCGGGGCAGCTTTTCAAAGGCCCGCAGATCCGCAACAAGGTTTTTTTCCTTGCGGTCATACGGGTCAGGATAAGGATCACGCGTGATTTCCGCGATGGAATAGAGGGTGCGTTCGGGGGCTCCGTGGTAGCACAAAACCCGGTCGCCCTTGCGCACTTGTTTCAGGGCGCGAATTGCGTCGGGCTTTGACCCCGCACCATGCCACATTTCCTTGCCTTTTACGAAAAGGGTGTCCCAGTGATAGTGGTGGGGGTCGGCGCTGAAGATCCAGTAGTGTCGTTGCGCAGTCGGTATCGCCATCGAGGCTTCGAGTCGGCAGCAATATACACGCTGGCACCCAAAAAGCGAAACAAAATATGAGGGTTGACTGATTTTGAAGAGTGGCGAGGTGAGTTGGCCCTTCTGGCCATATCTCAACAAAATGGATTTAACTGTTTTATTTTCAATGCTTTAAAGTGCGCTAGCCTGCGTCTACAAAAATGTCCTCTCCGCGGACCTCTACGGCATAGCAGTCAACCCCAACAGTCGGGTTTTGGCCAACCTTGCCAGTGGTTACGTCATATTGCCAGCCGTGCCAAGGGCAAGTCACAATTTTGCCGTCCATGACGCCTTGGCCCAGTGGCCCACCGCGGTGGAGGCAGGTATTGTTGATGGCGTAGAACTTTCCCCCAACATTGGCCAGGGCGATCGCTTTGCCCTCCACCTGGAACTCCCGGATCGTGCCCGGAGTGATTTCATTGGTCTTCGCTGCTCGTGCAAACGCCATCTTCTTGCGTCTCCTCTTCCGTTCCGCCCCTGTGTTCTTTGCGTTAAGTCTTTGTTTTATTTTCTAGCGCGGCTCCGGCGACTGCGCCACCATCACACCTTTTTTGAACTCGTCCACCATTTGCGGCTTCAACCGCACTTCCGTCGGCCGCTTTGCCAGCGTCATCTGATCGATCTTGTCCTGCAGCTTTAGAAGAGCAAAGAAAAGTCCTTCCGGTCGCGGCGGGCATCCTACAACGTAAACGTCCACCGGCACGATGCGATCCACGCCTTGCAAAACTGAATACGCGTTGAACGGCCCGCCAACGCTCGAGCATGCCCCCATCGAGATACACCACTTTGGGTCCGGCATTTGTTCCCATACGCGCTTCAGCACCGGCGCCATCTTCAGGGTTACCGTGCCCGCCACGATCATCAGGTCGGCCTGGCGCGGCGACGGCCGAAATACTTCCGCGCCAAATCGCGCCATATCGAAACGCGAAGTGGTCGAAGCGATCATCTCAATGGCGCAGCATGCCAGTCCAAACGTCAGCGGCCAAATGGCGCTCTTGCGCGCCCAGTTGAACACGTAGTCCACCGACGTAATCATGAAATTCTTTTCGAACCGTTGATCCAGTACGCCCATTGGTCGGTCCTTCCCTCTTGATGATGCCGAGTATATTCACCGTTCGCGTTGGAGTCAAAAAGTCTCTACGGTCACCTGGGCAAGGCGAGCGTGCCTAACTCACTTCGATTTTGCCGCGAGTGCCGCAAACGCCTTTTCCAGGGTCTTCCAATAGGTTGCAGGACGGAGGCGCTGCATAACGTCAATCTGGTAGGCATCCAAGCCAATCAGGATGCGCGGCTCGCGGCGCTCGACTCCGCGCAAGATTCGCGCTGCCGCTTTTTCCGGCGAAGTCCGAGCCATCTTCTCAAAACGCGCGATATTCGCTTCGCGATTGGTTGTGGAGGCTCCCGCGCCGATCCGCGATCGCCGCGCGATGGACGTGCTGATACCGCCGGGATGAACACAGGAAACGCTGACCTCGCTGCCATCGAGTTCGTGGCGCAGAACCTCCGTAAATCCACGCACCGCAAACTTGCTTGCGGAATAGGCAACTTGTCCCGGCGGGGCAATAATTCCAAAGACGCTCGAAAGATTCACGATATGCGCACGGCGCTCGCGTCTCAGTAACGGCAGAAAATACTTCACTCCATAAACCGTGCCCCAGAAATTGATATTCATCAGCCATCGAAAATCATCGATGGAAATTTCTTCAAAAGTGCCTTGCAGCGCGACTCCTGCGTTGTTGATGAGCAAGGTGACGCGTCCGTGGCGGTTCGAAACGTCTTCGGAGAATGCGCGAACGCTGGCTTCGTCGGCCACGTCCACTACATGCGAAGTGACCGCCGCGTTTTTGGCCCCTAGCGACTCGATGGTCTGTAGAAGGCCGGGCTCATCAACATCGGCGAGCGCCAGTGCCGAACCCGCAGCAGCTAGTTGCTGTGCCAAGGCGCGCCCGATGCCCGACCCCGCTCCGGTAACCACGGCTACGCCCGCACTCAGAAATGACATTTGAAAACCTCAACGCACTGATTGTTCTCGGCTCCGTTGCACAGACAGGGAAAACCATCCTACGTTCTGCGAACGGCTTGCCGCAGGCAACTCATACCACAGTTCTAGTGATGTCACCAGAATCAGAAGAAGCCGAGGGTTACGCGGGAACTGCACAGTGAAGATGATCAGGACAATTCGATTTTGATTTGATTACGGCCGGCGCGCTTCGCGCCATAGAGGGCCTTGTCTGCTTGCCGCACAAGCTTGGAAAACTCCAGCGGCTCCTTGCCCTGGAATCCACAGACACCGAAACTTGCCGTAACCGAGATGTTCTTACCGCCAAAAGAAAACTTCTTCGACGCCAGATGCTCCCGCAGGCGTTCCACCGTCAGGCGGATGTGTTTCTCGTCGACGTGGGTCAACACCAATAAGAATTCATCGCCGCCCATGCGCCCGCTGATATCCGACGCGCGAGTATATTCTTTCAGGATCGCGCCGAATTCCTTCAGCACTTGATCGCCAGCGTCATGGCCATGGCTGTCGTTGATGCTCTTGAAGGAATCCAGGTCCGCGTGGACGACCCACAGAGAATAGCCGTGACGCGCCGCCCCACGGAGCTGCCGGCCAGCCCAATCTTCGAGCGCTCGCCGGTTTGGCAAGCCCGTGAGCGAATCCGTGTGCGCCAATTCTTCGAGCAATTTATTCTTGCCGTCGATTTCATTGTGCAGGTCGATCGTGCGTCGCCCCACGCCGATGCGCGCGAGCAATTCGCCCGGATCGAAGGGCTTGGTCAGGTAGTCATCCGCGCCCGCAGCCAGTCCCTTCACCACGTTGTCTTTTTCCGAGATGCTCGTCAGAACGATGATGTAGGTGTAGGGATGCTGAAGATCTCCGCGAATGTGCTGGCACAGTTCCAACCCGGAGAAGTCCGGCATCATCCAGTCGGTGATCACGATGGATGGCGCATGCTTCGCGTAGAGGTCCATCGCCTCCCGGCCGCTCTTGGCAAATACCGGCGAATACGCCTGGTCCTCCAGGGCGTGTTCGACCAGCTTGCGGTAGACGGGTGAATCGTCCACCACCAGCACCGGCAATTTGGACAAGGCTTCAGTCATTCGCTCTCACAAACGTAACCCAACCGGTTTGGAAAGATCGGTCGGCCAAGGGAAGGGATAACGTGGGTCTAATATTAGCAGCGGGAGCGCGGTCAGGAATTATCCCTGCGCCATTTGGTTCACAAAAGTAACGTGGGCTTTTTACTTCGTGCCGTGAACCAGCAAGGCGCCTTCTGCCTTGAAGGCGCGTAGATGCACCGCATCTCGGAACCAGCGGCCTGTGTAGACTCCCGGCGATGGCGAGGGATCAACCACGCGCTCGTACGCCACGTTTGTGAATCCCGCAGCTCGGAAATGCTCCGCCCATTCCTTGGCGGGAAGAAGGTGTGTCGGCACCGCGAGGAGATTTCCCCACTGATGGCAATGTGGATTGTCGCGGAAGTAATTGATCAGCACCCAAGCCGAGCCACCATCGTGAAGCACCCGAAATATATCCTTGATTCCTGCGGCAGGATCAGGCCAGTAATACGAAGACTCCACGGAAATCGCGTGCGAGAAAAAATGAGGCTGCCAGGGAATTTGCGCGACTTCTCCCGCGACGAACATCAAATTGTCGAAGTCCACGCTGCTGCGCCGTGCGTGGCGGATCATCTCGTCAGAGATATCCATCCCCACGACGCGACCCTCGGGCACCAATTTCGCCAGCCGCCGCGACAGCCACCCGGCGCCGCAGCCTACGTCAAGGACGTTGTCCGTCGCCGCAAGGCGCATATTCTCCAGCACCGGCAGCGTAATAGGGAGATGGTCTTGCTCCATTCCCTCGCCGCGACCAGCCTTCGCCCAGCGGTTAAATTCTTCGCGCAGCACTTCGTTTGGTTGGGATTTCGCGGCTCGGGTTTCCGGGTAATCGGTCAATTACACTGTCCTGCCACACGCCGAGCAAAAGCGCGCGCCCGCGGGAGAGAGCGATCCGCACTGGCTACAAAACCGCCCGGAACCTATCGGCACGTACCGCACTGGTACGTGCGATTCGCTGGCGCAAGCCCAGATCAATGCGACGACCCAGCCGATACCTGTCCAGCCGAGCAGCAGGTTCACGAGAAAGATGCCCATAAAATCTGCCTTGTGCCGGGCAATGATCGTAGGCAAGAAATACAGGAGTGCCCAGAAAAATAGAAAATGCATGTTCTCACCCCTTTCCACTCGAGCGCGGACTCGAACTAGTTTCCACGCGTCCCTCTAATTCTAAATACGCGCAAACGTGCTGGATTGTTCCAATTCAATCCTTGTTGAGGCTGGCCCAAAAGCTAAGCACCCTGCACTTTGGCGAGCAGTTCGACGAATTTCTGCTTCCGCTCGGCCTGGTCGTGTCCGCCCTCGGCGTCCGCCATTTGAGTGATATTCATCGAGCAGAATTTCGGCCCACACATCGAGCAGAATTTCGCTTCTTTGTAAAAATCATCCGGCAAATTTTCATCGTGCATGGCTTTCGCAGTCGGGGGATCGAGCGAAAGCTCAAACTGTTTGTTCCAGTCAAAGAGAAATCGTGCATAACTCAAGGCGTCGTCGCGATCCTGCGCGCCGGGGCGATGACGCGCGACATCCGCGGCGTGCGCAGCAATCTTGTAGGCGATCACGCCCTGCTTTACGTCTTCCGCATTCGGCAGCCCCAGATGTTCCTTCGGCGTCACGTAGCACAGCATCGACGCGCCATGCCATCCGATCATCGCTGCGCCAATCGCGCTGGTGATATGGTCGTAGCCGGGTGCGATGTCAATCACCAGCGGTCCCAGTGTATAGAACGGCGCTTCGTGGCACCATTCCATCTCCTTGTCCACCTGTTCCTTAATCTTGTCCAACGGCACGTGCCCCGGGCCTTCGATCATCACCTGCACGTCGTGCTCCCACGCCTTCGTGGTCAACTCGCCGAGCACTTTCAGCTCCGCGAACTGCGCTTCGTCGCTGGCGTCTGCAATGCAGCCTGGCCGCAAGCCGTCGCCAAACGAAAAGCTCACGTCGTGCTTCTTGAAGATTTTGCAAATCTCTTCGATGTTTTCGTACAGAAAATTCTGCTTCTTGTGATGCTCCATCCAGTGCGCCATCAGCGACCCGCCGCGGCTCACAATCCCGGTAATCCGCTTGCGCACCAGCGGTACGTGTTCGCGCAGCACGCCGGCATGAATCGTCATGTAGTCCACGCCTTGCTCGGCTTGCTCTTCGATCACTTCGCGCATCAATTCGAACGTCAAATCCTCCGGCCGCCGCACCCGCGAAATCGCTTCATACACCGGTACGGTGCCCACTGGCACTGGCGACGCGTTAATAATCGCCTTTCGAATCTCGGGAATGTCTCCGCCCGTCGAAAGATCCATCACCGTGTCCGCGCCGTAGTGGACGGCGTGGTGCAGCTTCTTCAGCTCTTCATCAATATTGGAGTTGGTGGAAGAATTCCCGATGTTCGCGTTGATCTTGCACTTGCTCGCGATGCCGATGGCCATCGGCTCCAAATTGCGGTGATTGATGTTGGCGGGAATGATCATCCGCCCGCGCGCCACTTCGCTACGAACAAGTTCCGAGTCGATTTTTTCGCGGCCCGCCACGAACCGCATCTCTTCGGTGATCACGCCCTGCCGCGCCAGATGCATCTGCGACATGTTGCGGTTTCCGTTAGCCCCCGCCAGCGCCGCTTCTCTCTTCTCAATCCAGCTATCGCGCAATCCCATAAGACCCCCTCAGTCACTGCCACAACTATTTTTCGCCGCTACACTTGGTTCGAATCACAAATCTGCGATGTGAATTCGAATTATGGCACCTGCCGCTGGAGGCAGCAACCCAAGCCGCGTGTGACAGGGCAATCCCTGAAACCATTGGCGTTCTCAGCCGCCCTCTGCGTCGGCTTGGATTTCCTCCACAAATCGTAAGATTTTTTTGTCCAAACTAGCACTTGACACTAGGCGAAATAAAAGCGAATATTTCCACGCCCGTTCCCGACCGGGCCTAGGAGCACCCCGTGGCTACGGCGCCCGCTCTACCCGGGCAAACTCGCGAATACGGCCCACCCATCGGCGAAAGTGCCCGGCTCTACGAAGCTTTGCATCGCTATTGGGGCTACCAGGCATTTCGCCCCGGCCAGGAAGCGATCGTCAAGGGCATCACCGCTGGCAGCGATGCATGCGTTGTGATGCCCACCGGCGGCGGCAAGTCGCTCTGTTACCAACTTCCCGCGGTTCTTGCTACCGGTCGCACCGCAATAGTGATCTCTCCGCTCATCGCCCTGATGCAGGACCAGGTCGCCCAACTCAAGCAAATGGGAATTTCCGCAGCCTGCCTGAACGCCGCCACTCCCTCCGATGAGCGCACCCGTATTCTGAAGCAAGCGGCCACTGGCGAATACCGGCTGCTTTATCTCTCGCCCGAGCGCATCGCCCTCAGCGGCACTGTGGACTGGCTGAAGAGTCTCCCACTCTCTTTTTTTGCTATTGACGAAGCTCATTGCATCTCTGAGTGGGGCCACGAGTTCCGCCCCGAATATCGCCAGCTCAGCCGCCTGCGCGAGATTTTCCCCGATCGACCCATCGCGGCATTCACGGCCAGCGCGACCAAACGGGTTCGCGGCGACATCGTTGAGCAACTTCGCCTGCGCAATCCGCACAAACACATCGCCAGTTTTCGTCGTCCCAATTTGCGTTACATTGTCCACCAAGCCAGCGCGCGCACGCAGGACGAACTTCTGCTTCGCGCCGTGCGACAGGTTTCTGACGGCAGCGTCATCGTCTACGCTCCCACGATCGCGCGCGTGGGCGAAACCGTGGATTTTCTGGAGGAAAATGGCATCGCCGCCATCGGCTACCACGGCCAGATGGAGAGCGCCGCACGGCGCGAGAACCAGGAAAAATGGATGGCCGACGAAGTGCGCATCCTGGTCGGCACCATGGCCTTTGGCCTGGGCATCAACAAACCCGCCGTGCGCTCCGTTATTCACCTCGCGCTCCCGAAAAGCGTCGAGCAGTACTACCAGGAAGCGGGCCGCGCCGGTCGCGATGGCCTTCCCGCGGATTGCTTCCTCTTCTGGCAAAAAAAAGATTCTGGCCTTCACGCCTACTTCAACGGGAAAATCGAAGACTACGCAGAGAAATCGCGCGCCTGGGAGCGCTATCGCGAAGTCGAAACCTTCATCCAATCCGAATCATGTCGCCAGCGTCACATTTGTATGCACTTCGGCGAAACTCCCAAATGGGATTCTTGCGGCAATTGCGACGCCTGCGCCATGGCGCCGGACTGGCTCGAAATTGCAGTGGAACAAAGCAAGCGAAGGAGCGCCCCTTCGCGTCCGATGCAGCCATCACGCTCAGTGCAGCCAGCACGTTCGGTCCAGCCACGGATTTCACGAACGGTTCCTAAACCGTCGGTGGATAGAGAATTGAATGAGTACCTGCGGGAGTGGCGGCGGAACACCGCGAAGGATAAGGGGATTTCCGCGTTCATCGTCTTGAATGATTCTGCGCTCGAAGACTTATGCCTCGTGGAACCATCGAACTTGCAGGAATTACGGCGTGTGTCCGGCTTCGGCGAAAAACGCGTCGAAATGTACGGCGCGCAGATCCTCGATGCCCTGCGCCGCTTCCGCCAGGGCGAACGTCCGACCGGCGAAGGCAAACTAAAAGTTTCCTCCCCCGCGAAAGAAACCCTGCGCTTCCTTGCAGAAGGCCGCACCCTCGAAGAAATTGCCCAAATCCGCTCGCGCACTCTCCGCGCTGTCGTCTCCCTCGTCGCCGACCTAATCGAGCGAGGCGAAGCCACATTTCAACCCGGGTGGCTGCCTGCCGAGCGCTACAACCAAATCGCCACTGCTTGCCACCAGTTAGGGATGGACCGCCTCAAGCCCCTCAAGGAGGCCCTCCCTCCCGAAGTCTCCTACGAGGAGATCCGCCTGGTCATAGCCGGCCTCCGCACTGAAACCACCTCAAGCACAGCTTGACCGTCGTTTTCGGGCCTGCCCTACAAAGGAGCTGTGCAGTTATTGCTGGGACGGGCGTTTGTCATCGTGGTGCCGACTTTTTTCTGGCCCGGGTAGTGGCGCCGTGAGCTGCGCCAGTACGAGCGGAAACTGATTACGTGAAGAAGTCGAGGATTCTGTACCACGTGCCGGCAAGAGGGAGCGCCCAAGTGTTACCACTGCGAAGGCCGAACGGGGCGGTGGGAAACTTGATGCCGTCGAACGGAATGTCGTTTGGCTCGCCGCAAATCAAGCCGGCGAGCTTTGCGCCCAACCAAGTGGCGGCGGCGACGCCGTGGCCGGCGAAGCCCGCGGCGAAATACATGCCATCGATTTTTCCCGCGTGCGGCATCACGTCGAGAGTGAAATCGAGCGTACCGCCCCAGACGAATTCCACTTTTGTGTCACGCAGTTGCGGATACACGTCGATCATGCCGCGACGCAGAATTTCTGCGCTTTGCCGCACGGTATTTTCGTTAGCGGGGAAAAACGCAGCGCGGCCTCCGAAGAGCATGCGATTGTCTAGCGTGAGACGATAGTAATAGAGAAAATGCTTCGAGTCGTAGATCATGCGATTGCGCGGGCTGAGTTCGCGCGCAAGATCGTTGGGCAAGACTTCCGTGGCAATGATGTACGAACCGATCGGGATAATTTTCTTTCTTAGCGCTGGAGTCGCTTCAGTCGTGTGCGCACCGCTGGCGAGAATCACTTCGCGAGCGGTGATGGCGCCCTTTGAAGTTTGGACGCGGAACTTGCGTGCGCCATTTTTCTCATCCAGTTCGACGGAGATAACGCGTGTGTGATCGTAAAGGCACGCGCCGGCGCGATGTGCCGCGTGCGCGAGGCCAGCAACGTACTGAGCTGGATTCAAGCCCGCGCTGGTTTCATCCACCATGCCACCGAAATAAATAACGGAACCAATTTCCGCGCGCAGTTCGCTTTTTGGAATGATGCGTAACTCATGATTGAATTCGCGCTTTACGAGCGCAGCGGATTCTTCGTAGCCGTCAAAGTGTGCTTGTTTGCACGCCACTTCCAGGTGGCCGCAGCGCGAAAAGTTACAGTCGATATTTTCTTCGCGAACGATTTGCTCGACGCAATCAATGGTCTCGAGTGAAGCGGCGTGCATTTTGCGAACCACATCTCTGCCGTAGCGCTTGATCAGGGTGGGCACCGGCAATTTCATTCCGGTCAGGACCATGCCGCCGTTGCGCGAGCTGGCGCCCCAGCCGAAAGTTTCCGCTTCGAACACAGCGACCTTCACGCCACGCTTTGCAAGCGTGCGCGCGGCAGAAAGCCCGCAGTAACCCGCGCCGACAACGACGACATCAACAGAATCCGGGAATTCAGAAGGAGCGGAGACAGAAGACGAATCAACGGTGGTCGACCAATAATTTTTCTCTTGTATGGGCATCGGCAGATCAGGCGTAGGGAGATTCTAGCATTGACGGCACGTGGAAAAACAACCGGCGGGGCATTACGGAAAAAAAGACGGCAGCGGACTCTGGTGGCGCTGCCGTCTCGCTAAGCGTTCTATTTTTTTTGCTACGGAATTTGGCGAAGTTACTCTTCGTCGCCGTCCAGGCCGTCGGTCGGCGTGATGGTGCCGAAGAGGCCGTCTTGCTCGCCGTTAATACCGGCGGTGAAGTACAACGTGTTGGCCAATCCGGCAGTCCCGTCATTTGCGAAAGTAAGCGACCACAAGCCGTCAATGGTCAGGATGGAATCATCGGGAGCTTTCACGAAGCCCATGAATTTGTAGGTGAAGCCGTTGAAGGCAGCAATCCATCCACTACCGAAATTGCCGACGAGAATGGCGTTGCTGAACTCGCCGAAATCGCGAGTGGTCCAGACAACTCCCCAGGGTGAATTGAGCCAGTCGCCATGCTGGAGGTGCCCGATGTGCCGCCCGGACGTTGAATAGATTTCCACAAAGCCGAGGCCGGCGCCAGCAACATCATCGTGTCTCGGGGCGTCCTGCTTGGCGTAAGTGACAAAGAGCACCCCGCCAATGTTTTGGATGTTGAATGGCGCGAATCCGCGCGGGATTCTTTCGGTGCGGCGGTCGTCACGGTCGTGATCGCCATCGCCGTCGGGATCGAAGGCGTCGCGGCCGAGATGCACCGGCATGAAGTTGGTATCGTAGACTTCCACTTTGGCGGAGCGAAAATTCGTAACGTAGAGATATTTCTTACCGTCGATTTCGCCGGAGGTAGCGCCTTTGTAGACCGCGCCGTTGGCCGAACCGTGATCGGAGTTGTCGACCATGAGGACGGCGTTCTGCCCGCCGTTCCATCCAGAGATGGTTCCATCTTCAGTCGCGAAGATGAAATGGGCAGATGTTCCTGGAGTGCCGGGGACGGTCAGGAAATCGGTGGGGCTGCCATTGAAAACGGTGCCCGTGGGAGTAGACTGCGTTCCCGCCGGGGAGCCCTTGGGAGGCGGAACGGTGACGGTCCCAGTGCCATTGATAGGTATGATGGCGCCTGCGCCGGTGTAGAGAGTGGAAGTGCCAGAGTTGTTGTTGCCGATCCACCAGGGACTGCCGGAACTGCGGGTGAGTCCCCAAGGATTCTTCAGATTGGGGTCAGTCACCGGAGCCATTCCCGGGATGTCAGAGACGAGGTTCGTTTGTTTGTAATGTTGCGCTTGCGTTACAGCAGGGAGCAAGAAAAGCGAAAGGCCCAAAACTGGAAGAAACTTCCAGGTCCTACATGTTGAGAGCATTTGAGAATCCTTCCAATGCGAGATTTTCGACGCGAAACACGTCCCACGCGTTCGCAGGCGAACTTCTACTGGCTGGACTCTGCTCAGATTGCAGCACGCCGGAGTCCAAGAGCAGTATCCTCGCCATTCGAAACTTGGCGCTTGAGAACATGGAGCTTGCACGGACGAGTACTAGGGGAAACGCAAACTAGTTCCAAAAATCAGAATTCAATAATCGAAAAAAATACTGAAGAATGGAGGGGTTCATTCCAGGAAGCAGAGGGAATCCTGAAGAATTGAGCGAATCGTGCGACTAGGCGGAGCGTAGCACAATCAGACTGATTTCGGGCGGAACGCCGAGACGCACCGGGGCACCGACAGTGCCGAGGCCGCGGTTGACGTAAATATGTGCCATCGGCGACGAAGGTGAGGCGAAAAGCGATGGGCTGAACGCACTAGCGGCGGAAGCGTTCGAAGCAGCGCGCACGTTGAGAGCGGGTGCAAGGAGCGGGCGCTGGTATAAGCCGGCGATGTAGTCAGTGATAAAGCGCGCGGGACTAAGGCGATGGTCCAGGATTTCGACCTGGATCTGCCCACCGTGTGTATGGCCGGCGAGTGAAAGCTCGATGCCGAGTTCGGCGGCGCGATTGAAAGTGTTGGGATTGTGCGAAAGCAGAATGTTGGGCATATCGCGGCGGACGAGCGGTTCCACACGCGCGAGTGTCTGTTGGCGCTGGCCGCGCGAAGTACGCTCGCGCTGGTAATCCACTCCTATGAGATTGAAAGATGCGCCCTTGAAATTAATCTGGGCGTTTTCGTGGCGCAGCATTTTCATCCCGGCCTGCTGGAAGAGATAAGCGGCTTCGTCTTCCGCATTCGCGTAGATCTCATGATTGCCGTTGCAACCCCAGGTGCCGAGAGGAGCGTGCAGACGGCGAACCTCTTCGACGCAATCGGTGAGGGAATCGCCGCTCCCGGTAATGAGATCGCCGGTGACTACGGCAAGATCGGCGCCGAGATCGTTGGCCATATCCACGGCGCGGCGAACCTGCTTGGGTGACATGTAACCGCTAAGGTGGATGTCGCTGATTTGCACGATTTGCATGCCGTCGAGAGCGGACGGCAAATTGTGGATGGGAATCTCGATGCGGCGGACTTGGTAGTTCAAGCGCTCGGCCGCGAAACCATACATGGTAGTGAGGAAAGGAGCGGCGCCGGCGGCAGCGGTAGCGGCACGGAAGAAGTAGCGACGGCCGGGATCGGCAACGGTCTCGGCGGAGTCAGGTGCGGACGACCCGGCAGCCTGCGCCGTTACGTCTTTCTTCGTCGCTGTAGCATGCAACCAGCGCCACACGCGCTCGAGAGCGTGCATGGTCTTAACAGCGAAATAGGCAAAGAGTGCACTGAAGAACCAGAGACCGGTAACTATGGTCATCATCGAACTTTGGCGAGCGAGGACTCCGCGGCCGAACATCAGACCTTGCGACACGGTAATGATGACCAACACAAGAAGAACGATGTAAGCCAGCCGGGCGCCGACTCGAAGTGGCATGCGGCCCCAGTGCGCGGTGACGCGCCAGATGGCGCGGTACCAAAAACGCTGCGAGAGAAAGAGCAGCGTCAGAATGCTTAGACCAATGCCAATGCGCAGCAGCAGAAAGCTCCAATTCACGGTGAAAGGGCCCCCAAGTCTAAACTACCAGCTTACCATGCGGGTCCCGGGGAATTTGCATGACGGAAGCGGCTTTCCTGCGTAAGATGAACCCCCGCGGAAAGCCGGGTCCGCAATCCAAGTTAACGATGTATGGGGAGAAACGACCGGCAAAGTGGTCCGTCTGAAGGAAAGAACGGCCCGACCAGGTCCCCGACGAGGTCTGGGCAGGCGGGACGTAACGGAGGAAAGAAGAAATGATGAAGCTAAAGTGGATGGCGGGGTTGGCTATAGTCATGGGGTTGGCGGTGCTTCCGGTACTGGCGCAGGACGCGGCGAAAAAGGCACCGCCGAAACCGGCGCTGGGAGCTTCCGAGGCAGTGCTGGAACAATGGAATGAGATCGGCAGGAAGCTGATTGCGATTGCAGAGGATCTGCCAGAAGACAAGTACAACTACAAACCAAACCCGGATTCACGGACGTTCGAAGCATTGATTTTGCATGTTTCTGCGTCCATGTACTACTTCACGGATCCCGCACAGAACAAGAAGTCGCGCTATCAGGATGACCCGAAGCCCGCAGACCTGAAAATTAACAACAAGGCGGACCTGGTAGCGTACGTGAAACAGTGCGTGAAGGACGGCGCCGACGTCATCAAGGCTAAGGGCGACAAAGGGATGAACGAAAGCGTGGACGCCGGCTTTCCGCGGCTGACCCGGGTGGGCGACTTGGCGTACGGATTGATTGAGCATTCCGGGGAGCACTACGGGAATCTCGTGGTGTATTACCGGAACAATGGGCTGGTGCCGCCGGAGTCAAGGCCGAAGAAGTAGTGAAATGAAGAAGTAGAGAAGTAAGGAAAAGACGGAGATTCACGGTTTGGCGGGCGCGGTGCGCGAGCATCGTGCCCGTCTTTCATTTCGGGCCGATGTCGAGGTCAATTATGTTGGGAGGTTTCGCTGCAAGGGCACCCGCGCGGCGGTGCCACTGCGGGCAAAAGTTGTGAAGAATTATTTGGATGCCGCTCCGGCAGCGCCATTTTCGAGTAGGGCGATCAATTGTTCAGAATCGCTTGTGGGAGGCAGACAGGTATTGCCAGAGCAGACGACGGCGACAGATTTTCCGGCGGGGAGATGGGGAAGAGCTTCTTTGAGTGCGCCAGCTAGATGGAGTTGGGGAGTCTCTGGAGTTACGCGCAGGACAGATTTGCCGAAGCGGAAGACACGGTGGGCGGCGGCTTCGAGGGCTTGGGTGGTGGGATCGTTCGAATCGCCGGTAATGACGACTTGCATCGGGTGATGCGCGAAAATCGTGGCCGCGAGGCCGTAGGTGGCGGCGAAGAGGCCATACTGCGGGGCGATTCCGGCGAAGGCTTCGAGGGTTTTTTGGGCCAAGGCGTGGTAGCGATCGTCACCGGTAAATGCATGCATTCGAACGAGAGCGATAGCGGCGACGGAATTGGCGCTGGGCGTTGGTGAATCCTGGAAAGGTTTGCGGCTGACGTCAAGACCGCCCATCGGCGCGGCATCGGAAGGACGATCAAAGAAGCCGCCACCTTCGGCGTCGCCATAGCGGGCGATGGCGAGGTCCATCGTCTTTTGCGCGGCAGTGAAGTAGCGCGGGTCGAGCGTGGCTTCGTAGGCGTCGATTAGTGCGAGGACGCTGAAAACTTGGTCATCGAGCGAACCTTCAAGCGCGGGGCCGCCAATACGGTGGCCGAAGCCGCCGGTTTCACTCCAGACTTCCTTCAACATGCGGTCGAGAGTTTTCAAACCAAAGGCGCGGCAATTTGCGCCGAGTGAGCCGCCCAGAACGCGCGCCGCATCGAGGTACGCCGAAACAAACATCGCGTTCCAGGAGACGTACATCGTTTTATCAATGAACGGCGTGGGGCGCGGCAGGCGTGCGCCGAGCATCTTTCCTTTTGACTTGGCGATGGTCAGGCGAACAGAGGCTTCGTCAAGGCCAAGCTGTTTCGCAATATCAGCGGCGTCGAGCGCGATCCACAAGACATTTTTCGAGGGATTGTGGTGCATTTCGCCGTGCGCTTCGACATCGTAGTAGAGCTCCATGACGCCGGCTTCGTCGGGGAGAAGCGCGGCGCGGAGTTCGTCGAGACTCCAGGTGAAGTAGTCGCCATCGTCGTCGAGCGAATAGTCCGCGTCCTGGCTCGCGTAAAAACCGCCATTTTCCTGATCGGACAAAACTTCGTTCACCCAGGCGATGATGCCTTCGGCGGTTTCACGCAGAAATGGGTTCTGCGTGACTTGCCAGCCGTGGAGAAAGTTTTTCAGGAGCTCGGAATTGTCGTAGGACATTTTCTCGAAGTGCGGCACTAGCCAGCGTTCGTCCACGGAATAGCGATGGAATCCGCCGGCGAGCTGATCGTAGACGCCGCCGCGGGCCATTTTTTCGAGGGTGGTTTCAACCATGGCGAGGAGATGCTTTTCTTTTGTTTGCTGGTAGCGCTCCAGCACGAGATCGACGGCCGAAGCGTGCGGAAACTTCGGCGCGCGGCCAAACCCGCCATTCTTGATGTCGAAAAGCTTGGTAATCGAGCTGATTTGTTCGTCAACGACACCGAGATCGAAATCGGCGCGAGCGCCAGCGAAAACTTCGGCTTGCGAGACGGCGTCGGCAAGAGAGTTTGCGGCGCGCTCCAGCTCGGCGCGCTTGTTGCGGTAGGAATCGGCGACGGCGAGAAGAATGCGGCGAAAACCAGGGCGGCCCATCTGATCTTCAGGCGGAAAATAGGTACCGCCGAAGAAAGGCTTGCCATCGGAAAGCAGAAAACCGGTGAGCGGCCAACCGCCTTGACCGGAAATAGCGCTGACGGCGGACTGGTAACGGGAATCAACGTCGGGCCGTTCATCGCGATCCACTTTTACGGCGACAAAGTGTTCGTTGATGATCTTGGCGATCTCGGCGTTTTCGTAGCTTTCGCGGTCAATGACGTGGCACCAATGGCACCAGACCGCGCCAATGTCGAGCAAGATGGGTTTGTCTTCCGACTTGGCGCGTTCGAACGCGGCTTCGCCCCATTCGTGCCAATCAATGGGCTGGTGCGCAGCGGAGCGGAGGTAAGGACTGGCGGAATCTTTCAGACGATTTTCGGGATGGTCGGTCAAGGTCGCTCGCAATTTAAGATGGTAACGGGAAAAAGTGGGCCGGGCCAAAGCCCGTCCTCTACAAAAACGATACAGAGCCGAAAAAACAAGATCACTGCACGGAGTTACCAGGGCCGAGATCGCGCGGGTCGAGCGGCTTGCGCCCGGCAAATCCTTCGTCCTGGCGATGATAAAAGCGGATGCGATCCTCGCCGAGCTTCCAGCAAAGATAGACCTCCTGATTATTGATGACGGCGGGGAAATCGAGGAGGCCGATGTCGAGGTCCTTGATAATGCATCCGGTTTCGAGAATGCGGCCGACCGCTGACTTCAACGATTCGGAAAGCTGGTTGTGTTCCATGCGGACGGCAGCCAGTTTTTCGTATGGGACGAGCACGCCGCCCATCATCATGATGCGCGCGGAAACCGCGTTGAGCTGATTTTCCAGTCCAGAGAGTTTCTTGCGGGAGTCCATGGCCTCAACGAGGAAGGGCTCAAGCTCCTGGCGTGCGCGTTCCGCTTCCGTCAGCGTGAACATACGCTGCGGCGGTTCCGGAGTTTCGTCTTGTTCCTGATCGTCTTCTTCGTCATCTGCCATAGAGATTCCATTTCGGCGAGCGCTGTTGGGGGACGACAAGAGCCACGCTAACTACTGGATGCTAGCGCAAACTGAGCATGCGGTCGAGCGCAACCCGCGCGTAGTGGCGAGTTCGCTCATCCACGGAGATGCGATTCACAACGTTGCCTTCTCCGAGATTTTCGAGCACCCAGAGGAGATGCTGCGGGGTGATGCGAAACATGGTGGTGCAAACGCATACGCTGGGATCGAGCGACATCACTTTGTGGTTCTTAAATTCCTTGCTGAGGCGGTTGACGAGGTGGATTTCCGTGCCGACAGCCCATTCCGTTCCGGCGGGAGAGGTTTCGATGGCTCGGATGATGCCTTCGGTCGAACCGATTTGATCGGCAGCCTGAGCAACTTCGAAGCGGCATTCGGGATGCGCGATAACGCGAATGCCAGGATGCTCGCGGCGGACGCGATCGACCTGCTGCGGCGTGAAACGCTGGTGCACGGAGCAGTAACCCTTCCAGAGGATTACGCGCGCGGCGCGAATCGCTTCGGGAGTGTTTCCGCCAAATTCCTGGTAAGGGTCCCAGACGACCATTTGGTCGAGGGGAATGCCCATGCGGTAGGCGGTGTTGCGGCCGAGATGCTCATCGGGTAGGAAGAGGACTTTTTCACGGCTTTCGAAAGCCCACTTCATGACGGCGGCAGCGTTGGAACTGGTGCAAACCGAGCCGCCGCGCTCACCCGTAAAAGCTTTGATGGCCGCGGTCGAGTTCATGTACGTGACGGGGACGACTTTCAAGTTACCGAGCGAAGAGAGCTCACGCCAGCACGTCTCGACTTGCCCAATATCGGCCATATCGGCCATGGAGCAGCCGGCGTTCAGGTCGGGCAGGATCACCGTCTGGTGCTCGCGGCGAAGAATGTCCGCGCTTTCGGCCATGAAGTGCACGCCGCAGAAAACGATGTAGCGGCCCAAGGTCTGGGAAGCCTGGAAGGAGAGCTTGAGGGAGTCACCGCGGAAATCAGCGAATTTCACGACTTCGTCACGCTGATAGTGATGGCCCAGGATAACGACATCCTCGCCCAGTCGGGCTTTCGCGGCGGCAATGCGGTCGTCCAAGGCGTTGTCCGGGACGAGCAGGTAGGAATCGAAGTCACAGCCGACCCCTGCCTCAATTTCCGGCGCGCGGATGGTCGCCGGCTGTTCTGCGCCGATGAGGGTGCTGCTATCCGAGATGGATACGAAGTTGCCCATGATTGATGTTTTTCTTGCCTAGAGGCTGACGCTCAGCGGTCCCTGCAAACTGACTGGAAGCTTCATTGTCTCATATTCGGGCGTATTTACCACTATCCGCCAATGAAGACCATGGTCCGGGATGGGGGGGCGAAGCCGGGTTCATTGATATGGTGGCCTTCTTCTTTTTCCATGACAATCGAGGTGACATAGGTGGCCAAATCCTCGTCGGAGGCTCCTTCGCGGAGCAACGCGCGCAGGTCATGATCGTCCTTGCTGAAGAGGCAGGTGCGGAGCTTGCCATCGGCGGTCAGCCGGATGCGGGAGCAATGGCCGCAGAAGGGCTGTGTGACCGGGGCAATTAGGCCAATCTCGCCGGGTGCGCCGTCAGCAAAACGGTACTTGCGGGCGGTTTCGCTGCGTTCGTGGGGGATTTGTTCGAGTGGCCAGCGGGAGTGGATGCGCTGGTGGACCTCGGCGGCCGGAACTACAAGGTCGCGGGTCCAATGGCGGTCGGCATCGAGGGGCATGAATTCGATGAAGCGCATGATGACGCCAGTTTCGCGGGCGAACTCGGCGAAGGCTTCGACTTCGTCATCGTTGATGCCACGAACCAGGACGGCGTTGACTTTGGCAGGCGCCAGGCACGATTTTTGAGCAGCCGCAATGCCGTCCATCACGCTGGAGAACGTCTTGGTTCGGGTGATGCGTTCAAATTTGGCGGGATCCAGCGAATCGAGGCTGATATTGATGCGGCGGAGGCCGGCCGCGATGAGGTGGTCGCAACGCTCGGCCAGCAAATGGCCGTTGGTGGTTATGGAGAGGTCTTCGACGCCCAAGGCGTGAAGGCGGGCGATGTAGTCCTCGACGCCTTCGCGGACGAGCGGCTCGCCACCGGTGATACGGATTTTGCGGATGCCCAAGCTTAGGAAAACTTTGGCGAGGCGGTCGAGCTCAGGCCAGGAGAGAATTTCGTCATGATCGCGATAGTTTTCTGGGTCGGCAGAGCGGCAGTAGACGCAGCGGAAATTGCAGCGGTCCGTGATGGAGATGCGCAGGTCAGTTATTTGGCGGCCGAATTTATCGTGAAGGGTCATGGTCACTGCTGCAACTTGGATGCAGCTCCCCCTAGGTGGACGCAATCGCGCTCTAAAACAAAACCGCCCAATCCAGTGTTGGGAATCGGGCTTTCGCCGAAAAAGTGCACATTTTCGGTGTGATCGCTCCTTTCCAAGCACGGGAGGCCCGGACGTTTCCGTCCAAACCCTCTACCCCGAAAACTTCTCGGAGCATTGCCCCAGCAGCCTTGGGATGTCTCTCCCGTAGGCCTCAGGGGTCGGAGTTACAGCCCTAGTGTACGCTCGCCCACCAGAAGGACGCAATTGACGGCTATAGGGAAACACCGGACCGAGAGTTATCATGGATTGTGATAGAGTTTTCCGCACGTCATGCGGATCTTCGTTTTAGGGGCCGGAGCGACCGGCTCGCTTCTCGCACAATTACTGGAGCGGCAAGGACATACGGTCTGGTGCGGTGACCGCGATCCCGAGCGCGCGCGGCGCTTCCTGGGCAGGCGCAGCACCATCGCAGTTACTGAAGTGAACGCACGAAACCTTCGCGGGATCGTGAAGGCCGCCAAGGGCTGCCAGCTCATCGTTAACGCCTCTGCTTCGGTCTTTAACGAAATTGTCTTACGAGCGGCGCTGCGGCTGCGCGCGCATTACGTTGACCTCAGCTCTCACTTGAGGCGCAATCCATTCCGACCTGAGCAATTCCGCTACGCGAAGAGGTTCGAAGAAAAAAACCGCGTGGCGCTGATTAACACTGGAGTTGCGCCGGGCCTGACCAATTTGCTCGTAAAACGCGCTTCCGAATTGCTGGACGAAGTCGAGGCCGTACACATTCGTCTCTATGAAAGCAGCGAGAGCGACGATCCCATTTCCCAGTGGTCGCCGGAAGTGTCGTTCGACGAGGCGGTCTCCCATCCGCGGGTTTATCGCAACGGAAGATTTCGGCTTGGCAAACGATTTTCAGAAATTGAAAAGTTTCGCTTTGCCGATCCCATTGGCAACGCGAGCGTGGTTTTGGCGGCGCAGGACGAAGTTGCCACGCTACCCCACTTCATTCCCATGGGCGAACTGGACGTAAAAATCGGTGGAAATGAAATCGACAGGCTGCGGCGCTGGCACAAGCAAGGAAAATTATCTAGATCGCGCGGAATGGCGAAACAGCAGTTTCCTCAGACTTCCTCGCCTCGAATGATCGCGAGGTTAATTCGCCAGGGAATTTTGCAGAATGCGCGATTCGCCGCCGCCGTGTTGGTGCGCGGCATTAAAATAGGCAAGAAAGAAGATCAGCGGCTGCTTATGCGAAGCGACTGCATGTTTCCGACGCTCTATCAGATTCGGCAGCAAGGGCGCTTCACAACGCCCGTAGCTTACGCGACGGCGCACATCGCGGCGCTCTTCATCAAATTTTTCCCGCGGGAACTTGCCGGCGTTTTTGCGCCGGAGACGCTGCCTGCAGAAACCCGGCGCGCTATCCTTGCCGGAATCCGCAACAACAGCATCCGTATCATTCACAAGACAACCCCACTAAAACACAAGGGCGAAGACGAGGAAGAATTCTAGTCCGACAGCCGCGCCTTGCCGGAAGGTAAAGCGGGGCTGCCGGTACCACGTGAGCCAAGATTAGTCCGCAGAGGCGGGCTTTGCATTTCCCGAGAAGTGGATGGTAATAAGGAAACCATTTGTCCCGTCGTACGAGAATTTGTGGCCATCTCCTTCGAAGGCTTCATGCTTGCTCTTCCACATGCGGAAGCCGTCGTTTGACTGCGCGCCCCAGTACTTCAAGTTGTGCATGACAACTTCCTTGCGGGCATCATTGCCGCCAACGCGCTCGAGCGTTACCTCGCCTTTACCATTTTCCATCCTCGCGTGGGCCATCCCGCTTTTCGTGTCTACATGCCATGAAAACGCCCCAGTCTGCACGGCCTGTTTCTGCCAGGGAATCGGATAGAGCTGGCCAAGGATGTCTCCAAGTGCAGCCTGTTGCTCCTTGCCGACGGCGGGATCGAAGTTCACGACCAGCCAGGAGTCTTTGCCAGTGCTCCAGTCGCTACCCAGATCCGTAGCGATCCAGACTTTGGCGCCGTCCAGTTTGGTGTCTTTGTAATACCCCTTGTCCACTTTGAGCACGAGGTTGGCGCGGCAAAAATGTTCATCTACGTGATGCTCACCCATGCTCATATGATTCGTGGAGTGAGTGTTGAAGTAGCAGGGACAGAACATGTCACAGCTGCAAGCTTCGATGTAGCTAGCGGTCATATCAAAATCAGGTTTGGAAGTTTTCTCCTGCGCGGCGGAACTGAAATAGAGGAGGCAACTGGCAAGCCCAAAGAGAGGAAGTAAGAGAATTCGAAACATACGTAGCATTTTTCCCTCCGAAAAAGCTGCAGATTGAAGGGCCCAACCGATTTTACGGGGAGTGTACGCCGGAAATTTGATGGATTCAAGATTCTTCCCAAATTACAACCGGCGATGTAATCCACGAACTGTGATGCTGGCGCGCCCAGATACCAACGACAAGAGCAGAGTCTCAGCAGCAGCGGTTGGGCTTGGAATAGCGGCGGTTGAGCTGCTCCACATAAAACTCGGTGGGCGTAAGCGCTCTGTCCGAGTCGAGCTGCCTGCCTTTCGAACGCAGATAACTCTCGTACGCAGCATCGCCACACCATTCGCGGAAGCCGCGCCAAAAGCGGCGCAGAAAACGTGATGTGGATTTTGCGGCGCGGTGCATCAATCGTCTCCGTGGGCCGTACCAGAATAGTCCGCAGCCCATCGCGTGGCAACGTACGGCGATTCATGAAGCGCAGTTTCCGTCCGCCTGCTGAGAATCGCATACCAGTGCATGAGCGCTTCGACAATCAGAACCAGAATCATGGCCGCTAAAGCGCCAGTTACGGCCGCATCGAGGCGCTGATTAAAAATAAGACGCTGCGTTTCGGCAATCTTCTCAGCGGGAATTTTCCCAGCCGCGATTTGTGCGGCCAGGGCCTTCGCATAGGCAAGAAAACCGATGCGCGGATTCGAATCGAAGATTTTCTGGTAGCTCGCGGTCATGGTGATGATGACCAGCCAAATCATCGGGACCAGCGTCACCCAGATCCAGCGGAGCTTGCCCATTTTCATCAGAATCGTTGTCGCCACCACGAGCGCGACGGCCGCGAGCAATTGATTCGAAATCCCGAAGAGCGGCCATAGCGAATTGATTCCGCCCAGCGGATCGACAACACCTTGATAAAGAAAGTAGCCCCACAGGGCAACGATGATGGCGCTGGACACTAGAACGCCGGGCATCCAACCCGTGCGGCCGAAGGGCTTCCAGAAGCGGCCACCGAGGTCCTGCACCATAAACCGCCCCACGCGCGTGCCCGCGTCCAGCACCGTAAGAATAAAAAGCGCCTCGAACATGATCGCGAAGTGGTACCAGATGCTGAGCAGGCGCTCGCCTCCGATGGTATTCGAAAAAATTTGCGCCATGCCGACAGCAAGCGAGGGCGCGCCGCCAGCGCGATTCCAAAGCGTGATTTCGCCGACTTTGTGGGCCAGGTCGGTCATGGCTTGTGCTTGCAGCGGATAGCCCCAGCCGCTGATCGTCGCGGCAGCAGCT
>JBGPDI010000015.1:0-55383 GCA_041482215.1 Candidatus Acidiferrum sp. | reverse complement strand
GTGCCTTCCGCGACACCTGGGAACTCGGCATCCACTCCTACCTCACCTATCTCCGCGACCGCCTCCTCCTCGCCCGCGATCTCCTCCACGAATCCGGCTCCTGCTTCATCCAAATCTCCGACGAAAACCTTCATCGAGTGCAAGCGGTAATAGACGAAGTTTTCGGATCCAATAACTTTGTTGCCCTAATTACGTTCACGAAAACTTCGAGCGCGACTTCGGAATCGCTCCCCGGAGTTTCAGATTATTTACTCTGGTATTCGCGAGATAAGACGAAATTGAAGTATCGGCAACTCTACAAAGAAAAGAGTATGGGTGGCGCTGGAGCAATTGCGTACAACAGGGTCGAGCTTGCCGATGGTTCCCGCAGGCCGACCACGGCCGAAGAAAAGTCCGACCCATCTGCACTGCCGACAGGATCGCGGCCCTACACATTGGGGGACTTGACCAGCCAGCGCCCTCCAGGATCGTTTGAAGTAAAGTTCAATGGAAAGTCATTCACCCCAAAATCAAATTTCTGGAAAACGAGCGAAGAAGGATTTCTAAACTTAATCGCTGCCAATCGAATTGAGGATCTGGCCAACGTAATACGCTTTGTGCGGTATGTAGACGATTTTCCGGCATTCGCATTGACAAATCTTTGGCAGGACATAGGGGGCGCGCCTAACAAGACGTATGTCGTTGAAACTAACGAACGAGTGCTATCGCGTTGTATTTTAATGGCTAGCGACCCGGGTGATATCATCTTTGATCCAACCTGTGGTTCGGGTACGACCGCGAAGGTCGCCGAACAATGGGGCCGCCGTTGGATTACCTGCGACACCTCCCGCGTCGCCACCACTCTCGCTAAACAACGCCTCATGGGCGCCACCTTCGACTACTACAAACTCGCTCACCCCAACGAAGGTGTCGGCAGCGGCTTCGAATACAAAAAAGTCCCCCATGTCACCCTCAAATCCATCGCCAACAACGAACCTCCCGGCGAAGAAACCCTCTACGACCAGCCGCTCATCGACAACTCCCGCGCCCGCATCTCCGGCCCCTTCACCGTCGAAGCCGTCCCCGCCCCCAACGTCAAATCCCTCGACGACTTAAGTGGCACAGGTCTTCAGCCTGTGTCCGTCTCCGACCAACCCGCTGACGCCTCCATCGCCCGGTCTGGCCCAACCCTCCGCCAATCCGACTGGCGCGACGAACTGCTCAAATCTGGCCTCCGCGGCAAAGGCGGCCAGATGATCAACTTCTCTCGCGTCGAACCCCTCGGAGGCACCCGCTGGCTCCATGCCGACGCCGAAACGAAAGGTACAAAACCAGAACGCGTCGTCATCTCCTTCGGCCCAGACTACGCTCCGCTCGTTACCACTCAAGTCGAAATGGCTTGGGAAGAAGCTCGCACCCTCCACCCCAAACCCGAAATCCTTGTTTTTGCCGCCTTCCAATTCGATCCTGAAGCCGCCAAGGACATCGACGACCTCACCAAAGAAAAAACCGGCATGACCTTCCTGACCGCCCAGATGAACGCCGACCTCCTAACCGACGACCTCAAGAAAAAACGTTCCAGCAACCAGTCCTTCTGGCTCGTTGGCCGTCCTGACGTGGATCTCCGCGAAATCAAATCTGGCGATGATAAAGGAAAATACCAAGCTGAAGTTCGCGGTTTCGACTACTACAACACCCGCACCGGCTCCATTGAATCCGGTGACACCAAGAAAATCGCCATGTGGCTCCTAGACACCGACTACGATGGTCGCAGCCTATACCCCCGCCAGGTCTTCTTCCCACTAGCCGACGAAGACGAAGGCTGGGCCAAGCTAGCCCGCAACCTAAAAGCTGAAATCGATCTCGACCTGATCGAACACTATCGAGGCACCATCTCTTTGCCATTCGCATTGGGCGATCACAAACGCGTAGCAGTAAAAGTAATCGACGACCGCGGCATCGAAAGCCTGAAGGTTTTGCAGTTGTGACGTTTTCTTTGTCATCCCGAACCCGCCGCATTTTGGCGGGTGAGGGATCTGCTTTTTCCGGACCTAAAATGAACCGCACCTATTGCGTCTACATCCTCGCCAGCCGTTCCCGAAACCTCTACACCGGTGTAACCGGCGACCTCGAACGCCGCATCATCGAACATCGCCAAGGCCTTGTCCCAGGATTCACAATGCGCTATAGAATCTTTCGCTTAGTTTACTTTGAACGATTCGGAGACATCCGCAACGCCATTGCCCGCGAAAAAGAAATCAAAGACTGGCGCCGTGAAAAGAAAATTCGCCTAATCGAACAGCACAACTCCACTTGGGAGGACTTAGCGGCACGGCTCCCAAGCCACTATCAATCACTTCAACACCAAAATCAGATCCCTCCGCGTTCGCCAAAACCAGGCGACCGTGTTCGGGATGACAACGCCAGGCCTAGCACAGTGTCCGGCGCCAAGCCCAATGATCGGGGCCCACTTTGTCATCCCGAACGAATGTGAGGGATCTGCTTTTCTCCTAATCCCATGCCATCCAAAACCATCGACCAGCTCATCATCAACTCCCCATACGAGGAGCCGCGCGAACACTGGAAATACGATCGCGAATCCCGCCTCTTCTCTCGCGTCCCAGGCCGACGCTCCGCCGGCTACATCCGCGCTTCTGAGTCCTCTAAAACTTTTGACGATCCCGGTGTCTTCGTCGAACTCTCTCTCCCCAACAAAATCCGCCCCCGCGTAAACGCTTGGCGCGATTCCGGCTTCCCGGGCGTCTCCGGAATTACAAAGCGCCTTCTCGAACACTGGAGGGATCCCGAACAACGCGAAAACCGCCGCCTCTTCTTCTGCCAACTCGAAGCGATCGAAACGCTAATCTGGCTCATCGAAGCTCCCTCCTCCGAACGAATTGGGATTGATATCCCCGGCGACGGCGGCAACTTCCCCCGCCTCTGCTCCAAAATGGCTACCGGCTCCGGCAAGACCATCGTCATGGCCATGCTCATCGCCTGGCAGATCCTCAACAAAGTCACCTACCCACAGGACAAGCGCTTCTCAAAAAATATCTTCGTCGTCGCTCCCGGCCTCACCGTAAAAAACCGTCTTCAAGTCCTCGTTCCCGGCCCGAATGACTATTATCAGGAATTCAGCGTTATCCCCTCTGGCCTCGAAGACAAACTCCGCCAGGGTAAAGTCCTCATCCGCAACTGGCACGCTCTCGATTGGGACTCCGAAGAAAGAATCGCCAAACGAAAAAGCGTCGACAAACGCGGTGCCCTTAGTGACGAAGCCTACGTTCGCGAAGTCCTGGAAGACATGGCCAGCGCTCAGAACATCATTGTCATCAATGACGAAGCTCACCACGCTTGGCGCATTCCCCCCAAATCCACTACCAAAGGAATCGCCAAGGAAGAACTCGAGGAAGCCACAAAGTGGGTCGGTGGTCTTGACCGCATCAACAAAGTCCGTGGCATCCAAACTTGTTTCGATCTCACTGCCACTCCCTTCGCACCCACCGGCAAGCGCAGCGGCGAAGAAACTCTTTTCGGATGGATCGTCAGCGACTTCGGCCTCAACGACGCCATTGAATCCGGCTTGGTCAAGACGCCCCGCGTCGTTATCCGAGATGACGCCAAGCTCGGAAAGAATTTCAAGTCCCGGCTCTACCATATCTACACGGACCCCGAGGTGAAAGAGGACCTCAACCGGAAAGCGGAGCCGCACGACCCGCTCCCGGACCTCGTCAATACCGCGTACACCATTCTTGGAATGGATTGGAAAGCAGCGTGTCAGCGCTGGAAGGAAGAAAAAGCTCCAACGCCACCTGTGATGATCACCGTGGCCAACCGCACTGAAACTGCCGCCCGCGTCAATTACGCCTTGACCCACGACAAGGTGCGCGTCGAAGAACTAAGCGACCCCGAGCGGATCCTGCATATCGACTCCAAAGTTTTGGGAGAAGCGGAAGCACAGGAAGAACCGGCGGAACTAGAATCGGACACGACGGTAGAGAGTGATTCGGAGGAAGATTCGGAAGCGCCCGCCAAGAAACTGACCAGGAAAGAACGTGCCGAACAGCTTCGAAAAACCGTTGATACCGTTGGCCAGATGGGAAAACCCGGCGAACAGATTCAGGCTGTCATCTCCGTAGGAATGCTCTCGGAGGGTTGGGATGCCAAGACTGTTACGCACATCATGGGACTGCGCGCTTTCACTTCACAGCTTCTTTGCGAACAGGTCGTCGGCCGCGGTCTCCGTCGCACTTCCTATGAGGTAGATCCCAAGACCGGTCTGTTCGCCGCAGAATACGTAAACATTTTCGGCGTACCGTTCACGTTCATGCCTCACGAAGGGGGCGAAGACGATCTGCCTCCTCCTCCACCGCAGCCAACCTCAAGAATTCTGCCGCTTCCCGAGCGCAAAGAACTGGAAATCTCTTGGCCCAATATCATTCGCATTGACCACGAATACCGCCCGGAACTGACCCTCGATCTTTCGAAAACCAAACCTTTGACACTCGACGCTTATGAAACTCCGACAATTGCCGATCTTGCTCCCGTCATCGACGGTAAACCGGACGTCACCAAACTCACCAGCATCGACGTCGAAAAACTTGGCAGGGAACAACGTATGCAGCGTGTCATTTTTCAGTCCGCTGCTGAAGTCTACGATTTGATGAAGCCAAATTGGAAAGCCAACCGCGAGTTTCTCTTGGCCCAGATCATTCGCATTTCGGAGGACTACCTTACCAGCGGCAGAATTGTAATCTCTCCTGAGCTCTTCAGCCAGGACGAAGTCCGCCGTCGCATCCTCTACACCCTGAACATGACCAAGATTGTCCAGCATCTATGGGAGGCCATCCGTTTCGAAAACGCGCTCGCTGTCGTCCCCCTCTTCGACAAAGAACGTCCAATCCGTTCCACAGGCGACATGCAACCTTGGTTCACGCGCAGACCCTGCGAGCCCGCTGTTCGTTCACACATCAACCTCTGCGTTTTCGATTCGCGTTGGGAAGCCAGTGAAGCCTTCGAGCTTGACCGCAACTCCAACGTCGCTGCCTGGGTTAAGAATGACCATTTGGGCTTCGAGATTCTCTACGTCTTCAAAGGTGTCGTTCTCAAATACCGCCCCGACTACCTCATCCGCCTCACAAGCGGCAAGATGCTCGTCCTCGAAGTCAAAGGCCAGGACAATCAGCAAGATAAGACCAAGCGCGAATTCTTATCCGAGTGGACCAAAGCGGTGAACTCTCACGGCGGCTTCGGTGACTGGTCCTGCGACGTTTCCCATAATCCCAAAGACCTTCTCAACATCCTCCAAACTCACAACCATTGAGCAGTTTCCCCGACCCAGCGACATCGCCCTAGAAATCGCCGCCGACCTAAAGAAATAACCACTGCATCTTCTTCAACTTCCCGTCTCATTCGAATGCTAACAATATAGTAATTGACATGTATTGTACTTTCGTGCTAACCTTCCCAGTGTATCTCGAATCCCATCCCCGCCCACTTGTCTCTTCCCTGCTTCTTCCTGCTCTCCGCCCTCCGAGACCTTTAGACTTTCAGACATTCCGACGTTTACACATTCCTCATGCCCCTAAGTCCTTTCCTCTCTATTCTTTTGCCGACCCCCACCCCCTAAACCTTTTCGCGTCAATTCTTTACAAAAACATAGGGGGGAAGGGGGTGCATTCGAGCCGTTCCCCTAAGTCCTTTACCTGCAACATTTACAGAACTCGCCGCAAGTGTTGCATCCAAAAGACTTACGCTCAGGCTAAATCCTTTAGATGCAACATTTGCAAAAAACCGGGGGCCCCCTGCCTTCGACGCTCCGGCGGCTATCCTTCGATCTCGATTCTGATTCACCAAGAATGGCATGTGCGAGGGAACTCACCCCTCTCGCGATTCACAGCTCCAACGCCCATACTTTCCAAGGAGGCGACGCGCTCCCCTGCATCCTTACTTCATTACCTCATCTTCCTCCTACCGTAGCGTCTTCTCGCGCTGCGCGGTGGACAGGGAGGGGAATGCGGGAGATAATTCCCTTTCGGCGCAAAGCTTTATGGGGGCGCCTATCACTGAGGAGGGGGAATGAGCATTTCTCCAAACGTACCGAGCCCAGAGGAATCGTATCGCTACGAATCCGCGGGTACACCGCGGTGGATCGCCGTGCTGTTCGGAGTGGTGATTGCCGCGTTGGCGGTGCTGGGCATCGCGGGCTATTCGACACAGACACGCATTGGCCAAGACCTTGCCAAGCAGCAGGATCAGAACAAGATTCTTACAGCACAGCTGGACCAGGCGAATTCGCGAATTGCCGAGCTGAAAAGCCAGATGGAATTTACGACACAGAAAGTCGGATTGACGCAGTCAGAGTTGGCGCAAGCCAAGAGCCGCGCCGAATCCATCCGCAAGGAACAGCAAGCGTCGGATCAGAAGCTGTCGACGCAGCTTGGGCAGGTGCAGAAGGAAAGCGAAGAAAAGATTGGCGCAGTGGCGACGGAAGTCGGTGGCGCGAAAAAGGACATTGAAGCCACGAAGAACGATCTGGAAGCCACAAAAGGCAAACTCGAGCGCAGCTTGGGCGACATGAACGTGATGAGCGGGCTCATCGCACACAATCGTGACGACCTGGAAGATCTGAAGCGCCGCGGTGACCGCAACTACTACGAGTTCACATTGCAAAAGTCCAAGACCGCCCAGCGCGTCGGCCCGGTGCAAATGTCTTTGAACAAAACTGATCCGAAAAAAGCAAAGTACACGCTAACCGTCCTTGCAGACGACAAGACCATCGAGAAAAAGGACAAGACTTCCGGCGAGCCTGTACAATTTTATGTGAAGGGCAGCGCGCGGACGGCCCCGTATGAAATTGTCGTCTTCGACGTGGGCAAAAATCAGATCAACGGATATCTCGCGACACCGAAGGAGGGAGGCGCTCCTGCAGCGGCTCCTGCCCCGGCGCCAACGGCTACCGCCACACCGGCGAAACCATAGATACGTTACGACCGGATTTTCGCGTTTAGGAACAGTGATTCGAAGAAGCCCTGTCCCGCGTTCTGGAAACCGATCGCGGGACAGGGCTTCTGTGTTTTTGAGCAGCGCGCTAGCATTTAAGAGTTAATCCTTTTCTTGACCCATTTTGGCGCGGAGCACTCCCATGAAAGCAGCAAGCGTTCGAATCTTCCTATTCATTGCAGCTATCGTGGTTCTCGCGGTGCCACACGCTGCGCAAGCGCAAGCTCCACTCGAGCCCGCACAAATGTCGCCGCGAACAGCCTTTTACATGATTTGGCGCGGAGTCCCCGGCCTCGAAGCGAGAAAAGCCAATTCCCTACTCGCGCTGTGGGACGACCCGGATTTTGCGCCGGTGCGTTCGGCGCTAGCGGCAGGGATGCTTAGCTCCTCGGAAGAAAAATCACCGCAACAGAAAATGACCTCGCAAGAAATGCAGGAATTTGCGGGGCTCTTGGAAAATTCATTCACGATTGGGTACGTGAGCGAGCCTGTAAAGCCGGCCATTTCGAAAGCAGCTGTTTCGAATTCAGTGACATCGACGGAACCAAAGCCGCGTGCGTGGAGCGGGATGTTCTTTGTTTATGACCGCAGCGGAAAAGAAGTTTTGCTGGCGAAAGCAATTCTACGCATGCGGGCGGCGGAAAAAGAAGCGCCCGTGCTTTCGCAAGTAAGCATCGGCGGGGTGCAAGTTCTCAAGGCGGAGGGCAAGGGCGGAGCCAGCTATTGGGCGGAGCACGGCAAGTACGCCATCGGGACAAGTGAGCGAGCGGTGATGGAGGAAATCCTGAGCCGGCTAGACGGCAAAGTTTCCGGAGCGGCATCGCTCGTGCAATCCGCGGCGTATCAGGAAGCACTGCCGAACCTCGGGGGTGGCTTGCTGGAATTTTTTCTGGGCGTTCCCGACTTAGAAAACCTTGCTGCGGATTCTAAAGCGGGGATGTTTCAGATGCGCAAGTTGCTCGATGCGGCGAAGCTCGACGCGGTGCACTCGATCAGCGGACACGTGACATTCGAAGGAGCGAAAACACACGTGCAAGCAGCGATCCTAGGCGACGCGGCTCCTGGAACGCCATTTGACATCTGGTCCGCGGGGGTGGCTTCGCCAGCTTCTCTCGCTTTCGCACCCGCAGAGTCCGTGTCTTACACCTCGACGCAACTTAATTTCATGGGCATTTACGATACCGTGAAGCGAATGGCGCACGCGGCCTTTCCACAGAGTCAGCAGGGAAACGCAGACCTTGTCGACACTCTCGCGCAACAACGCATTGGCATGCCACTGCCGGACGCCCTTGGGCTGCTGACCGGAGAGTTTGCTTCGCTACAAACCAGCCCGTCGATGGATAACGCGAAACAAGTTTATTTTCTCGGGATTCGAAAGAAGCCGGAATTTCTCAAACTCATGCGCACCGTCTTCAGCGATCAGTTGACTTCCGAGCGCAATGAAGGAGACGTTACTTTCCTGAAGATTTCCCTTGGCAACAAACAGGGCAGCGCGGGAGTGGCGCAGTGGAATTTCTTCAACCTGGCGGTCACTCCGGACATGATTCTGGGTGCCAATCGAATTGAAACTCTACGCGAAACACTCGCATATCATGCGAGCGCCTCCAATTCCAGCGGGCTCGGCAGCGTACCTCGGTTTCAGGCGGGCCGCGAGCAATTCCCGGGAAACCTGAGTGGTTTCGGCTATTTCGACTTTCAAAAAATCGATTGGCAGGCGTGGAAGGATCGCCTGATCGAAGAAGAGAAAAAGGGCCGCGCTGCAAAGACCGTTGACCCTTCAAAAAATTCCGCTTCGCCCACGGCTGCCGATCGGCTTTTGCAGATCAATCCACAAGTTTTTTCGCGACATCTTCATTATTCATCGAGCGTTTCGTGGAAGGACTCCAAAGGGATTCATTGGGACCAATGGATCGAATAGCGGGGCGATGAACTCTTTTCGTTTTCTGCGAACAGCACTGCTCTTCCCTGCCGTGCTGTGCGTGTGTACTCTCGCCGAGGCGCAGGACAATCCGGAACAGGCTCAGCAAACGATTCGCGTCAGTGTCGATCGCGTCAACGTCGGAGTGATTGTTACCGATGCGCGCGGCCACTTCGTCGAGGGCCTGCGGCGCGAAGATTTCCAAGTGTTCGACAACGGGATCGAGCAGCCGCTCACGGGTTTTGCCGCGATTGAGGAACCGGCGCAGGTTCTTTTTCTGATCGAAGCAGGCCCCGCCGTTCTGTTCCTCGGGAAAAACCACCTACAAGCCGCAGACACGCTGTTGAACAACCTCTCTCCCAACGACCGCGTTGCCATTGCCAGCTATTCGAAAGACCCCGAACTGCTCCTCGACTTCACGCCCGATAAACTCACCGCGAGGCTCTCCCTGCAAAGTTTGAATTTCATGGCTGGTTTTGGCGACTTGAACTTGTCCTCCAGCCTTGCGTCTGCCATCGACTGGCTCGCACCCTTTCCCGGGAAGAAAACCATTGTCGTTCTCTCGACCGGCGTCGATAGTTCACCATCGGAAAGGTGGCAAGCGATTCAACAAAAACTCAAGACTTCCGATGTCCGCATCCTGGCCGTCTCGCTTTCCGGTGACTTCCGTAAGTACCCCAAGTGGAGGAAACTCTCTGCTCAAGAACGCGAGAACCAGGAATTCGTCAAAAAGGGCTTTGCTCAGGCCGATCAGGCGCTACGAGAGTTGTCCCAGGCCACTGGCGGGCGCGTCTATCTGCCCAAAAATGAGAAGGAGTTCGACCGTGCCTATTCGGAGATCGCGCAAGTAGTCCGCCACGAGTACAGTATCGCGTTCAGTCCGCCGTCCAGCGATGGCCAACTCCATACCATTAAAGTCAAAGTGAAGCGCCGTTGGTGCCGCGTGGATCATCGGCAGGCGTACGTGGCTCCGGCACCTAAATAGCAAGACGAAGGGCCCGCCCGATTGCGCCGGACGAGCCCTAAGATGCGAACGGAGCTATTCGAAATTCCGCGAGGAATCAGGGCACTGGTTTAGAAGGTGAAGCGAGCGCCGAACTGCAACTGGCGCGGGCCGTAGAGCGCGCCAGATGTCGTCGAGCGGCTCCCGAAAGTAGTTGAGGGCACCAAGCAGCCGTTCACGTGGTTCAAGCACGCACCCGTACCGGTTATGGTCGGCGCGGCATAGGTGTAGGCAGTTGTGTTTACGGAACTCACGATGGTGCTGTTGAAGAGATTAAATGCGTCAACCGTGAAATTGAGCCGGTACTTCTCTTTGAAGGAGAAGCTGCGGCCCATTCGGAAGTCCACGTTTGAGAAATTGGGGAGGTTATAAAAATTGCGAGCTAACCAGGAAACTCGGCCTCCGGTGGGCCCGGCGAAGGTGCTGACTTCGGCGCCAGTCATGCCGCCATCGCCCGCCAGGGCGGTCCCCAGAATGGAAGTACCGATGTTTGCGTTGTACGGTTGACCGGTCGCGCCCACGACGATGCCAGAGAGAGACCAGCCATTGAGCAATTGGCGGGCAAAGGCGTTTTCAAGACTCTTGGCATAAGAGGGTTCCCAGATGATGCTTCCGACAAAGCGATGCCGCTGGTCAAGGTCTGAATAGGAGTAGTCACCCTTGAAGTTGTAGGGATCGAGCACACCGTCAGTGCCGAAGAAAGTGCCGTTGGTGCCGGCAGTTTCGCCATCGTCAAGGGCCTTGCTGTAAGTGTAGTTGAATAGCAACTCCACATCGTGGCTCATGGGCTTCTTTAGGGTAAGTACGAGGCCGTTGTACCAAGAGTTGAGCACGCTGGCCTGATTGAGAATAAGACCAGTACCGGCGTCTATGCGCCCGGCGGGGGTATACCACGGCACGGTCGCGGTGAGGGCAGTTGGAGCAGCAGTAACTCCCGAGGAGAGGACGTCGTAGCTTCGGGTTTGGGTAGTGGGCGAAACGTTGGCGTCGTAACTCACGGGCAAGCGAAGCCCTCGTGTCAAAAGATAGGTCGCGGAAACAGTCATATGCCCGGGGAGTTGCCGTTCAATGGCTACCTCAGCTTCATGCGCGGCTGGATTGACGAAGTCCGGCGTCATTCCGTGCACGGCTTGGACCGTAGTGGGCAACGTGCCCCCGGGGATGCCGACGGTGGGGGCCAGTGCGCCCGGGAATGGAGCGGCTGGAGCAGGTCCAGGAGGCGTGAAGAACACATTGGGAAAAGTTGGTGCGCAGGCCTTCTGCGCAGCCGTTCCGGTTGGACCACAACCGCTAAATGTCTGTTGAAATACACCGTTCTCCACTCGCAATGCGTAGTACGTGCTGTTGGAAGTTTTTCCGTAAAAGATGCCATAGCCAGCGCGAAGGACGGTGTTCCTGGTGAATTGCCAGGCGACGCCGAGTCGCGGAGCGATGTTGTTCTTGTCGTTGTTAAGTGTCGTGGTATAGAGGGTTAGCAAGGGCGTACCGGTATTCGGTTGGGGAGGCGCCGGAACATGCTGCAAGTCGTAGCGAACACCGAGATTCAGCGTAAGCCTGGGCCGCAGCTTCCAAGTATCTTCGAGATAAAGGCCGAAGTCGTTGTTGTAAAAGTCGTCTTTACCGACATGTGTGATGGGATCATTGACTTGAGTGAAGCTCGCATAATGCTTTCCCGTAAGAGTGTCACCAACATCGGTACCGACGGCATCAGCAACCCACCGGCAGAAAGTGGCATTGGCACCCGCAGGGCAGCCGGCAAATGCGGTGGTAGCGTTGTAACTGTAGTTTCCGTCACCCTGGAAGAGGTTGATCAGAACCTCGTGGATGAAATTCATGTCCCCGCCGAATTTGATGACGTGTGTACCTTTCACGATGGAAAGATTGTCGGAGATCTGGATGCGGTGTTCATCCGGGAAAGCCGGACGCGGGAGGGCGGAGGTCTCCCCATAAGAAGCGATATTCAAGAGAGAAGCCGATGGTCCACCAGAATTGGTGGAGTCGAACTCAAAATCGCGTCCCCACTGGAATCGGAGCTCGTTGACCTTGTTGTTTGAGAAAGTCTTGGTCCAGTTGCCGATGAAGAAGCGCTCGTGGGTTCCTCCGTTGCCATTCTGCGTGGCGCCACCGTTGTTGACTGTGGGCGCAGTGTTGTAACCGTAGGGCTCCTGCCAGTTCTGCCAGTTGAAGACCGCGCTCAAGTGGTTGGTGTGGTTTAGTTCGTAATCGAGTTTGCCGAGAAAAACATCCTGCTTCAGATTGCGGGCGAATGCACCAAGCAGATCGGTATTGATAAAAGTCTTGGCTGCTGAGCAATCAATCGGCAACCCGGTCGCCACGGCCGTGGGGCAGACGAATGCGTTGATCGTTGCGGGCGAAGTTGTCGAGGTGTAAAGGATGGGATTCACTTTTCGGAATCCATCATAGGTGCCGAAGAAGAACAGTTTTTCGGGGAGGATGGCACCGCCCCCGCTCACACCGAACTGATTCTGTTGGTGCACGGTTTGCGTGAAGATTCCTTTGGTCTTTCCAACCGGGTCGAGGGCGTTCAAGTCGGGATAACGCAAATTGTAGAAGAGATCTCCGTGGAGCTGATTGGTTCCAGACCTTGTCACGGCGTTCACGGTGCCGCCAGCGGCTTGGCCGTATTCCGCGCTGTAGTTGCTGGAGCTGACCTGAAATTCACGGATGGAGTCGGGGCTGTAGACATAGGTGACAATGATGGCGCGCCCGCGAGCTTCCGAGAAGAACGCCTGCGTGTTGTTCGCGCCGTCCACGGAGTTCCCGTTGTAAAGACCGGAAATTCCGCGGAAGCTACTGAGACCGCTGGTGCCATCGGTGGTCACAGCAGGAGTGAGCAGCACAAAGTTTTCCCATCGGCGAGTGGCGATTGGCAGGCCTTCCACCTGGTTCTGAGTCACGGTTTGTGAATGGTCCGTCTTGTCGGTCTCCAGCAGCGGTGCTTCAGCCGTCACCTCCACCGAGGTTTGCTGCGATTGCAAAGGCAGCGCGACATCAATTGTCACTCTTTCACCCACATGGACCACTACATTCTTAGTGACCACGGTTTCGAAGCCGCTCTTGTTAGCTGTTACTTGATAGTTGCCGGGCTGCAAGTAGGGAGCGACATAAATTCCGGCAGAGTTGGTGGGAAAGGTTGATTCGGTTTCGGTGTCCAGGTTTAGAACGACGACATTTACATCAGAGGCGGGAAGTCCCTTCGGATCGGTCACGGTTCCAATGATTGTGCCGGTTGCGGTTTGTGCCTGAGCCGATTGAGGACCTGGAAAGGATGCCAACGTCAACAGAGATAACACGAAAAGACGGAGCCAATTCTGGAGGGATAGTTCTGCTGTGGTTCGCATGCGTTCTCCTACGAAAATTTACCTGCTAGTGGATCAACCAAACCCCGACTTTACATGAAGCGATAGCACAAATGGATGCCATATTTCAAATCTGGATTTCGAATGCAATGAATCTTCAGGTCCACCGGGGAGCAGGCTACAAGAAGGGTTGCAAAAATACATTACGCGAGTGTAAAAACGCCGACGCTGCGAGCTTATATTGAGGTTATTCGAATTCTTTGAGGGTTTTGGCCATGGCGTGTAGACGCTCGTCTATCAGTGCAAGGACGGTTCCGGATTCAAATTTTCCTTCGCCGTTCTTGCTTCCAGCAGCCATGCCAGTGAGGATTTCGATACCTTGTTCAACCTTAGCCACGGGCCAGATGTGAAATTTTCCGGCCGCGACGGCTTCCAGAATATCTTCGCGCAGCATTAAATCTTCCACGTTGGAGTGCGGCATCATGACGCCTTGCGTACCGGTGAGACCCTTGATGCGGCAAACGTCGAAAAAACCTTCAATCTTTTCGTTGATGCCGCCGATAGCCTGTATATCTCCCTGCTGGTTGATCGAACCGGTGACCGCAATGTCCTGACGCAACGGCAGTCCGGAAAGTGCGGAAGCGAGCGCGTAAATTTCCGTGGAGCTGGCGCTATCGCCATCCACTCCCGAGTAGGATTGTTCGAAGCAGATGCTGGCGGAAAGAGAGAGAGGCTTGTCCTGCGCGAACTGGCTCCGCAGATAACCGGCAATGATGTGCATGCCTTTGTCGTGAAAGCGGCCGCTGAGATTGGCTTCGCGCTCGATATTGATGAGCCCAGTTTTTCCAAGCGCCGCGGTGGCGGTGATGCGCACCGGCTTGCCGAAGGAATAGCCACCGATTTCCAGGACGCTGAGGCCGTTCACCTGGCCGACGCGCGTTCCGCTCACATCCACCAGCAGCGTTCCTTCCTCAATCATTTCGCGGATGCGCGTTTCGATGAGGTTGTGACGCTCCATTTTTGAAGACAGGGCGCCGCGTACGTGTGCTGCGCGAACCACCGATTCCCCGGAGGCGGCGGCGTTGTAATGCGCCTCGCGCGCCAGGTCGGCGATATCAATGAAGCGTGCGGTCACTTTGTTTCGTCTTCCCGCCTGACGCACGCCGTATTCCAGCATGGCGGCGAACGCGCCGCGGTCGAAAGGATACAAATTTTCTTTCTCGGACAATGTACGCAGCCGACCAGCATATTCGGCGATGACGCCGTCGCTCATGGCCATGTCTTCGTCAAATTCCACGCGGACTTTGAAAATCTTGCGGAAGTCTTCCTCGTATTCATACAGCATTTCGTACAAAGAGCGGTCGCCAATCAGTATTACCTTTACGTTGATGTCGATGGGCTCCGGCTTTTGGGCGCTGCCCCCGAAGGGATAAAACATTTCGAGCGGCTGAATTTCCAGGCGATTGTGATTGAGAGTGCGCTTCAGCGCGCGCCACACGCCGACTTCCGAGAGGGCTTCGAGCGAATACATGATGAGGAAGCCGCCATCGGCGCGAAGCAGCGAGCCGGCGCGCAAATCCATGAAATCGCTGGTCCAGCCGCCTCGGGCGTCGTAAGCGCGCTGGATGGTACCGAACAAATTTGCGTAGGTGGGCGTGGTTTCGAAAATAACCGGTGACTTGGCCTCGTCTTCGTGGGCGAGAATTACGTTTACGCCGTAGACGCGGAAGGGATCGCGCTCCGGGCCTCCCGGGGCTTTCGGCAAACCATCGGGTGTTTCTTCGTCGTGTTCGCCTTCGCCTTCGCGTTCTTTGAAGGGATCGAGATTGTCGAGAAGATGGTGGCGAACTTCCTCGAGATATTCGGCGACGTTTGGACCGGCGTATTTTTCCTTAAGTTCTTCGATGACGCCATCCACCAGCACGGAAGCGGCTTCCTGCTCAAGATAACTCAACTCGCTGGCAAGCTCGCGCGAGAGCGTGAGCGTCTTGCGGTAGACGACGGTAAATTCCTGGCGAAACTGCTCGTATTTTCGCTCGATATCTTCGGCGAGGGGGCTTTCGAGTTTTCCCTCATGCACCATCTTGGAAATGTCCTCGATGGGCACCATCTGGCCTTCGAGCACAGGGAAAATTTCGGGGAGTGCCACTGCGCCGACCTGCATGTGGCCAAGCGCGAATTGTTCGCGGGCGATTCGACGCGTGAAATCGTCCATCAATTCTTTTTCGCGAACGGTAAAGCGTTCCACGATCCGCGCCTTTTGCCGCTGAAACGGTTCACCTTCGAAGACTTGCGGAATTCGGCGACGCAGAAAATCGATGCCGGCTTGCAAATCCTTCTTGAAACCGTTCGCTTGACCACGTGCGAGAGCCAGCAAGCGAGGACGGTCAGTCAGTTTGAAATTGTTGACATAGCAACGGTCCAACGACTCTTTCGTGGGCGGGTGGAGCTCCTCGATCATGCGCGCGATGGTGCCGCCGCGGCTGGTGCCTGCCAATCCGCAGACGAAAACGTTGTAGCCCGGAGCGGAAAGTTCCGCGCCCATCTTCAGTGCGCGCAGTGCGCGTTCCTGGCCAATGAATCCTTCGCGAAGCTCGGCTTGCGCGGTGGTTTCGAACGGGATGCGCGAGAGCTCGCACTTCCACCTCAATTGTGTGGCGGGAAGCTCCGTGGGTCTTGGCGCAGGCTTGGTCGTCATGAAATACCTTCGAGCGCGTTACTCTAGCACACTCAAGCGAGGCCCCCCACGGCGAGGCGAAACACTTGTTATCGAGCCGTTATTGGCGTGTTTCGGGCCTTTCCACGTATACCGCCAGGACTCCTGCGGCCGTGGCGACCAGGACCGGCCCTAGCACGAGTCCTAACATTCCAAACAGGCCGACTCCACCCACCACGCTGATGAAGATCACCAGGGCGCTCAATTCGGTTCGGCCGCCGAGTAACAATGGCCGCAAGACGTTGTCTACGATCGCGGAAACTCCCGCGCAAATCACCAAAAGAAGGATGGCGCTTCCCCAATGGCCGGTGAAGCCAAGCCACAACGCTGCGGGCACGAAAATCAGCCCGGAGCCCACCACCGGCACCAGGGAGAAAAAGCCCATTGCTACGCCCCAGAAAAGCGGCGCCGGCAACTTGACGATTAAGAAACCAAATCCGCCAATTATGCCCTGAACCGCCGCCAGCATAAGACTGGTGGTGACACTTGCCGCGATGAGATCTCGCGTTTGTGTCATCAAGGCATCGCGGTGTTCGGCATCAAAGGGGAGGATGCTGCGCACTCCAAGTACAATCTGGTCGGCGTCGCGAAAGAAATAAAATATCGCGAAAATCATCACGAAGAGCCTGAAGATGAAGGCGGCGATATTGCGCAGGATGGTGCCGAGGCGCTCGGCAAGGAATCCTGCTTCTTTCTGAATTCCGTGCGAGAGCATTTCCAACACGTCGGCGTTAGGATCGAGGCCCGGCACATGTTGGGCGATCCAGGACCAGCTTTTCTCTAACGCAGGTACCTGCTTAGCCTGCAAGGTGTGCTCTACGCCGCGTGAAAGGGAAAACGCCTCGCGAATAAATAAGGTGGTCAAGAGAATTACCGGCACGATCAGAAGAAAGGTCACGACCAGGGTGCTCAAAACGGCCGACTTGTTAGGAGTAAAACGCCGCAGGAGCCGATGGTGCATGGGGTAGAAAAAAATCACTAAAATGGCCGCCCATCCGAGGGCCGCAAGGAACGGCTCGTAGATCCGGAATACAAGGTAGATGAGGAGCAGCAACACGCCGTAGGAAAGGACGGTGGTTAAGCGGTCACTGGTGGTCGCGGCAGGAGGAGGAACTGGGTTCTTAGTCATATAATGTTGATAGGCTGGGCAAAGGCTGATAACTTCCTGCTTACGCTCCACCAGGTCACACGCGGATCACCGAGCCAATTCCTTATGTCTATGAAGTCCATCCCGCTCACTTCTTATCAGATTCGTCTCCTCGCTGCACTTGCTTTAATTAATTTTGTTAATTTCGCGGCTCGTCAAGTCTTCATTCCCCTGATTCCGCTCTTGCGCGACCATCTTCATGCTACAGACGCCCAGCTAGGTTCGTTGCAAACTTTTCTCCTGGTCGTACTAGCAGTTGGCAGCATTCCCTTTGGTTTCTTGGCTGATCGATTCAGCCGCAAGGGCATCATCGCGATTGGCATCCTTTTCTGGAGCATCGCCACGTTTGCAGGCGGCCTAGTCTCGACTTTTCTTTTTTTCCTGATCGCGCGGGCCATGGTCGGCCTCGGTGAAGCCGCTTATGCACCTGCTGCCCAATCCATGATTTCCGGTGGTTTTCCGCAGGAACGCCGCGCCTTCGCACAATCCATCTTCGCTTCGGGGATGTTGCTCGGTGGCGCGTCTGGGCAGGCTCTCGGGGGCATCATCGGGCCGCGATACGGCTGGGAGGCAGCCCTGTTCATCGTGGCCTTTGCGGGAATTATTCCTGGCATCGCTCTTTTCTGGATTGACGAACCTCCGCGCGGTCCGCGTTCTGACGTCGTCCCGATTTCGCGGCTCCTTCGTGTCCCCGCTTTTGTTTCCATGATTGCAGCGGGAATTTGCATCACATTTGCGAGCGTCTCTCTGCTCACCTGGGGAATCGACTTCGCCGTTAACTACAAAGATTTCAGCCTGCGCGAAGCCTCCGTCTCGCTTGCGCTCATCGCTCTCCTCTCGCTTGTATGTGGCGTCCTAATGGGTGGCTGGATTGCCGACCAGCTGCAGAAGCGCCTGGCCTACGGCCGCATCATTGCCGTTGCCGCGGCATTTCTCCTGGCGGCACCGTTTCTATTGCTTGCCATCCAGTCGGAAGAGAAAAGAGTCGTGCTCATGGGTCTCTTCATCGCGGGCTTTTTCATGTCCTGGTATCACGGCCCTGTTACCGCCGTTCTTCATGACATGATGCCGCGTCGTGCGCACGCCACTTCAATCGGCGTGTACATGTTTGCCACGCAATTAGTAGGCGGTCTGGGCCCGCAAGTGGTCGGTAAGATTTCCGACCTTCACGATCTCCAGCTCGGACTGCAAATCGCTGTCGCCGTGATGGTTTGCGGTGCGCTGCTCATGCTTCTCGTAATCCACTTTATTCGTCGCGACGGTCTCCGCCATCCGACGCTTGCGGCGTTCCACGCCGAGCCCGGCGACTAACTACTAACCGCTCAAAAAAAGAAACGGGCCGAGGCGGGTCCTTTCACAAATGATTGTTGCTGATTTCTACTTGATGCCGACCTGGGCGATCAGCCGGAGTACTTCAGCCTCGGGAACGTCGTAGAGGGGGCGAACGTCTTCTTCTTCGAGGCGTTCCCGGAGATACTCGGCGGAAACGAAACTGGCTTCGCGGTCGGTCAAATCGCGGCCCGCCTTGTCGCGGAATTTCACAAACGCGGTGTGTGCAAGCCCAATGACATGGGCGGTGCCATCCACAAAGAACTTGGTATCAATGGTATCCGCGTGACGAGTGGCAATGCCGTTCCACATGTGAGAAAAGCGGCACTGAAAGGTATCCCCGCTCAATTTGGAAGTGACTTCAAAAGCGCCGATGAATTGACTCATCGCGCCAGTGTTTGCCAGGACAGGGAGTGTCGTCACACAAGCTCCTTCTAAGAAGTCTACAGTTATCAGTCATCAGCGGGAAACAGTCCTGTGGGAAGATCCCGCCTGCTTCTGCGCTGCCTACCTTTTTAGCGGCTGACTGCCGCGGCAGTCTCCACTTGCGAGTAACTACGAATTGCAGCTCCCACACCTGCTCCGCTAGGCACACGGAATCCCTGATCGAGCAAACACTTCTCTAGCGCGGCGAGAAACAGCAACACAAATGGCTTTTGGCTACAGTAACCCATCAATCCCACGCGCCAGATCTTGCCCTTCACCGGGCCGAAACCTCCGGCAATTTCTATGTTGAATTCATCGAGCAACTGATTGCGCACTTTCACGTCGTCAACGCCGCTGGGGATCATCACGGCTGTGACCGTCGGCAGGCGGTCCGCCGGGTTCTTCACCAGCAGATCCAGACCCATCGCTTCGATGCCCGCGATCAACGCGAGCTGATTTACGCGATGGCGATCCCAGCGCGCTTCCAGGCCCTCTTCCATCACCAAGCGCATCGCCTCGCGCAGCGCGAAAATCAGCGAGATCGGCGGAGTGTGATGATAGAGCCGGTCTTTGCCCCAATAGTTCATCGCTGTGGTCAGGTCAAAATACCAGCTCTGCACTTTCGTCTTGCGCTTTCGGAAAACTTCTTCGGCGGCGGGGCTTACCGTAATCGGCGACATTCCCGGGGGCGCGCTGATGGCTTTTTGCGAGCCGCTGAAACAAATATCAATCCGCTGTTTGTCCACATCGAGCGGCACCGCGGCAAGAGACGCCACGGTATCCACGACAAGCAACGCTCCCAATTCGTCGGCAACTTTTCGGTAGGCATCGATTGCGGTAACAACACCGGTCGAAGTTTCTCCATGCGCGAAGCCAATGATTTTGATTTTCTTGCCCTTACCAGCCCGACGCACTTCCTCGGCATCTACTGGCTTACCGTAAGGCGCTTCCACTTTGATGACCTTTGAAGAGGCTCGCGTGGCAATCTCATACATGCGCTCGGAAAAGACCCCGTTGACCGCCACGATGCCTTCATCACCCTCTTCCAGCGTGTTCAGCACAGAAGCTTCGATTCCACCCGAGCCGGAAGCCGAGAGCGGCATGGTGATGCGGTTTTCCGTCTGAAAAATCTGCCGCATCAGGATTTGTGTTTCTTCCATGCATCCCTTGAACCACGGGTCCATGTGGCCGACCAAAGGCGTGGCCATCGCGCGATACACGCGCGGATCAATGGAAGACGGCCCGGGGGTCAGCATCAGCCTGACCGGAGGATTGAGTTCGCCAATTCGTTGCGTCATGACGTTTTGCCCTTCTATTTCTTGCGCATATCGCGCGATTGAATCTTGGGCCGCCCGCGAAGGCGCTTACGGGGACATTGACTTGCGACGGCGGGAACCCCAATTTTCGCGCAATCCCCTGACCCGCGCAACCGACAATTTGGCTGGCCCCTGCCCCGACGAGCCGCGAGCGTCAACAGCAAGCATCAGCTCTAGTGCATTGACTTCCAATGAACTCAAACGATTCGTCAAGCCGCGATAGGTTTCAGGCCTCCTTGGGGTAATATAGCGGCCAGTGAATACGCTACCTCCCAACGAACAGCTGAAGGATCTGCGTACGCGGCTGGGCATAACCACACGCGACGTGGCGGAGTTGAGCCAACGGATTGCCGAAACTGAGGGCAATCCGGAATTCCAAATCTCCAACGCCTGGCTGACGCAAATCGAGAATTCGGACTCAGTCCCGAGCATTTTCAAGCTGTATAGCTTGAGCGCCATCTATCGAATGAAATTTACAGACCTTTTGTTGCTCTATGGTCTGGACCTTCAGAAGTTGGGACTTCACCAACTCGCGGATAAGCTGCCTCACACGCATCTGACGACCCTGGAAGTCTACGATACGGAGCGTACGGTTTCTTTTCCCATTCGATTCGACAGATCCTTCGAGCTGGACAACACGAATCTTCTTTCGCGCATGGTGGAGCTTTGGGGAGAAGTTCCCATTGCGCTTATCCAGCATTTGGACATCCGGCACAGCCAGTACGGCTACGTCGGCTTGCAGGACTACACGCTCTATCCGCTTTTGCGGCCTGGTTCCTTCGTGCAGATCGATTCCCGCGTGCGAAAAGTGCAACCGCTTCACCGGCGGACCGAATTTGACCGCCCCATCTATTTCGTGGAGCTGCGCGACGGCTATGCTTGTTCCTGGTGTGACCTGCTGGACGATCAACTGCTGCTGATCCCACATCCGCTGTCGCCGTGCAGCGTGCGGAAATTCAAGTTCGGTACAGACGCTGAGATTGTGGGCCAAGTGACGGCGGTAGCAATGCGGCTTAGCGATCCGACTGACTCGGCCCCTGACGGAAACGCAAGACTGCCAAGGCGAGTTTGATGTTTGAGGCAAAGAGCCTCGCGACTGTAAGATTCGCTTCCGTAGGCATCGCGATGCGGTAGGGCTCGAGCTTTTGCCATGTGCGCAGGAAATCCTCGGGGTTTTCGCGGGTGGATCGCAGATAAGCCTCAAGGTCGCTGACTAAATCTTCCAGTGGAAAAGCAGCGAGCTTATAAAAGGCCTGCCTATGAGCGATTTCAAGCGCTTTACGAGCAACATCAGGGCTGAATCGACTGGCCAACCCCTCGTGATAGTAGTTCCCGGTGTTGTAATCGCGAGTCGACGCGAGATAGATGAGGCGGCCAAGATCGCAGGGCATTCTGGCAAGGGTGCGGTTCAAAAGGTCGTCGTAGGCCACTTGTACCGGCACGAGTTTGACCGCTGCGCTCATAGTCGCCCAGCTTTATCTTCCGTACGCGCGATGTGATCTAGGAAGATCGCGCACCATCCATTTGACCCGTTCGAGTTCCGGACTCGATTTCGCTAAGAGTGCTGCCAATGCGCTGTGTAAGCCTGTTTGCTCGCAAGGCCATTCCGCGAAGCCTTTGAGGCCCCAGCAATCCGATTAGAAGAAAGAGAGCTCCGCAAATCAACCGGACCTGAGTGTATTGAAGGAAGACCCTGGCCTCTGTCGAGAACTCGATATCTTTGCTCACTCGGCTGGCCTGCAAATGGTGCCGCATGATTCGGCGCATAGCCATTGTGGTCTGTTTCACCCAAATGAGGGCCACGGCGCTGCGCTCGCCCAGAAACTGGCTTTTCAGTTCGGGCGATTCCAGTCGCGTAATGAATGCGAGGTCTTGCGAGGAAAAGATTTGCGAAACAAATTCCGGGGGACATACCTCGACGAGCTCATCTCGCTTAGAGAACGATTCATCCAAAGCGGAAAGGAGATGCCGCGACGTAGCATCCGCTCTTAGCCATACAAGTATTAGAACGAGCAGAAGCACGGCGCCGATTACCGCGCTGGAAATCCCGATCACGAACCCACCACCTTCGCCAAGTAACCGCGTCCCTCTCGCAATCGCTGGCTTGTGGCTGCCGCGAGCCTTTGGTATTGCTCTTCCAGGTGCACCGCTCGTTTTGGCTCAGGATTTGGAGCATAGGACCACAGATGTATGGCCCATACCCCCAGAACGATTGAATAAGCCACCGGGTGAACGTATGACCAAAACTCGTGAAACTTCTGTCCGCCCGATGAGGCGAATGTCAGCCAAACCACGCTCTCACCAACGAACAATCCGTAGCCCAAAAGAACGCCACGGAGATTCCGCCCGAACGGTATCGAATAGAATAAGAACAGAACAACCAGTGCAACGATGGAGAGGGCTTGCACGGTCCGCAAAGCCTGCTCCAGATCCATGGTGGTTGCTACCAGCCACCAATGTGGGTCATTCCATGTCTCGACGACCGCTTTTGTGAATGCCAGCACAAACACAAACGCCAGCAGATTTCGAGCCATTCGCGCGGTTCCTGGATAGGCCGCCAATCCCACCCGGTAAATCTCGAAGACGACGCCGCACCCGGCCAGAATGCCCAGCCATTCCGTGATCCAGTAGACACTCGAATAGGATTGCGGACGCCAGTGATAAACAAAAAAACGGAGAAGAGACTGCAAACACACGAATAGTATGTAGGAGTAGAAGACAGGGTAACGAGCCAGCAGCTTGCCTCGAAAGCCGCGAATCAGAAGCAGGATCTCGAGCGCAATTCCGCTCCACGCAATGACTTGCCCAAGCATTTTCCTCCGACGCAGCCGGGGACGCTCTGCGTCGAGGCAATCCTAGCATGAGGGTAAGGACGCAAGCGTCCTTATCCCTTCATCCAGATTTCTATCCTAGGAACCTACCCACGCCAAGGCAGTGGTCTTGGCGCCGGTACGGGGTCCGATCCATCAGCCATCAAGATTACCGTGCCCTTAATCTGAGTTGCGGGCAGATTATGGCTTTTCGAATTCGAGAACGGAACCAGCACCAACCCCGAAAAAACCGCTACAGCAGCGGACAGAATTAACATTTGGAAAGTGCTCGAGATTCTTAGTTTCGTCATTTTCATCTCCTTGGATTGAGCAGGAACGATGGAGGCGTAGGTCGTGACGCTCCATTCGCGACTTCGGCTAGCCTACGGGGAAAACTGGAAATTCGGGTAGCAGGCAAATACCTGGTTGGCATCCCAACCAAGGGTCGAACTGAGGACTCCTACCGGCGAAACAAGTATTTGGAATTAAAAAGGAATCGCCATGAACCGCGACGGCAGAATGGGGCTTCAGGAGGGTAGGTCTGCAGAACAGCAATACACAGCCGTTGGACTTTCTAGAGCGTGTCTAAGCCAACACCGGTCAGGTTGGTTGATTGGGGCGTCCTAGCTCTCATATTGCATATTTAAAGGCTTGCACTGGTCAATCGAAGTTCAATGATATTATAATTATGGTAAATATTTAGATATTTGGAATCGTTACAGAGAACTCTTCCACCCTTCTTCGGCGGGGATGCAATTCCCACTCTGGCTTGGCCGGATGCACGAGGACGGTTGTGATACCAAGCGCGGTGCAATTTCCTAGACTCTGATGGTCAACCTGAACAAATACTAAATCATGGATGCGACGAGCTCTGCACATTACTACTCCCCGCATTCCGAGGGACCCCTTGCGTTTTTCGCCATCAAATCGTTTCAAATGATTGAAAAACAGCGGCTGGTGACGTCCGACAACATTGAAAAGGAAAGTGGAGTCATCGTGGATGTCCGAAGGGGCGAGAGGTGGCGCTGTCAGAATCCGGATTGCCGAAGTGAAATCTTCGTAACGCCGTCAAGCCGGGTGAGAGTCGGCGCCACGCTGCGCTGTTCCTGCGGCGAAATCATGAAGAAACCCTACGCCCGACCGGAGTTAGAGACCTATTTCTCAGCAAAGGAACCTCAGCGTGTTTTTAAAGCCTCGCTGAGTTAGCTGCCAGGCATTTCTGGGGCCTTTGGTGAAGTTGAGCACGAGAGTTTTTCGCACATTCCAGGAGAGGAGGAAGTTGGCAAGATGAGGGCTTTCAGAGGGTTCGCGGTTTTTCTGATGGTGGTCTCTGTCTCTGGCGGGATTTTCATTCTCTACGACTCTCGGGCGCGGCAGAGTGCGACAAGCTATGACGGCATCATTCCCGGTGCCGTGCTTTTCTCTTTGGCTCTTACTTTGCTCTATTTCATCTCACGACCGGCGTTAAAATGAAAGGCCAGGAACAAAAAACGAAGGCGACTCTCGAGGAAGGCTCCCGCGCGAAAGAATGCCGGGCGCAATATATTTTTTATGCGCGAAATCAAGCAACGGCAGTGAGTTCTGTTGAGGTCCTTGGCGATTACGCTTGCGACTTCAGGAGACCGGACTGGGCGCATCGCTGGGCGGACTGGAATTCCGGACAGAACTGCTATCTGAATCTCTTTCTATGCGACAAACACGCACGCGAACTCGGTCTGAAGTAGTCGGGACCGTCGATAACTCCGCATTAACAGCCAAATAATCCTGATCGATAAGCGTTTTCACATCTCTAAGCCGACTTCCTGCCCTACGCCTTCCAAGCGCGCTCGACTCGTTCCCGAACCTGATCGAGACACCTCCGGAGCAAATCCGTAGTTCAGAGTCCCATGCCAGATTGTGGTTAAGCCCAAACGGCACACTTTCCGCAAATGGAATCGAGCCTTTCCCGAAGTGGCGCAAATTTGATTCGTTGAGCAAAAACAAATTCCGCAGAAATGCTGGCCTTGAATTGCCGTCCCCTTTGGAATCAGAAGCTTGAGAGGAAGTTTTTACTTGGATTGATTTGGGTTGCCACAACTCTTCTCTGGTATCGATCTTGCATGAATTATCGACGAGCGAAGAGATTTCTATCAAAGGACGGCAGAGAAGCTATCAGATAAAGCGCACTTAGCAGCAACTCAGCCTGCTCCGCCGCCAACTTTTCTGACTCCCCTCCTCGGAACTGCATCCGCAGCCTCGCTGCAATTCTCTTGTGCCGCTGAGATGGAAGACGCAAGCGAGTCGTAGTTTGAGCCTGCTGGGAGAGCATTCCTCTCATGCCCAGCTCGTGGTGGAGCCGAATCACCGATGGGTATTAGTGCCAGAACATAGATTGAAAGTTTCAAAGATTCGAACGTACGGCAGCTCTGGAATCGAATAGGGAACGCCGCGTCACAGGTTGAACAGGAGAAGCTAATGCGCACTTTGAAAATTGGGAAAATGCTTTTGTCGGCGTTCGTACTACTCGTTCTTACAACCGGATGCGGTCGAGAACAGGCACCCAGTCCGGCGTTCCCCACGGTGATTGCCACGTCACCTCTGAACGGGGCGGTCGCTGTACTCCTCAATACCAGCGTGACGGCTACGTTTAGTTCCGTGATGGCTCCCGCCACGATTAACTCAACGACATTTACTCTAACGGGACCAGGAGCCACAGCAGTCGCAGGAACGGTAACCTACGCTGGCTCCACAGCAACCTTCACACCGGCGGTCTCGCTCGCGGCCAGTACCGTGTACGTCGCCACCATTACGACAGGAGCCACCGATCCAGGCGGCAATCCTTTGGCTGCCAATTTCGTGTGGAGCTTCACAACCGGGCTGCCAACGGTCATCTCCACGGTCCCAGCGGCCGGCGCAGCCGCTGTTCCTGTTAACACGCTTGTTTCCGCCCTCTTTACTGAGCCGATGAACCCGCTGACGTTCAGCAACGCCACGTTTACCTTGACTGGACCGGGGCTAACCCCCGTAGCTGGCGCGGTCACCTACTCCGGATCCACAGCAACATTTATGCCGGCAGTCGTTCTTGCCAACAGCACCTTATATACGGCCACGATTACCACTGGAGCAAAAGACAACGCGGGCATTTCGCTGGCCGCCAATTTTGTGTGGACTTTTACAACTGCCGCGCCACCCACAGTCGTTTCCACGGTTCCGGCAAATCTGGCCACCGCTGTGGCCGTAAACACACCCATCTCCGCTACTTTCAGCGGCGCTATGGACCCTGCCACCATCACGGGAACAACCTTCACGTTGACCGGGCCAGGCCTTACGCCCGTAGCCGGCACCGTAACCTATGCAGGCAGTACAGCGACGTTCGCGCCAATGGCAATTCTCGCCAGCTCCACTCTGTTTACGGCCACGATTACCACCGGAGCGAAAGATCCCACCGGCGCACCGCTCGCCGCCCCATTTGTATGGACTTTCACATCGGCTCCAGCACCAACTGTGCTCTCTACGGTTCCGGCAAATGGCGCAACCGCAGTGCTGAACAACACCCCTCTAACGGCCACATTCAGTGTGCCGATGGACGCCGCGACGATCAACGCAACAACCTTCACGGTGACCGGGCCAGGAGTCACTGCCGTTGCAGGTACAGTCACCTACAGCGGAGTCACGGCCACATTTACGCCAACGGCCCCTCTGCTAGGTTCTGTGCTGTATACCGCCTCGATTACCACCGGCGCGAAAGATCCAACGGAAAATCCAATCGCAGCTAATTACGTCTGGACTTTCACCACAGCACTGACGCCTGCGGTGAACTCCACGGCTCCTGCCAGTGGTGCTATCAACGTCCCGCTCAATCAAAAGATTGCCGCCACTTTCAATACGCCGATGACCGCATCCACAATCACTTCCTCCGGGACCTTTGCGGTTAAAGCGACGACTGGCGGAGCCGCCGTGCCAGGCATGGTCTCCTATGATGCTGCGAGCAATACAGTTGTCTTCACACCGACTGCGGCTCTCACTGCCAGTACGCAATATACGGCTACGATTACCACCGCCGCGCAATCTCTCCAAGGCAACGCTCTTGCCGCCAACTATGTTTGGAGTTTCACAACCGGTCTCACAGCCAACGCCAGCGCACCCACGGTAACTTCCACGATTCCGATCGATACAGCGACGGGTGTGCCTCTCAATCAGAGAATCGCGCCGACGTTCAGCACGGTTATGGACCCGTCCACAATCTCCGCACCTGGAACCTTCGCGCTTGCAGTCGCGGGCCTAGGAGGCGCCGCCGTCCCCGGAACTGTTTCCTATGCCGGCAGAACCGCGATCTTCACGCCGACCGCTAATCTTGCTGCGAGCACACAGTACACCGCCACGATTTCAACTGCCGCCAAAGACCTTACAGGCGTGGCCATGGCGGCCAATTTCGTCTGGAGTTTTACGACTGGCCTGACGGCAAACGTGGTCGCACCGGTCATAAGCACCACGAGCCCCGCTAACGGAGCCGTGAATGTGCTCATCGATTCGCCAGTGAGTGCCAACTTCAGCGCCGCGATGGATCCCACGACGATAACCAACGCAGCCTTCACTCTCGCGGACGCGAGCGGAGCTCCTGTGAACGGAACGGTGTCTTATGATCCTGCAAGCCAGACTGCAACCTTTATTCCGTCAGCCAATCTCGCAGCCGATACGACCTATACTGCGACCATCTCACCTCTAGTAACGGATCTTTCAGGCAACCCTCTGGCATCCGGCGGCACGGCCAATCCATGGAGCTTCACAACTGGTGCAGTTGCCGGTGCCGCTGGACCAGCGATGATCAACCTCGGCACATCTGGCAACTTTGCCGTCATGGCCACAGCCTCGATCAGCAGCACAGGTCCTGTGGTGATCAATGGGGACGTCGGTTTGGCACCAGGTACGTCACAGGGAATTCCGCCGGCACAGGTCAACGGGACCATTCACGTCAACGATCCTGTGATAACAAAAGCACAAGCCGATTTGCTGGCGGCCTACAACGACGCCGTTAGCCGATCGACGAATGCACTGACCTTGCCCGGAAACATGGGGGGACTCACATTCACTCCGGGCCTTTACGTCAACTCGACATCCGTTTTGATCTCGGGAGCGGGGCCGGGCAACAACGTGACTCTGGACGCACAAGGTGACCCCAATGCCGTCTTCATCTTCAAGATGGGGTCCACCCTCACAACGGGAACAAGTTCACAGGTCATCCTCGCCGGTGGCGCCAAAGCCGGCAACATCTTCTGGCAAGTCGGCACCTCCGCGACGATCGACGTCAGTTCCATCTTCAAAGGAAATGTGCTCGCCGCTACAAGCATCACGGTCAATACCGGAGCCGCAGTCGAAGGAAGAATGTTTGCAGGAGCTGCCGGTGGAACAGGCTCGGCCACAGTGAATGCCAGCACGATTACTGTTCCTACGCCGTAAGCAGGGGCCATTAGATGGAAACGATAGACACGTAGGGTGTAGGGCCGTGAAGCGGGAATTACCGCCCTCCTCACAGCCAGTAGGCAAGATTCAGGAGACGACGATGAAATGGGACACGCGCATTTTTGCCACAATAGCCGTTGCATTTTTTCTGGTGCCTGCACTGTTTGCGGACGACACGGCCAAGCCCGCCGATACACCTAATAAGGATGAATCCGTAAACTCGAGCGCGGCCCCGGCCAAGCCCGAGCCAGATGGAAAAACATTGCTTTCCTTCACGGCAAGGTCCTCGGGACAATCGTCAGCAGGCGGAAGTGGGGGGCGCCGGTCCAGAGGGCAGGGCCACTCGACTCCTAAGGTAGAACTCTTCCTTGGTTATTCCTACTGGAAGGCTCTGCCTGATAGCACGGGAAACCGGATACAGGGCATGCATGGTGGCAGCACATCCCTGGCCTACAACCTGAACCGTCATCTGGGCTTGGTTTTTGATTTTGGCGGCTTCAAAGTCGATTCACTGCAATTCACCAACACGGGTCCGTTATTCACTCCTTCCCGTGTGGTGGATGCAGACGGCAGCGTTTACACCGTCCTATTTGGCCCGCGTGTTTCATTTCGTGACCATGACAGATTCACCCCATTTCTCCAGGTTTTGGGCGGGTTTGCGCGCGCCAGCCAAGTCACCTTGAATAACTGCAACGCGACCATTTATGCTTGCATTCCTCTTCCAACGGAAACAGCGTTCGCCATGACTGCCGGAGGCGGCCTCGATTACAGACTGAATCACAGAATCGCCCTCCGTCTCTTTCAAGTGGAATACCTTCTCTCCCGTTTCCAGGATCCCAGTTCCCTCACAAAAGAAAATGGCTGGCAGAGTAACGTGCGCCTTTCCGCGGGACTCGTGTTCCGCTTCGGCGGCAATGGTCCGCCTCCACCGCCGCCCAATAGCCCGCCGCTAGTTTCGTGTTCGGCCGACAAAAGCATGGTTTATGCGGGATCGGGAGATATTGCCGCTGTGCAGGCAGTCGCCAGCGATCCAGACAACGATCCTCTTACTTATTCTTGGGGAACCAACGGCGGAGCCGTAGAGGGCACAGGCCCTGAAGTACGATGGAATTCGTCTGGAGCGACTCCGGGGACTTACACCGTGAAGTTGCGTGTGGACGACGGGCGCGGCGGGAGCGCCGATTGCTCCGCGGATATCCGCGTGGAACCACGGCCCAATCGCCCACCGACAATCAGTTGTTCCGCGGACCACAGCTCCGTAGTCATCGGTGAAACGGTGCAGATCACCGCTACTGCCAACGATCCTGACAACGATCCTTTGACCTATTCCTGGAAGTCCACCGGTGGAAGAGTCCGTGGCAGGGACGCCTCCGCGAGATTCGAAACCGCAGGACTGAAGGCTGGACGTTATTCTGTAACAGGGCACGTGGAAGATGGTCGCGGTGGTGCAGCAGATTGCGAGCTAGGAATTGAAGCGCAGGATCCTCCGCGTCCGCCGGAAATGGTGGAGCTGGAAGCCAGACTCTCGCTTCATAGCATCTATTTTGCGACGGCTCGGCCATCTGCGGCCAATCCGACCGGAGGCTTGGTCGGGAGCCAGGAGCAGATTCTGGCCAAGCTCGCAGAAGACTTCAAACGATACCTGACGTTCAAGCCTGATGCCCACCTCATCCTCGGTGGCCATGCAGACCCGCGCGGTGGCGCGGAATACAACAAAGCCCTTACGGAGCGGCGCGTGGAACGCAACAAGAGCTACCTCGTTGAACACGGCGTGCCGGCAAACGATATCGAGACTCGTTCGTTTGGCGAAGAGGACCAGCTGACTGCCGAGCAGGTCAAGGAACAGATTGCGCAGAATCCAGACGTCAACCAAGCCGAGCGTCAACAGATGCTCGATAATCTGAAGGTAATGGTCCTCGCCAACAATCGTCGCGTCGACGTCACTTTGAATACCACTGGACAACAATCCACTCGCCGGTACCCGTTCAATGCTAGGGATTTCCTCGCACTCATCAACCCCAAGGGCGGAGAACCAAAGACACCGCCACGGCCAGCACCTAGGAAAAAAGCAAAGCAATAATTGAAAGGGTCATCTTTTCTCGAGTTCGAGAAAATATTACCCTTTCTTCTCCGTGTTCTCGACTTTCATCCTGCACTCCAGGAATCAGTCATTGTTCCTATTTTGATCAATTTCTGAATTACGAAAAGAATTCAGAGCCTGGTACAGCTGCTGCACTCTTGCGGGATTTGAATCTTTCTGGACGATGGATTCCAGGATGGGCTCGAGGAACCGGCCATATATCTTCAAGGTCCCATTGTCGTCCGTGAGCAATGCTTTCTCTACCGCTGTTTGCGTCGCCGGTGTAATAATTTCCAGCCTTCCGACAAACACGCGCGCTGTTTGTGCAGGAGCCAGATCAATCGAGAGCGGCAGGACCCCGTCAACAAACGCCGAGGGCACGATATACAGCAGCCGGCTACCTTCCTCAAACCAAGAACCCTGCCAGGTCTCCACCATGGCATGCGCTTCGTCCTGGTAGAGACCCTGTGCGACGAGCATGCCTTCCAGCTCTCTGGTCAGATCATTGGCCGAGGCAGTCAACGCTGGCGCGTCCAGAACCGTTTCCTTCTGCAGTAAGCCACCGATGCGATAGCCTACCTTGTCCCCGCGCCGCTCAAAGAGAATGGTACTGGGGAATTCTAGGGCGCTGCGATTTTCGACCAGCAATTTGCCTGTGGCTGTGAGTTTTGCGGAAAGCGGGACAGTGAAGGTAGACACGCCGCGATAGAACAAGAACTTTTCGTGCTGCTCGCCTGAAGGTGTATGCACGCGAAGAGGTGTCGAAGAGGTCATGCGGGCGGTGTAGTAGTGGTTGTCCACTGCTTCGCGCGGAAATTCTGCCCTGAGGCTCGGGGAGACGGTCACCGAATCCCAGGTGATGCTTCCGTCGGGGTGTGACATATACAGAGCGTAATCAAAAATGGCGGTGGGCGGCTCGACGCGGGTCGCTCGTGGATACCACTCCGTAATAAGTCCCTTCGTGAAGGCTACCTTGATCGAAACGGTCTCTTCTTTCGAGCCATAGAGATAGATGACCGGCGTTTCCATGCGCACGGTCCCGCGCAGGCCGCGTTTGAAACCGGCATTGCGAAAGTGTTCGACGAAGCCGGGTAAGTCAGTGGAGCCCGTGAGCGGCGACCATTCAACCGCTTGGCCGTCCTTTCCTGCGATGGAAGTGAAGGTGCCCCATTCATGGGCCGTGAGACTCGAATAGACAGGGCGGCCTTCCCTGCTCAACGAATGAGACGAGACGGCAAAGCAGCAAGCGAGTAGAAGGAAGAAAGATAAGAGCAATGGTTTTCGTGGCATGGCTGGCCTTCCTGGCGACGTTGGCATCCGGTAATCCGCTTACAACCAGCCAAGACGTCAAGAGCAGCGCGGGTGTTAACAGGATCAGTGAAAAACCTCTTTCTCGAAGAGAGATTTCAAATCTCGACCGCTCGCCTTTTCCATGGCGCGCTCGAAATCGCTTGTGTCCACTAGCCGGCGCGCATTGGATGACGTGTACAAACCGATTCCGCGCCAGAAAGTCTCGTCGCCCAGTTCGGTCCTCAGGCGCGCCAAAAATAGCGCACCTTTTACGTACGGGATTGGCCCCAACGCTTCATGTGCATCCTTCCATTTTTCCCAATGCAGCGGGCGATCCTTCCCTGCTTCGCGTAGTTTCGTCATGCGCCCTTGCAGTTCTGCAATTTGCTTGTCGTATGCTGCGCGGCCTTGATGCTTTTCGATGTAGGCATCGGACATGAACTCCGCAAATCCTTCGTTTAGCCAGAAATCGGACCACGAACGGATTCCCACGGTTACGCCCCACCATTGATGAGCCATCTCGTGAGTCATCAGTTGTACGTCATCTTTGTCCACGAGATCGCTGAGGTCGCCTTGCGACATCAGCGCCATGCCTGCGGTCTCTTGTCCCATGCTGGGCCCTGGTAAAAACGCCTGCGTGTAGTGCGCGTTCATCGGATCGACCGACGCCGCAGCTCGCAGGAACGTATACGCATCCTTCGTCTTGCCGAATGCCGTTTTACTTTTGTCCATTGCCTGCGAGTAGATCGAAAACATGCCGTCTACAGCAACGGCAACCCGCGCGACTCCAAAGCTAAACAAATACGTTTGCACGGGATCGATCTGCTCGAACTCGAAATGGTCGCCATCGGCGCCGTGCCACTCCTTTCCACGCAGCCCCGGTCCCACCGCACGGAATCCACTCGCGCCGCTGGTCACGGGTTTCAAAGGAACTGTAATTTCGAGCTGCAAAGTGGCGCGCTGGCCTGGCGAATTGTCGCAGACCATCCAAGCCTCACAGTAGAATGCCGTCACCAGCCCAGCATTCTCCGCGAGCCACTTGATGCCCCGCCCTGGAGCCGCCGTATATTTGACCTTCAGAGTGTGCTTGCCCGCAGACCACAAGCGGACACCTACGGCTTGCTCAAGTACAGTTACTTCACCATCGGCAACACTTGCGCTGACTACGCTCAAGCCTGCTTGCTTCTGCCACTCGACAGTTCCTGCATCCGCTTGAAATTCAATGGTCTCCTCGCCCTGCAAAAGTTGACGCTCGAAATCCGGCACCAGCTTCACCGAGTAATGAGTGGATTGCCCTATCGCTATTGCTGAAAAAAAGGCGCAAAGAACACCGCATAAAAATATCCTGCGGAACGGCTTAGAGAGAGTCATACGCGAAAGTATATCGCGGCGAGGAAATGCATTTTAGTTCAAGCTCGAGAAACTCTACGGCCAAAAAAAAATGGGACAGACAAGAAATGCCTGTCCCACAAATTCCAGAATAGATCAGGTTACGCTGCGAGCCGGTCTTGGGTAAGCAAATGTGTGGGGACTTTGCGAAGGTCCCAGACAATGCCCAGCCAGGACATGACTTTAAGCGTGTAATAGGTGATGTCGATTTCCCACCAGAAGAACCCTTGGCGCGCCGAAGCCATGAAGTGATGGTGATTGTTGTGCCAGCCTTCGCCAAGCGTCAGTAGAGCAAGCAGCCAATTGTTACGGCTGGTGTCGGTTGTTTCATAGCGGCGCGAACCAAAGAGATGCGAAAGCGAATTGATGGTGAAGGTGTCGTGCCACAGAAGCACTGTGCTCAAACAAAAACCCCACACGAACAGCTGCCATCCGCCGATCAGCCACAGCACCGCACCAAGCGCCACCGGTGGTACCAGGTGATACTTGTTCAGCCAGCGCAGCTCGGGGTACTTCGCAAAGTCGCCGATGTATTCGAGGCGAGTGTCATTGTATTTGTCCGAAATGATCCAGCCGACATGCGACCAGAAGAATCCGAAGAGCGTTGGCGAATGAAGATCTAGTTCCTGGTCCGAATGCCGGTGATGGTGGCGGTGATGCGCCGCCCACCAGAGCACGCCCTTCTGCGAAGAGGTCATGGCCATGAACGCGATCACAAACTGGAACACGCGGCTGGTCTTGAACGACCGGTGCGAAAAGTAGCGGTGGTACCCGGCAGTGACGAAAAACATGCGCACGACCAGCAGGACAAAGCAGGTGACCAGGTAATACCAATGAAACGGCATGAAAAAAACCAGCAGTGAAGCAATGTGAATGAGAGCAAAAGGCAAAGAAAGAACGAGAGAAATCCGCGAGCCATTGGGAAGCGGTACAGACAAATAGCGAGAAGCTGAAGCCATCCGGCAAAATCCTCCGCGTCAAGGTACAGACGCTTACTAGTGTATATCTCCGCGAGCGCAATAGATCCAGCCGGAACTTCGCGCCACGATTCTACAATTTCAGTGTACGGTTGCGTTGAGAAGCGGTCAAGCGCAGTAAAGTACAGGTTCCAAGAGGTTAGATGCCCTGTGGTACGGGTCCGTTATAGGAATTTCTTAATGTCTTTCGTTGTGAAGAAACTCGTGGGAGCCGGTACCCACCACACGGGAACTGCGAGCCTGAATGTGTTATCGTCCCTCTAGACCCAAAACGCTAGGAGCATCAGCTCCCGTAAATCATCGGAGCGCACCGAAAAATGGCTGAACGCCCCGTACTCGTTGGACTAATTCCGCAGGTCGTCGTGATTGACGAAGGCGACCAGGTTTCCTGGATCTCCGACGCGGGCAATTTGCGCGTCGAGTTCGATGTCAACCGCTGCCCGTTTTCATCAAATGTCTTTCAGGCGCCGGCAGGCATGCGCTTGCTGAGCGGCCCGCCGCGCCCCGGCAGCAAAGCCGCGACATATAAATACCGCCTCTGGCTCAACGACCAGCTCGTAGGCCACGGCGAAGTCATCCTCCGCGAAAAGTAAACGATCGAATATCAAAACGCGGCATACAGCAACTCACGTTGCCCGTCGTCCTTCCAACGTTTGTTCTAATACTATTTCGGCTTTGCCGCAGCGGTGGCCTGCTTCGCGATGATCATGCCCTTGATCTTGTCGTAAGTCGCTTGGGGAACGATCTTTTTTGTCACCAGATCTGTCTTGACCCTATATGGGCGGCCAGCAATGATTTTCTGCGAATAGGCTTTCCCGATCCCAGGAAGCGCGTCGAGTTGTTCAGCCGACGCGCTGTTGATGTCGACCAAAGCTGTGGACGCAGGGGCAGCTTGCGATGATTTGGCGTCGGGTTTCGCTTGCGGCGCAGCGTTCGCTTGAGACTGCGGAATTGTCACACAGACTCCGAGCAACAGTACAAGTACCGCTAACAGCGTTTGATTCTTAAGCTTCTTCATTTCTTCTCTCCTCTTTCAGCTCAAAGTTGAAACAGCTCACGCTGGATTCTTGGTGGCTGCCCGATAGCCTGCTTTGAGGGCATCGGCTTCTGTCATGTACTTACCTTTCCTGGTCTTCCCATACCAGCGCGTGCCGGGCTTATGATACACACCCGAGTCCGTGTTGACCCAAACCATTCCTGAGCCCTTGGCAGGTTGAGTACGCCGCGTTGTGTCAGGCTTCGAGGTCGGAGCGTTGCCAGCTGGAGCATTCCCCGTAGTTTGCGACGCCACATCCGGTTTGTTTGCCGGATTTGTAGAATCCGACGGAGTCGATGCAGACGAACTTGCGGGGGTTCCTTGCGATTTCGGAGCGGAGGGGCTTGCCGTCGTTTTCTTTTTGGCCGTGTCGCTTGCGGATTGGTCTTGATCACCGGTCCGTTGCGGAGATTGTCCATGCATTGCTGCCCGACCGGTGACGAATAGCAAGACAGCGAACATGATGATGAAGTGCAAATTTCCGTGTCTTTTCATTTCGAAACATTCCCCTTTCTTCGTGATCGATCTGCCTAGCATGTTCGAATGGAGAAGCAGGTCACGAGGTCGCAGTGATTCGAAAGCGCAACATGTGCCTTCCCCGGCGGAATGCGCGGATAATTCACTATATTAATTATACAGTCAACACATGGACAGGTACATCCATTCGATTTGTGCTCTATGGGAATGAATGCATGGCGGATTCGACTGGGAACCTTATTGCTCCACATGAGGAAACCATAAAGTGGGAGAATATCCCCCGAGAGACACGAGCAGCGTTACTTTCGCCTCAGGACCTGCGTCTTACAATTGAGAGAGGTTTTGCCAAAGGATGGTCACAATGATGAACGGGAAACAGTTCATTCGTTTGAGTTTGGCGTTTTTGCTCTTTGCCGCGATCAGCTGGGCGCAAACACCTCCTCCTGCAACCCAAGGGCAAGACCAAGGAGCGCCTCCCCCAGGCGGCCAAAGACGCGGACCAAATGACCGCCGAGGGCCGGGAGTATTCGGAAAAATTACGGCAATTAACAAAGATTCCATGGAGTTGGCCAAGGCGGACGGCACGACGGCAACGGTAAAGATTACGGATAAGACGGAATTCAGCAAAGACCGTCAAGGCGCGAAACTGGAAGATTTCAAAGTGGGTGATGCTGTGTTCGTGCGGGGAGAAGAGAATGCCGATCATAGCGTCACAGCGCAGATGATCGGCGGACGTACAGGCGGCGGACCGGAAGGCGGCCGAGGGCCTGGCGGTGGCGCCGGATTCGGCGAGCTTGGAAAAGATTTTATTGTGGGCGAAGTGAAATCCGTGGACGCGCCCAAACTCACGGTGCTGCGTCCCGATAACGTGACCCAAACGGTGGAATTGAACGAAGAGACCTCGCTCCGCAAGGGGCGCGACAGCATCACCATGGCGGACATACAAGCTGGCGATCACGTAGTGGTTCGAGGAGGCGTTCAGAACAATACGTTTGTCCCAAAGAACGTGATCCTCCTTTCCGAAGAGCAATGGAAACGCATGCAGGAAATGGGCATGATGAACGGAAAGGGTCCTGCGGGTACTGCGCCTGCGGGAAGTCCGCCAGCTAACGCACCCAAAATCAATCCGCCGCCGTCGCAGCCATAGTTATCCTTGGAGACCTAGGTTTGAAGCCGAATGTTCGCGGTATTTTCATACTGAGTGCAGTTGCGATTCTTCTTGCGCCGTGCTTGCGCTCCCAGGATGTCGCAACTCCAGCGCCTGCATCTCCGGCTCAATCCGTGACGGTTCCAGCTCCAGTTTATGAAATTGAAGGTTCTGCCCGCAGCGGCAAGACTGCCCTGCCAGGCGTGACCGTCACCGCGGCCAACACGTTAACGGGGAAAAAATATGCGGCAACCACAAACTCCGAAGGCAAATTTTCCTTTTCAGGGATAGCGCGCGGCAGATACGTGGTGCGCGTCGAGTTCATGGGCTTCGCGGCGTTCACGCAGGAAGTAGTGCTGAAGCCGGAAAATCCATCTGCAAAAGTAGACGCCGAATTGATTCTGTCTTCTCGCCAGCAGGAACAGTCCAACAGCAGCAACGCGGCGATTGCCGCGGCGGGCCGCGGATTCCAGAGTCTGGCGATGGACAACACGCTCTCTTCACTGGCCGGCGGAAGTGCCAGCCTGGGCAGCGGCGGAGCCGGCAGTGGCCAAAGCAGCAGCGATTTCTCGAGCCTGCCCATGAACGGCGCCGGGGCAGATGCACCAACAGAATCAGTCAGCTTCAGCGGCGCACAAGGACGTACGCAGGACTTCGGCGGCGGAAGCGAAGACGATTTGCAGCAGCGTATCCAGGAGTTTCGCGAGCGTGCGCAAAGGGACGGTAGCGGAGGCTTCGGCGGCGGTGGGGGAGGATTCGGTGGCCCGGGAGGTGGGGGGATCGCCATCGGCAGAATGCCCCGAGGGTTCAACATCAATCAACCGCACGGCGTGATGTATTTCTCCGACGATACATCCGCATTGGATGCGCGGCCATTTTCGCTTTCCGGAATGGAATTGCCGAAAGCGGATTACAACCAGGCGCGCTTCGGCGCAAACATCGGCGGGCCCCTAAACATCCCCAAGATTTTCAACGGTGGCAACAAATGGTTCTTTTTTGCTGGATGGAACGGATCGCGCGGGAGTTCGCCCTACGACGCACTCTCCACGGTGCCAACGGTAGCCGAACGCGGCGGTAATTTTTCCGGAGCGACTTACAATGACGGGATGCCCGTCCAGATCTTCAATCCTCAAAATGGGCAACCATATCAGTTTAATGGCGTGCTGAACCAGCTTGATCCAACTCTAATCAGTCAATCTTCGACCTCGCTACTGCAATACATCCCTCTGCCGAACATTGCGACCACATCCGCGGGCCAGAACTTTCACTACGTCACATCGGCAACGAGCGATACCGACACCGTGATTCTCCGGCTGATCCATAACTTCGGACCTGCCCCCACTCCGGGATCCAATCCGTCCGGCGGTGGCGGAGGAGGCCGTGGAGGCGGTGGTGGCAGACGCCGCGCGCAGAACAATATCAATTTTGGGCTGAACTGGGCACGCACCAAGAGTGACATCGTGAATCCATTTCCTTCCCTCGCCGGTGGAACGGGAACGCAGGGTTTGAACGCCAACGCCGGATGGACGTACGGCAAGGGCCGGGCGACAAGTATTTTGCGCTTTACCTACAACCACAATCACGTTTCCACAACCAATTTGTATTCAAACATTTTGGACGTTGCCGGGCCCGGGGGCGCGGGGATCAGCGGGATTTCGAATGACCCCTTCGATTGGGGTCTGCCGGGAATCAGTTTCACGTCGTTTGGCGGCCTGAGCGGTCCAATGCCCCGCCGTGAGCTGGATCAGACCTACACCATTTCCGAGACAGTTTCCTGGAATCATGGAAAACACAATTGGAGATTCGGCGGGGATTACCGTCGCATGCTGCAAAGTTTTCGTTCCGCGAGAAACGCGGAGGGCAGCTTTGTTTTTACCGGTTTCGCAACTTCCGAATACAACGCCGGGAGCACCCAGCCGATCGCTGACACGGGATACGATTTCGCCGATTTTTTGCTGGGATTTCCACAGCAGACTTCTCTGCAATCCGGCGCGACTTCCTACAATTTCCGCGCCAATGCGTTTGATTTCTTTGCACAAGACGATTGGAGGCTCCGTTCGAATCTTTCCTTCAATTTGGGAATGCGCTACGAGTACAACGGGCCGTACACCGAGGCGGGCAATCGCATCGCAAACTTGGATGTAGCGCCAGGATTCACCTCGGCTGTTCCCGTGTTACCTGACGGAACTGGGCCGTACAATGGCGTATTCCCGGCATCGCTTGTGCGGCCAGACCACAACAATTTCGCGCCGCGCATCGGTATCGCTTGGAAACCAATGAAGCAAACAGTGGTTAGAGCGGGCTACGGGATCAACTACAACTTGGCGCAGTACGGCACGATGATCCAGAACTTTGCGTTTCAGCCGCCCTTCGCGGAAGCCGCAACGAATACCACAGACGTCAGCGGTTTGACAGGCGCCAACCCGCTCACACTCGCAAACGGTTTCCCAGCCGCCGGCCTGAATACCGTGACGAATAACTTCGCCGTCAACCCAAATTACCGGCTCGGCTACGTACAAATCTGGAACCTCGATATCCAGCGCGAATTGCCCCACGGCGTGATGCTGAATGTGGGCTACAACGGTGCAAAAGGAACGCGGCTCGATACGGAACGCGCGCTGGTCGGCTCCGACAACCAGCCATTCATTTACGAATCCTCCGAGGGAAACTCGATTTTGCACGCAGCTTCGGTGCGTGTGCGCAAGCGCATGGCCAAGGGGCTGGGCCTAAGCGCCCAATATGTCTTTTCGAAATCCATTGACGATGCCTCATCGATCGGCGGTGGAGGTAGCGTTGTAGCGCAGGATCCCTTCGATATTTCCGCGGACCGCGGGCTCTCCAGCTTCGACCAAACGCACAAGTTCACGGGAAGTTGGATTTACGATTTGCCGATCGGTGAAAACCGCCGGTTCGTTCCCAAGGGGGCAATACGCCACGTCATCGACGGATGGCAGTGGAGTGGTGACTTCACGGTCGGCTCCGGGCTGTACTTCACACCGCGCGTGCTGGGCGGCGAGGTGGACATTGACCGCGGTGTAAGCGGATCGCTACGTGGAAATTTGATCGCAGGGCAATCCATCTCGATCAGCGATCCGACGACGCTCAAATGGTTCAATACCGCCGCGTTTTGCGCACCAAGCGCTACTTGCCTCAACCCGGCCGGTTCTGATTTTGGTGACGCAGGACGGAATATCATTGAAGGGCCGGGACAAACTTCGCTAAACATGTCGCTTAATAAAACCATCCAGATCAAGGAATTTCGCTCGCTCGACCTGCGCCTCACGGCGAACAATGTCTTTAATATCGTCTACTTTAGTTCCATCAACACGGTTGTGAACTCATTCACGTTTGGACAGGTAACAGCAGCGGGTGGGATGCGACGCGTGACGATGCAGGCGCGCTTCCGCTTCTGAAGGAACATCAATATGTCGTTCAGTAGAAAAACATTTTCGTTCCTCACCGCAGCAGCGCTGGTCTTGCAAGCGGGAACGCCCGTTCTTGCCCAACAGACGGGGCAAACCGGAGGGAACGAAGCGCGCATTCAGGTTTCGACCGAGCTCGTTCTGGTGAACGTGGTCGCGCACGACAAGAAGGGAAATCTCATCCGCGATCTGAAAAAGGGAGACTTCACGCTTTTTGAGGATGGCAAGAAACAGGAAATTTCCACTTTTGATTTCGAAAACGTGGACGAGATGGCCCCCGCCGGCGCGGCTGAAGCGGTCACCTCCGGTGTCGCCGCAGAAGGATCAGTTCTGCGCTCCGGCAAGAAAGCGCCGCCTACGCTGGACGCACGCGACCGCCGATTGATCCTGCTCTTTTTTGATTTTTCTGCGATGGACCCGGAACAAATCGACCGCTCCGTGGACGCTGCAAAGAAATTCGTTAACACCAAGATGCAGCCTGCCGATTTGATGGCGCTCGTCTCGCTTGCCACCAACGTGCGCGTAGATCTCGATTTCACCGACGACAAGACCAAATTGATGTCATCGCTTGCCGCCTATTCTTCAGGAGAAGGCCAGGGTTTCGATAACGGCAGCACCGGAAGCGCAGAAGGTGGCGCGGAAACGAGCGGAGCGTTTTCTGCTGACGACACGGATTTCAATACGTTCAGCGCCGACCGCAAACTTCTCGCGCTGCAATCACTCATGCAGGCTCTCGGCAAGCTGCCGCAAAAGAAGAGTCTCGTCTACTTCAGCAACGGCATCAGCCAGTCCGGAGTGGACAATCAATCGGCGTTGCGAGCCACGACAGCCGCAGCGGTCAAGGCAAACGTGGCGATCTATTCGCTGGATATCCGCGGCTTGCAGGCTTTTCCCCCGGGAGGACAAGCCCAATCAGCCAGCCTGCATGGGCAATCGGCGTATTCGGGCGCCTCGGTGCTAAACGACCTGAATGGCAACGCCGCCTCGCAGGAAACGCTGGCGACGCTTTCTTCGGACACGGGCGGCAAGGCATTCTTCGATTCGAACGATTTTAGCGGTGTCTTCGCACAGGTCCAAAAAGATAGTTCTGCCTACTACGTTCTCGGCTTCACCAGCAACAATCCGCTGAAGAACGGAAGATTCCGGCGCTTGAAAGTCCAGGTCAACCGGCCCGACATAAAGCTGGATGCTCGCGCGGGCTATTACGCGGGACGCGATTTCGAACATTTGAATCGAGCCGACCGCGAACAGCAGCTCGAAGATGAGCTCGACGCGCAACTGCCGCGCGTAGACGTCCCACTTTACGCGGGAGCCGCGTATTTCCGGCGGGATGAAAATCATTACTATCTTGCGGTTTCGCTGGTGATCCCTGGATCGCAGATCCCCTTTGTGACCGAAAAAGATAAGGATAACGCCACGATCGATATCGTCGGCGAAGCTCTCGAAGACGGCAAGTTGCGTGTCGGCCAGTTGCGCGACACCGTGAAGTTGGCCGTCGACAGCACCCAGCAGGTTCGGCGCAAAAACGTACAGTACAACACCGGGTTCGTTCTCGCTCCCGGCAGCTATCACCTGAAATTCGTCATCCGCGAGAATCAAACCGGCCGCATGGGCTCATTCGAAACAGATGTGCAGATCCCCGACCTTCGCAAGACGCCTCTGAAAATGAGCTCAGTGGTGCTGAGCAGTCTGCGCGCTCCGTCCACCAACAAGAAAAGCGCAGTCAATCCACTTGTGCGCGACCAAATGGAACTCGTTCCGAACATCACGCATGTGTTCGCGCCCGACCAGCATCTCTATTTGCAGTACGAGGTCTACGACGCGGCCAAGGGGAAAAATCCAGTGCCAACGGCGGCCACTGGTCAGAACGGTGTGGTACCGGACGCAACCGCAGCCAAGCCGCCGAAAGACAGCATCCGCGTTTTCACCAGCATCGAATTTTTGCAAGGCGCAACAAAGGTTTACGAATCAAAGCAGGTGGTAGCAAACGAAGTCACGGCGCTGGACCGCAAGGCGGTCATCTTTCAAATCGATTTGCCACTTCAGACGCTGAAGCCCGGGCTGTATCTGTGCCAGGTAAACGTGATTGACGACGTAGCGGGGAGCTTCTCCTTCCCGCGATTTCCCCTGCTGATTCGCGAAGCGGTGCGAGGGCCAAACCAAAGCCGCGGATTGATCCCTTCCGAGTGAGGAAGTTTATTCTAAATAGAAGCTTAGGAATTGTACTGAGGATTAGTCGCCAGCCACGGCGGTTCGAGACACTTCGACCGATTCGGCCAGTCCTCGGCGCATCGGCCCCAGAACAAAAGCAGGCACTTCGCGCTCCGGAGCCAGCGACACGTTAGTGGCTTTTCGTGGGAATTCCGCACGGCGGTCCAAACGCAACCCCGCATCTTTCAGGAACTCGGCCGAAAAACCCATGTCTTCGGCGCGGTCCACACCCCAAAACCATAACTTTTCTTCCTGCCGCTGCAGGAAATCCAGCGCCCCTTCAAGCTTTTTCATGGCGCGGTCAAAGGAAGAAGCCAAAAAAAAGGTACCCAAGGTCCAAGCGTGCCGGGGATAGTGAACCTGGACACGGACACAATACTTCCCCGCCTGGTTTCGTTCGATGGTGCAGCGATAGTCATTACGGACGGTGGAGGCGCGCGCTGTCATGTTCGTATCACCGGTTCCTGGAGTCTTGATAGTGGACGTTCATACTTGTTTCTGCTCCGAATCGCGGGCGCTCGGCCCAAAATCCAAGCTCTGTCTGGGCAACAGGGTTAGGATCCCAATTCGGCATGAAAGAAGACACCAATAGGGTAACGGGGTGCGCCAGGAAAGACAAGCGCATGTGCCTAGTTATATAAACTGCTTATTTTGTTTAACTTAGACTAGCCGAGACTGCCAAAATTCTTTAGTTTCTCAGGCATCAGTTTCAGCGTGCCATCCTGTTTCAAGCGATTGTCGAGAGCCGTCCGGAAGGCTTCAAACGCCAAACTGCGCTTCGATTGCAGGACTTCTTCGGTCAACTGCTTCTTCTGCTTGTCAAAATCCGCCGGATTGGCTTCTGTCTTCTCTGCCACCCGGTAAACCAGCCAGTTCTGCCCCAAGCTCAAAGGCACAGCCACGTCGCCGGCTTTCAAGCTGAAGGCCGCGCTGACCTGTTTACCGCTCGCCGCGCCGGGAATAGAGCCGTCGCGCGCCATGGAATCGCCGGTTTTCGGCTCTAAACCGAGAGCTTTGGCAGTCGCATCGAACTTCTCGCCAGCCTTGACGCGTCGCGAGAGCTCGTCGGCCTTGCTCTTGGCTAGCTCAGTGGACTTTTCGCGTTTCAGATCGGTAATGACGCGATCGCGTACCTCATCAAGTGAACCCGGGTGCGCCTGCTGGATCGACTTCACGGACAAAACTACATAACCACGGTCGGTTCGAACCGGAAGGCTGACTTCGCCCTGCTTCAGGCTGAAAATGGCATCCTTCGCTTCTTTGGAATTGGCCAGCTCGAGCAAGGGATCTGCCACGGCAATCGGTCGCGTTTCGCCAACGGTAAGGTGAAATTGTTTCGCGACATCATCCAGGGGGGTTTTGGGGGACTGCCGAATGGCCGCGGTCAACTGGTCCGCAATGACGCTGGCTTGCTTGTCAACCTCATTGGGCAAGGAGCTCAACCGCATCATGTCTTTGACTTCATCAAACGGCTTGGTGTGCGCGGTCTCTTTTTCCAGGACCTTGATGATATGAAACCCGTACTGCGTCTTGACCAGGTCTGAAATCTGGCCAGGGTTAAGGCTGAACGCCGTCTTTTCAAACTCCGGTACGGTCTGTCCCTGGGTGATCCAGCCCAAGTCACCGCCCTTGTCCTTCGATCCCGGGTCTTCGGAGTATTTCTTCGCCAGATCGTCGAACTTTGCGCCCTTCTTGGCCTGCTTTAATACGTCTTCGGCTTTCTTCTTAATTTCTTCGACTTCCGCGTCCGGCTTTCCGGCGGTCATGAAGAGAATATGCTCAGGGTGGACGCGGTTCGGCACTTGGTACTGCTGAATGTTCGCCATGTATTGAAGCTTGAGCATGTCGTCGGAAACATGGACGTTTTGGCGGATCTGGTTGACATCCACAAGCGTATAGCGCGCAACTCGCCGTTCAGGCACCTGGTACTTCGACTTGTTTTTTTCGTAAGCCGCGCGAATTTCAGCATCATCCGGTGAAATCTTGCTCTCTAGCTCTTCCGGCTTGATCAGTGCATAGTCCAGCTTCACCTTTTCATTCTTGCGGCGGAATTCATCCTGAAGTTCCGCAGGCCCCACGCTGATGCCATCGGTCACCAGTTTCCGGAATTTCTCCTCAAGCAGCCCCTGGCGAATCAACTCCTCGAAAACTGGCACGGTCAGTTGAAAGCGTGTCTGAACTTCCGTCGCGTAGTGGTCCATGCCGACAAACGTCCCGTTAACGAAGGCCGTCGGCACATACTGACGAATGCGATCAGCTCGCTCCTGATCAGACACGGTGATTCCCAGGCGTTTGGCTTCGTATTCAATCTCTTTTTGAAACACAAGCTGCTTCAGGATTTGGTCGGCATAGAGCGCCTCAAGCTGCTTGGGCACCTGATTCCGTTGCTCGATCTGGTTTAGCTGCTGACGCACATCCTGAACGGTGACTGACTGGTCCCCGACTTTTGCCACGGCATCCGTGGAGACCTCGCTGCCCACCGGCGACTGAGGGACGAGGTACAGCAGCATGCTGCCACCCAGGAGCAGGACGACCGCCCCCAAAAGTATACGAACCCCAAGCTTGTTTTTTTCTGCGCCAGCCATCCGATGAGTCTCCCGAGTCAGTAGACAAACTTAAGATTATAGGAGATATGGCCACGCGCCTCAAATACAATCGTCAGCCACCGCCAATTCAGTGAGCCCCTGCCTCGCTTGATCCTGAGAGAAAAGCCCTGAGAGAGTAGACTGGCAAGTGCGGGCCTTGGCGGGCGGAGGCCGCGCATCGTAAACGGCATGCCGACTCGGATCAATCTAAAAATTCGCACGTTTCTGGCTTCCAGCGCCGCGCTTGCAATTCTGTTGCTCTTGCCGAGCGCAGAGATCGCTCAGAACGCCCCCGCAAATAATTCGCCCACATTTTATCGTGACGTGCTTCCCATCCTGCAGCAACACTGTCAAAGCTGCCATCGCGCCGGGGGCATTGCACCAATGCCATTCGAAACTTATGAGCAGACCCGGCCATTTGCAACCGCGATCCGCCGCGCGATACAGGAAAAATCCATGCCCCCGTGGTTTGCGGATTCGAAAGTGGGGCAGTTCTCGAATGATCCATCGCTCCAGCCTGCGGAAATCGCGAAGGTAGCCGCATGGGCCGAAGCGAAAGCGCCGGCGGGAGAATCCAAAGATGCCCCACCGCCAAGACACTGGGCAGAAAGCTGGAGTATCCCCAAGCCGGATCTAGTTTTGAAGATGCCGCAGCCCGTGCCACTTCCCGCCAGCGGCGACATCGAGTACACCTATGAAATTGTCCCCACAAATTCTAAGGAAGATCGCTGGGTGCAGACGGCGGAAGTTCTTCCCTCGTTGCGTTCGAACGTGCATCACGCCGTCGTATATGTTCGCCCGCCGGACTCTCGCTGGATGCGGTATGCGCCCATCGGCGTTCCATTCACGGCTTCAGCGCTCACCGATTCGGAAGATCGCCGCGGCGCGCATTGGACGGACAGCGACGTCCTGCTAGTCTACGCCCCCGGCAGTTCGCCAGATATGTGGCCAGACAATATGGCGAAATTCATTCCTGCAGGCTCTGACCTTGTTTTTCAGATGCACTATACAGCGAACGGCCACGCAGCCTCCGATCAATCCAGCATCGGGCTGATCTTCTCCAAACACACACCCGAACAACGCGTTTTGACGCTGCAACTCACGAACGACCATTTTGTGATCCCACCAGGTGCACCCGATTACCGTGTCGAGGCGCGCGGCACTTTCCCGAATGACGCTACGCTGCTCAGTTTTTTCCCACACATGCACTTGCGCGGAAAGCGCTTCGAATACAACCTGATTCGCAAAAAATTGAGCGGAGAGGGCAAGCGGCTTTATGAAATCGAGCCATTGCTGCGCGTCAACTATCACTTCCATTGGCAGATGAGCTACCGATTGGCGACGCCGCGCCTCCTGGCAGCAGGCGCGGAACTTCAAGCGGTCGCCTGGTACGACAATTCAAGAGCTAATCCGCACAATCCCGATCCGGATGCAGAAGTGCGCTGGGGCGAGCAGACCTACGAAGAAATGATGGTGGGCTTCTTCGACGTCGCTGTATCTGCTGGGGTAGACAAACAACATTTTTTCATCCGCGCAAGCGATCAAACGCAAACTCCGTAACCGACCTGCCCCTAAGGACAGGTGAAGCTCAGCAGGGTCAGCTGTTCCTATGGTATTTGCAATTTGACTACGCTTCGCTCCGCATTTTAGGCACGCGGAAACCGCTGTGTTAGATTGAAAAATTGGAGCTTTCGCTGCACAGCCGACTGTGACCACACAAGCACCCATCGATCCGAGACACGCGCAGAGCCACCAAAAGTCGCCACGCGTGGAAGTTTACTGGACAGCGGTCACTTACAAGACCGTGATCCTTTATACGCTTCTGGCCGTCGCGATCGTCTCCGCGGGGATTTATCTGGCCAAGCCCGACTTGCCTGCCATCATCCTCAAAAAAATTAATGAGAAAGTCAGCGATCCCGAAAACGAAGCGCTGGCCGCCGATCAAAAACACGCCAAGTTCGTCAATCTCGACGGTAAGGTTCAAGTGAAGAAAGTGAACTCCGTGCAATGGGTTGACGCGGACTACCGCACTGTTCTGGACAAGGGTGACCTGGTGCAAACGGGCACTGACGCTAACGCGCGCATAACCTTCGGTGAAGGCACGACCTACACTGTGAAGCCCGATACTCTCGTGACCGTAGAGGAAAATTCCACTGAGAGTAACAAGCCCAGCAGCGTCGCCATGCGCATCAATACCGGCGCGGTAGATTTAAAAACGCCGAATTGGCAACAACCGGATTCTAAGGCCGCCGTCAGCATCGAGGATGCTACCGCTCGGCTGGGTTCAAACAGCAGTGCTGCGGCCAAAACTGATCCGGATAATAAATCTAGTGAGATCGTGGTTTCTGCTGGTAGCGCACAGGTAAATCGTGGCGGAGAAAAAATCGACCTCGCCCCATGGGAAAAAGCCACAATTCCAAATGGCGGAGCGATGCAGAAAACAAACGTGCTTGCTCCTCCCGAGCTTGTCGAGCCGCTGAACTTCGCCCCGCTCATCTCGGAAAATCCCAAGACCTCTCCGGTTCGGTTCGAATGGAAGCCGGTTCCGGACGCCGTGTCGTACACTCTACGCATCAGCACCAACACGATGTTTACAAAGACCGTGAAGGATGCGACGGTCAAGGGAACGGCCGTGGAGATTACCGGGCTTGATCCGGGTGACTACTTCTGGAACGTCACAGCTACGGACGGGAAAAAACAGACCAGTGAAGTCAGCGCGATTTTCAAGTTCATGCTGGTAACGCAGGGCAAATCGCAGGAAATGGTCCTGGAAATTGGCCCCACGCAATTGCACGGACGAGTGGCAGAGATCGTGGGACGGACTGAACCTGGAGCAGCTTTGATAGTGAACGGTCAATCCGTGCCGAACGTCGCGCCGGATGGAACCTTCCGGCACTTCACGGAGCCGCTTGATCCAGGGCAGCATACGATTTCAATTATTGGGTCGAATCGCCGTGGTGGAACGGCGATGAAGCAAGTTTCCATTGTAGTTCCGAAGTAAGAGTTCCGAAGAAAGACCAAAGCGCCTTTGCGCTGGTCGTGGTGTCCGGAGACAATAGATGGCGGAGCTGGCCGTGGTAAGGTCAGCGCTATTGCCGGCCGGACAACGGAGAGTCTTTCTCCGCAGGGGGATGTAGGGATGAATAAGAACGGTTACAACATGAGGTCGGTGTTCAGTCTGTTTTCTTCCGACCTCGCTATCGATCTGGGCACCGCAAATACTTTGGTGTTCGCGCACGGCAAGGGCATTGTCGTCAACGAACCTTCCATCGTGGCCATCAACAAATCCAGCGGAGAAGTTGTGGCCGTCGGCCGCGAAGCGAAAGAAATGCTTGGCCGCACTCCGGGCAACGTCGTCGCCATCAAGCCGATGAAAGACGGCGTTATCGCGGACTTCAAAGTCACCGAGAAAATGCTGACGTATTTTATTCAGAAGGCCCACAACCGCCGCGTTCTGGTGCATCCGCGAATTGTCATCGGTGTCCCCAGCGAAATCACGCCGGTAGAAAAACGCGCCGTGCAGGACTCCGCGTATCGCGCGCGCGCCAGCGAAGTTTTTCTCGTCGAACAAGCCATGGCTGCGGCGATCGGCGCAGGCCTGCCGATTGAAGAACCCTCCGGCAACATGGTTGTGGACATCGGCGGTGGCACAACGGACATTGCCGTCATCTCCATGAGCGGCATCGTTTATTCCCGGTCTGTACGCGTTGCAGGTAACGAGATGGACGAAGCGGTCATGCAATATCTCAAGCGCAAGTACAACTTGCTTGTTGGCGAACGCACCGCGGAACAGATCAAGATGGAGATTGGCTCTGCCTACCCGCTCGAAAAGCCGCTCACCATGGAAGTGAAAGGCCGCAACCTTATCGAAGGCGTGCCTCGAACAGTCACGATTGATGACAGCGAAATTCGCGAAGCCCTCGGCGAATGCGTCGCGACCATTCTCAACGCCGTACGCGTAGCCCTTGAGCGCACCCCTCCCGAACTTTCTGCCGACATCAGCGACCGCGGTATTGTTCTGACGGGTGGTGGCGCGCTATTGAAAAATCTCGACAAGCGCATTCGCGAAGAAACCGGCTTGCCGGTTTCGATTGCTGATGATCCATTGGCGTCGGTCGTTCTGGGCACGGGAAAAATGTTGAGCGATTTCAAACTGCTTCGCCAGGTTTGCATTGATTAGCGGTGGCACAGGCTTTAGCCTGTGCTTTTTTTTGTGATGCGAAGTTACGTCGATCTCTGATCGGCAAAGATTTTTTCGAAAGTGATGAACACAGGCTGAAGCCTGTGCCGCCAAATAAAAATGGTAGCCATTCCCTCTCGCCACAGATCGCTGGTCCTGCTCGCAGGCGTCATCGTGTTGCAGATTCTTCTTCTGGCCGTCCAGATCAAGCGCGATTCGCAAGGCCGGCTCATCCGCGTGTGGACGGTCGGTGCGGTTTCACCCTTCGAACGTGCCGGCTCTTCGGGCTTCGGCTGGGTTCGCGACACCTGGCGCCACTATTTCGCGCTGCAAAACACCACCAGAGACAACGAACAGCTTCGCCGTGAGAACGATGCGCTGAAAATGCAAATCACACAGCTCCAGGGCAAAGCGGCGGAATCCGACCGACTGGCAACCCTGCTCAATTTCAGGCGTTCGAACGCCGACGTCCCCATGATCGGTGCGCGCGTGATTGGAGCGAGCGCGGGAGCCGCTAGCCTGACGATTCAATTGGACCGCGGTGAGCGTGACGGCATCCGGAGAAACATGGGCGTAATTACTCCCGATGGAGTGGTCGGCAAAATTGTCGAATCCTACCCCAATGCATCCCAGGTGCTTTTGCTGACGGACAAGGACAGCGGTGTCGGCGCCATGCTTGCCGATTCGCGCATCCAGAGCCCCGTTGGCGGCCAGGGCGAACCATTACTTGTGATGAAGTATGTTCCGAACGACGACGACGTCAAACTTGGCGAAAAAGTGATTACCAGCGGCATGGACCGCATCTTTCCACGCGATCTTCCCGTGGGTACCGTCGCTGAAATCAAGTCCGGCAATCCGTTCAAACAAATCCGCATCAAGCCCGCTGCCAATCTTGAGCGACTCGAAGAAGTCCTAATTCTTCTGTCTCTTCGTCCTCTCGAAATGAAGAACGAAGCAAACACCGGTGATCCGCAACCACCCGCAACCGGCGCAGCGAATCCGCCCCCGGCGGTAAAACAACGATGAACGACGCGTTCGATATCCGTGGCGAATCGCATATTGAAGTTCACAAGTTTCGCACCGGGGCGATCGTCATCGCCACGCTGCTGGCTCTGGTGATCCAAACATCTTCCCCTGTTCATTTTTCTAAACTGGCCATTCTCGATTTGCCTCTGCTCGTTACAATTTATTTCGGCCTCAGCCGCCGCAATCCTTCCACCGGACTTCTTCTGGGTATGGCCATCGGCCTTCTGCAGGATAGCCTCAGCGGCCCTACGGTTCCCCTCGGGCTCTATGGAATTGCGAAAACCATTATCGGGTACCTTGCTTCTTCCATCGGCGCGAGACTCGATACCGAACATCCCGCGGCGCGCTTCGCACTCACTGCTGGATTTTTCGTGGCGCAACAAGGCCTGCTGACTCTCACGCGCCGCATTCTGCTCGCACAGCCCGAGTCGTGGCTCAACATGCACCTTGTCGTCGCCGCTCTCGTCAACGCTCTCGTCGGCGTGTTCCTCTTCCTCCTCCTCGATCGCCTACGCAGAAACTAACGGTCCGGCAGACTCCGAGACTTTCTTGATTACATGTTGATTTTTTCGTTGTTTATTGCGAAAGAAGAAACTGTTTGAATTCGTCGTAGGTGCTCGAAATCGGCAGAGATAACTTTTCGCGTTTCAGATAGGCAGCAAGACGATCGGGCAGCGGCGGCGCGGTGCCGATAGCTTTCATCACGATATCGGCAAACTTCGCCGGATGCGCCGTGGCCAGCACCAATCCCTGTGCGGGTTCCGGATGTTCCCGTTTGTAGGCTTCCCAGCCGAGGACGCCGACGGCGGTATGCGGATCAGCGATGTAGCCAAATTTTTCGTGCAGCATCTTCATCGCCGCAAGCGTTTCTTCGTCCGTGGCGCCATGCCCCCAGATTTCCTTCTGCACGTATTCAAGCCGGTTTCGGCACAAGTCCAGCAACCGCGGAAAATTATTCGGACTGCCAACATCCATGGCGTTCGAATAGGTCGCCTGCGCCGCGCGCGGATGAAATTCCCCCGTGCGCAAATACTCCGGCACTACATCATTGGCGTTCGTTGACGCCACGTACCTCGCCACCGGCAAACCAATGCGCTTCGCAAAAATTCCTGCCGTCAGGTTGCCGAAGTTCCCGCTCGGCACGGAGACAATCAAAGGCACCGAAGCCACCGGCAACTGCCGGTAAGCCGCCACGTGATAAAACATCTGCGGTAGCAGCCGTCCGATATTGATGGAATTTGCCGAAGTCAGCCAGGTTCGCTTGTTCAACTCGTCGTCGGAAAAGGCCTGCTTGACCAGTCGCTGGCAATCGTCAAACGTGCCTGCCACTTCCAGCGCCGTGATGTTCTCTCCGAGCGTTGTGAATTGTTTCTCCTGCGCCTCGCTAATGCGCTTCGAAGGATAGAGAATCACCACGCGAATTCCCGGCACGCACAAGAATCCATGCGCCACGGCGCTGCCCGTGTCTCCGGACGTCGCCACGAGTACCGTCAGCGGCCGCGTTTCGCCGCGCACAAAATATCCCATCAGCCGCGCCATGAACCGCGCGCCAAAATCCTTGAACGCTAGCGTTGGGCCGTGAAATAACTCCAGGATATGCAATCCCGGCGAAAGCGAAACCATGTTCACCGGAAAATTGATCGCCTCACTGACCACTTGCCACAGGACTTCTTCCGGGACATCGGGCGTCGCAAACGGGCGCACCACGCGAAAGCAGACTTCCGTGAACGGCAGCCGGCGAAATTCCTCCAGCTCTTCCGGCGAATGTCGCGCAATCTCTGCCGGCATGTACAAGCCGCCATCGGGCGCGAGTCCGCGCAGCACCGCCCCGCGCAGCGACGTAAGCGGAGCTTCTCGCGATGTGCTTCGGTACCTCAATGAATCCCGCTCATCGCATGCTCTCTGTTTTGTCCTGAATCATTTTTAGAAACGCTTCGACATCAAGCGATCCATCGCGCAGCGCCGCAACTTGCAGTGTGCAATGCGCCAGCGCCTCATAGCTTTGGCGCCGCGCCGCAATCAACGCCGGATAACATCGCGCTACCGTATCGCGCGGTTTTTCTCCCGGCTTCGCCTGAAACGCGCCGCGCCACAAAACCGGCTTCGGATCGTTCAAATATCTTTCGATCAAGAGTTGTTGCTCTTCCGCGGACGCCGCCAGATACACGATGGTCATCTGCCGCCGCAACCGCATCAGCAAATTGTTCCCCGTATAAATCACGCTTCCCGTGGTATCCAGCACCAAACTTTTCTGCGGCTGCTTCACGAGCTCCGTCAATATTTCATCAAGCGTATGAATTTCCTCGGCCAGGTACTCAGACTCGCGCCCCGCGTATCTCGCGGAGTCTGGCCAGCCCATCCACGCCGCAACGCCATTGATCCCCGCGTGTCCATCGGCAGCCAGCCGTGGTGCCAACCGCCCCTCGATACGGTCGTCGCACGAAACGGTGGGATACCCACTCGCTGCTAACTTCTTTGTCCAGAATGTCTTCCCAGTCCCGGACATTCCGATCAACGCCAGCCGCAGAGGTCTTTCCCTATTCATTCCATCGCTCATCATTGAACTGCCTACGATAGCGTGATACCCGCAGCCACGGCAACAAACTCAACATCGCCGCCGCGCAAGAAAACCAATGCACTCTTGGAACCTGTCCTCCGGGACGGCTTGCGGCCCTTTCCACCAGGTGGTACGTTGGAAAAGACTCTTGCTGCCTCACGCAGCATAAGTCCAGCGGTGATTCGGGCGCTCCGGGAGATTTTTTCGGTTCCCAGGCCTGCCTGCAGCAGGCAGGTTCGAGGAAATTTTCGACGGACATTTTTCGGTTAGGCCCTGTCGTAAGGGGTCCACTCGAAACCCACGCTGTAGATTTTTTCGTGACGCGAGTTTAGTCTGGCAACTTTTATTCGAATAGCGCCGGACCGGGCCAATCGCCCTGGAAATACTCGCGCGCGGGGTTTTCGTGTCGTACTCGTTTCGCAATGACAATCGATTGCCGCAAGGGCGGCTCGCCGTGGCTTCCTACATCATTGTAGGAATGATCGGCGTGTTGCTCATCGGCTTCTGGAAGCTTCAGGTCATCGACGCCGATAGGTATAGCTCGATGGCCGAGCGCAACCGCGTGCGTTACATTCCGGTAATCGCGCCGCGTGGCCGCATGCTCGATCGCGATGGCCGCGTTCTGGTGGACAATCGCCCTTCTTTCAGCGTCCTTCTGCTTCGCGATGATCCGGCCCTGGTTGAAAAGTTCCTTCCCGGCATCTCCGATGGCCTCTCTATCCCGCTGCCTGATTTGCGAGAACAGCTCTTTAATACTAAGAACTTGCCCAAATTCCAGCCCATCATCATCAAGCCCGATGCTTCCGCCGCGGACATCGCTTTCATCGAATCGCACCGCTCGGACATCCCCGTCCTTGAAATGATTTCCGTTTCGCGCAGGCGTTACCTGCCTGGTGGATTCCTCGCACACGCAGCGGGCTACGTCGGTGAAGTCAGCGAGCAACAGATCGAATCGAGCAACGGCAAGCTGCGCCCTGGTGACTTCGCAGGAAAGACCGGCTTGGAACGCCAGTACAACGATTCGCTTCAAGGCACCGACGGCATGCGCCGCGTCATTGTAAACAGCGTCGGCAAGGAAGTCGGCCGCCTCTCCACGCAAGAAGCGATCCCCGGCAAGCAGATTCAGCTGACCATTGATTACGACTTGCAGCAAATTGCCGAGCAGTCCCTGGGAGCGCGTCCCGGTGCCGTCGTGGCACTTGACCCGCGCACCGGAGAGGTCTTGGCGATGGTCAGCCATCCCGCGCTGGATCCCAACGATTTCGCCGTGCGCATCTCGAACGACGACTGGAAAAATCTAAACGAGGATCCACAAAAGCCTTTGCTAAATCGCGCCATTCAGGCCCAGCTTGCCCCAGGATCGGTTTTCAAAATCATAACCGCGACCGCGATGCTGGAAGACAAAAATCCTCCGGAAAACTTCACGACGTTTTGCCCCGGCTACGCCACTTTCTACGGGCGGCAGTTCAAATGCTACATTTTCGGGAAGGGCTCTCACGGTGTGGCGGGTTTGCACAAAGCGATTCTCGAATCTTGTGACATCTTCTTCTACAACGTGGGAATGCGTCTGGGCATTGACCGCCTCTCCTATTACGGCACCAAGTTCGGCCTCGGCCGTAAGACCGGAATCGATCTGCCAGACGAAAAGGAAGGGCTCATGCCTTCCGAAGAATGGGTGCAGCGCGTCTATCATCGCAAATGGTATGCCGGTGAAACGATTTCGGTGGCCATCGGCCAGGGCGCCGTCATCACCACCCCGCTGCAGCTCGCGCGCATGATTGGCGGGATCGCCATGGGCGGTGTTTTCAAACAACCTCATCTGCTGAAGGACGCGCCGAACGTTAGTGAAGAGCGCTTCGCACTCTCCCAGCCGACCGTCGAGAAAATAACCGACGCGATGTACGGGGTGGTGAACGAAGACGGAGGAACGGCCAGAAACGTCAGGCTGCCTGGAATCGAAGTCAGCGGAAAATCAGGAACTGCTCAGGTGATCGGTTACGCCACGCGCGAAAAATTTGGGAAACAGAAAAAGTTTGAAGACAATGCCTGGTTTGTAGGGTACGCGCCGAAACGCAACCCGGACATTGTTGTCGCCGTGCTGGTACAAGAAAGCGGAAAACACGGCGGCGAAGCCGCCGGTCCCGTAGTCAAAGACATCATCAAAACTTACTACGACAAGAAGAATAAGAAGACGCAAGGCCAGTACACCGCCGAGAGCAAGAGCGAACCACCTGCGAAGCAGTCAGTTCCAGTCGCGACTGCTCCGCGCGCCGCGCTGAAGCCCGAAGAAACGGCCGCGATCGTACCCGCGCGTGCGGCTACGGATCCCGAGCGGTAATGGCTTTACGACGATAGTAAATTTGAAGCGAAGATTTTCGAGGTTCGGCTGAATTGAAAGACTTAGTTTTCTAAAGAAATGAACGATCGGATTCTTCGATGAAAGACGCACCCGGAACACGCGATTACGACTGGTGGCTCCTCGCCATTCTCGCGGCCATTTGCGCCCTCGGCGTAATAGAAATTTATTCCGCAACGCACGGCAGCTCCCTCGCCGGCATGCACATGAAGCAAGTGCGCTGGCTGGTCATCGGCTTTGTCTTG